>JBGAUK010000063.1:0-20161 GCA_044228695.1 Chromatiaceae bacterium | reverse complement strand
AGCTGGCCATCCGGGGCAATCATGTCGAGATCATCCTGCCCAAGTACGACACCCTACGCTACGACCAGATTTTTGAACTCCATGTCGCCTTCCAGGATCTCTGGGTGCCCTGGTACGAGGGGGCCATTCACTGCACCGTCTATTTTGGTTTTGTGCATGACCGCAAATGCTTCTTCATCGAGCCCCACTCCCAGGACAACTTCTTCAACCGGGGTGCCATTTACGGATTCAGGGACGACCTCTTGCGCTACGCCTTCTTTTCCCGCGCGGCCATGGAATTCCTGTTCAAATCGGGCAAACACCCCGACGTCATTCACTGCCACGACTGGCAGACGGCTTTGGTGCCGGTCTTCCTCTTCGAGATCTACAAGCATCTGGGGATGACTCATCCCCGCGTCTGCCTCACCATCCACAACTTCAAGCACCAGGGAGTCACCGGCCAGGAGACGCTGCGGGCCACGGGTCTGCGCCGGCCCGACTACTTCATGGACTACCACCGACTGCGCGACAACCACAACCCCCAGGCCCTGAATCTCCTCAAGGGCGGCATTGTCTACGCCAACTTCACCACCACGGTATCGCCGCGCTACGCCTACGAGACGCGTGACCAGGGCCAAGGCTTCGGCCTGGAGCCGACCCTGCACATCCATCACTTGAAATACGGTGGCGTGGTCAACGGCATCGACTACGACGTCTGGAATCCGGAGGTCGATCCCCTCCTGCCGACGCGTTATGGCATCGAGAACCTGGATGCCAAGTACGACAACAAGCGCGCCCTGCGTCACCGTCTGCTGCTGGCGGACAACGAGAAGCCCATCATCGCCTTCATTGGCCGTCTTGATCCGCAAAAGGGGCTGGAACTGGTGCGCCACGCCATCTTCTATGGCCTGGAACGGGGCGCCCAATTCGTGCTGCTCGGTTCCAGCCCGGACGCCGGCATTAACGCCGATTTCTGGGGGCTGAAACGGATGTTGAACGACAGTCCCGACTGCCACCTGGAGATCGGCTTCGACGAGGACCTCTCCCACCTCATCTACGCCGGCGCCGACATGATGCTGGTACCCAGCCAGTTCGAGCCCTGTGGTCTGACCCAACTCATCGCCCTACGCTATGGCACCATCCCGGTGGTGCGTTCGGTGGGCGGCCTGGCCGATACCGTCTTCGACAAGGACCATGCCCAGCGCCCCCTCCACGAGCGCAACGGCTACAGCTTCCTGAACTACGACCAGGCGGGCCTGGAATCCGCCCTGGGCCGCGCCATCGCCTGCTACTACCATCACCCCGATCATTTCCGGGAACTGATGAAGAACGCCATGCGCAGCGACTATTCCTGGAACGTCCCGGGGAAGGATTATCTGAATATCTACAACTACATCCGCAACAAATAGCGGCCAACCGCGCCTCAGGCCCGTTTGCGATAAGTCCCCACCAATTCCGTCCTGGCCAGGATATGCCCCTCCATGGCCACCAGGAGTTGGTTTTTGTTGGGGGTACCCAGATCGGGCAGCCGGGTGTTCAGGGCGTATAGGATATGAAAATACCGGTGCTGACCAACGGATGGGCAAGGTCCGTCATAGCCTATCCGGCCCCAACTATTCAGCCCCTGGCCGGTACCGGGCGGTAGTTGCTCTTCACGCAGGCCGGCCGGGAGTCCTTCGCATTCCGGTGGTAGGTTGTAGAGTACCCAGTGATCCCAGACCATGCGTGGCGCCTGGGGATCGGGGGCGTCGGGGTCGTCGATCAGCAGCACCAGGCTCTCGCATTCCGCCGGCACCCCACTCCAGGTCAGATCGGGGGAGGCATTGTCACCCTCGCAGGTGTGGCGTCTCGGGATATCGCCGCCCTCGGCAAAGGCGGTTGAAGTCAGGGTCAGGCTCATCGCATTTCATCCTCCATCAAGGTCGTTTCGAGCATCTATAGCCTGGTTATAGACTAAGCAAGCGCCATCGTCATCCCGCCAGCCGGTTAGGATATACTTCGGCTGGTAGCCTCCACCGCAACTGGAGGCGCCATTTTCACCAACCCCGCACCCTGCTTGGAAGGTTTGCTCCATGTCTGATTACAATGCCGAGGACGTCCGCAACATTGCCCTGGTGGGTCACGCCGGCTCTGGCAAGACCACGCTGGTCGAGGCCCTGCTCGCCGCGACGGGGGTAATCCCCGCGCCGGGTAGCGTGGCCAGGGGTACCACGGTCTGTGACTACGATCCCTTGGAAAAGGAGCACAGGCACTCCCTTGACATCGGCATCACCAGCTTCAATGCCCATGGCAAGCATGTGAATTTGCTCGATACCCCGGGCTTTCCGGACTTCCTGGGCCGCAGCGTCTCCGTGTTACCGGCGGTGGAGACGGCGGCGGTGGTCATCAATGCCCAAGCGGGGATAGAGCGGATCACCCAGCGCATGATGACGGTGGCCAAGGATCGCCAGTTGTGCCGCCTCATCATCGTCAACAAGATCGATGCCGAGGGGGTGGACCTGGAAGGCCTCACCGCCGAGATCCGGGACACCTTTGGCCCCGAATGCCTGCCCATCAATCTGCCGGCGAATGGCGGCAAAGAGGTCGTCGATTGCTTCTTTCAGCTCAGCGACTCGCCCACCGATTTCTCGAACGTCGCCGAGGCCCACGGCCGCATCATCGACCAAGTGGTCGAGGTGGACGAGGCCCTGATGGAAATCTACCTGGAGCAGGGCCAGGAGCTACAACCCGACCAATTGCACGACCCCTTCGAGAAGGCCCTGCGCGAGGGACACCTCATCCCCATCTGTTACATTTCCGCCGAGACCGGCGCCGGTATCCCGGAATTGCTGGAGATCCTGGTACGTCTCATGCCGAACCCCTCGGAGGGCAACCCCCCCGCCTTCATGAAGGGCGAAGGCGCCAGCTTGACCCCGGTGTTGATCAAGCCGGACCCCAACCTGCACGTCCTGGCTCATGTGTTTAAGATCATCAACGACCCCTTCCGCGGCAAGCTGGGCATCTTCCGCATCCACCAGGGCCGCATCACCCCCAACAGCCAGCTCTTGATTGGCGATGCCCGCAAGCCCATCAAGGTCACCCACCTCTACCGGCTCCAGGGGAACGAGCAGGTCGAGGTCCAGGAGGGCGTGCCGGGCGACATCCTGGCCATAGCCCGGGTGGACGATGTCCACTTCGACGCCGTGCTCCACGACTCCCACGACGAGGACCATCACCACCTCCGCTCCATGGAGTGCCCGGTGCCCCTCTACGGCCTCGCCATCACCCCCAAAAAGCGCGGGGACGAGCAGAAGCTGACGGACGCCCTGCACAAGCTCGAGGCCGAGGACCCCTGCTTCCACGTCGAGCACAACGCCTCGACCAACGAGACGGTGATGCGGGGCCTGGGCGAATTGCACATGAAGGTACTGCTGCGGCGCCTGTCCGATCAGTTCCATGTCGAGGTGGATACCCGCCCGCCGAGCATTCCGTACCGCGAGACCATCTCCGCCAAGGCCGAGGGTCATCATCGCCACAAGAAACAGACCGGTGGCGCGGGCCAGTTTGGCGAGGTCTTTCTGCGCATCGAGCCCCTGGAGCGCGGCGGCGGCTTCGAATTCGTGGATGCGGTGGTGGGTGGCGCCATTCCCAACCAGTTCATCCCCTCGGTGGAGAAGGGCGTGCGCCAGCTCCTGGACGAGGGCGCCATCGCCGGCTTCCCCCTTCAGGACATCCGCGTCACCCTCTACGATGGCAAGTTCCACCCCGTCGATTCCAAGGACATCGCCTTTGCCACCGCCGGGCGCAAGGCCTTTATCGAGGCCATCGACAAGGCCAAGCCCGTGATTCTGGAGCCCGTCGTCAAGATCCGCATCCTGGCACAAAACAGCGCCATGGGCGACCTGGCAGGCGACCTCTCGGGCCGCCGGGGCCGGGTCCTGGGCAGCGATGCCACCAGCATGGGTCAGATCGTCATCAACGGCGAAGTGCCCCTGGCCGAGCTTGAGGGTTACGAATCCCGCCTCAAGTCCATCACCGGGGGTGAAGGCACCTACTCCATGGAACTCAGCCACTACGAGGCCGTGCCGCCCAACATCCAGAAGGAACTCCAGGACGCCTACCAGCGCAACGAGGCGGACTGAGCCTCGGGGCGACGGGGGCCAGGCGGGCAATCCCCTGGCCCTCGTCGCGTTCGGGCCGGGGGTGGCCCACACCCAGTCGACTACCAGAGGGAGGCGAAGGACCATGAATCGCTTTGTCCTCGATACCAGCCTCTTCACCAATCCCGACGTCTTTCGTGCCTTTGGCCCGGATGCCCAGGAGGCCATTCGCGTCTTCAGCCGTTTGGCGCGGGCCACCGGGCGCGACTTCTTCATGCCGGGCTCAGTGTATGAGGAACTTGGCAAGATCAAGGACCTGTCCGAGGTCGGGGCGGACTTCGAGTCCGTGGTACGGCTGCGCTCGCCCCGCAAACACGAGATCACCATCCCGGGCACCCTCCTCTACGAACTCATTGAGGAGGTTCGCTATCGCATCGACCGGGGGCTGCGGATCGCCGAGGAGACGGCCAAGGAGGCGGCCCAGTCGCTGGACGACTCCGGCAAGCTCATCAACCGGCTGCGGGGGCGCTACCGCGAGGCCCTGCGCCAGGGCATCCTCGATAGCAAGGAGGACGTGGACGTGCTGCTGCTCTCCTTCGAGCTCGACGCTACCCTGGTGTGCGCCGACGAGGGGCTGCGCAAATGGGCGGACAAGGTCGGCATCGAGGTCATCCATCCCCTGAATTTCCGCGCCATCCTGGAACGGCTGATCGAGGTACCGGGCAGTTCCGGAGGAGCTTCAGTCCAGGAGCGAGGCGCCACGGAAGAGCTGATGCAGTAGCCCGGTGAGCTTGGGCACCTCCTTCTCGAACTCCAGCACCCAATAACCCCCCTCCTCCTCCAGCCGCCGCTGGGCAAGATGGGTATGGCCCAGGATGGCGCTCAGATGGGCCATGAAGGCGATGGCGTTCTCCCGGTGGCGGAAGCGGCAGCGGAAGTCGTGAAAGACACGGCCATCGCGCTTAAATCGTTCCACCGAGCGCCCCAGCCCCTCCAGAAAGGCCTGGCCCAAATCCCGCAGCAGCGCATCGTCAGGCACCCGCCCTGCCTCGTCCAGGTAGAGCGCCAGGCGCAGGATGCGGCCCGTAAAGAAGTCTCCCGGCAACTCCACCGTATCCTCCGCCCGCACCCCGATGTCATAGATACCGGACCAGGCGGTCACGAACTTGGTGCGATGCCCCCCTGGTCCTTCCTCCTTGAAGACCGCGCCCTCCCGCCCCTGGGCGTCCAATTGCTCCACGACGCCGAGCACCGTCTGCCAGTCCGCCGCCGTGAACCGGCCAAAGACGCGGGCGGTCGGCAGGTCATAGGCCGCGCAGAGGTCCAAGCGTTCGGCCTGGGAGAGAAAGCCCGGCTGGCCCAGGCGCATCATGTCGAAGACGAAGAGCCGCACATCCTGGGTGATGAAGGAGGGGCCGCCCTGGGTATAGGGATTGTCCGGCCCCGCGAGCTCGGCGCACAGCACCAGGTCGGGATGGGCCTCGAACAGGGCCAGGGGGAGGAAATCTGGGACCCGGTCGGTGGCGAATGGGCAAACATAACCGCCCCGCGACAAGGCCAGCATTTCGCCGTCGGAGCAAAAGATGCGGACATTGAAGCCATCGATCTTCTCCTCCATCCAGAAGGGTCCGGCAAACTGCTGGGCCAGCCCCTGTTCCAGGCGGAAGATCCGGCCGATGCGGGGATAGCCGGGGATGATGTGGCCCTGCCAGGCTAAAGTCCCCTTGGGGTAACCGCGAAAATCGTCCGTCAGACGCAGATAGCGGCGATCGCCATAGTCCTCCCAACGGGCCTTGCGGCGTTCAAGGGCTTCGGGAAAGGGAACAGGGGGAATAGGCATTTTTCGGTCGCCAGCCCGGATCTAACCTTAAAACCGATGGTATACAATGGCTCAAAGACCACCCCGCCCACCACGGGAACCACCCATCCATGTCCGAACCTCCTCAGCCCATCCTGCCCCGCCTGGCCCTCTTGGTAGCCGTCCTCGTGGGCGGCGCGGCCTTTCTTTACATGGTCAAGCTGATGCATGACATGACCTTTCACATCAGCCAGATGACGACCGAGATCAGCTCCATGTCCGCCAATATGGGCAAGATGCAAACCGACATGGCCTCCTTGGCGCGGGACGTGGGGGATATGCGCCAGCAGGTCGCCTCCCTACCCGGGATGGCCGCCGACATGCAGCAGATGCGCCAGTCCATGGGCCGCATGTCCGGCCTGTTTGGCGGCAGTGAACCCCTGCGCCAGGTGAACCCCGTCGAGATGATGCAGCAATTGGTGCCTGGCGCGGATCGGCGCTAAGGGCTGCGGCGCCAACGCCGAGGTCCGGCCTTCGGGGCGCGGGCTCCGGCCATCCCAAGAAGGGCCGCCGGACGGCCTCCTCAAGTCGGGGCCTTACCCGGGCTCTGCGGCAGGCCAACCTGCTTTATCGCCTCAACCCGCGCCCCCTCCTCCTCCAGGCCGCTCATGGCGGGCATGACCCCGACTAGGCTGGCGGGTAGCCACTGCATGGCACTGATCAGGGAGACCAGGACGGAGGCGAAATAGGGGATGGACTGGACCAGGAGGACCGCCACCCAGATCTTGAGATCGAGTTGGTAGGCATCGTAACGCAGGGTCACCAGCATAGCGCCGAGCCAGAAGGCGATGAGAAAGAACCCTTCCTCGCGGGCGTCGGCAAGGGCGCGGATCAGGGCCGGTGCCTGGGCCAGCTTGGGGGTGCGGTAAAAACCCAGCTTGTCCGAGAACATGCCGGCGATCATGGCCCGCGAGATGGTATGGGACAGGGCCAGGCCCGCTATTGCCGCGGCCAGGCTCTGACGCAGGGTGGCATCCACCCGGCGCCGATAGAGGAAGAAGCTCTTGGTCACCTTGAAGACAAAGAGCACCAAGGGGATCATGGCCACCGTCATGTAGGGCGGCGTGACGTAGAGTTCGAACCCCACCATGGCCACGGTCCAAAACAGGGCGGCCAGGTTGAAGAGCAGGTTGAAGCCATCGGCGAACCAGGGCAGCCAGCCCGCGGCGAAGTGGTAGCGCTGACCGGCATCGAGCTTGGTCGCCACCGTGCCGAGGAATTCCCGCCGATGGTGGGCGAGGATGCGCACCGCCCCATAGGCCCAACGATAGCGCTGCTTCTTGAAGTCGCTGAAGCTGTCCGGCATCAGGCCGCGGCCATAGGTAAAGGGGATGTAGAGCGCCTTGTAGCCGGCCTCGAAAAGACGTAGCCCCAGTTCCGCGTCCTCGGTGATGCACCACTCGGCCCAGCCGTCCATCTCCACCAGGGCCGAGCGCCGGATCATGGTCATGGTGCCATGCTGGATGATGGCATTGCGCTCGTTGCGCGTCATCATGCCCAGCAGGAAGAAGCCGCGATATTCGGCCATGCACATGGCCTTGAAGGCGTTCTGGTCGGCGTCGCGATAATCCTGGGGCGCCTGGGCGATGGCCACCGCCGGGTCCTGAAAGGCCGGCACCAGATCCCGCAGCCACAAGGGATGCACCACATAATCAGCGTCGATAACCGCCACCACCTCGGCGGCCGGGTCGGTCTGACGCAGGGCATAGTTCAGGGCACCGGCCTTGAAACCCGACAGGGGATCGACGTGGAAAAAGCGGAAGCGTTCCCCCAGTTGGGCGCAATAGGCCTCCACAGGCTCCCAGACCGCCGGGTCCTTGGTGTTGTTATCGATCACCAGGACTTCGAAATTGGGATAGTCGAGGGCTGCCAGGGCGTCGAGGGTCTCTTTCAGCAGTTCCGGCGGCTCGTTGTAGGCCGGGACATGGATGGATACCAGCGGCCGATCGCCATCGCCCACGATGAGCTTGGGGAAGGGCCGCCGCCACTTGCGCAGCCAAATCGACTCGGCCCACTCGTGAGCCTCGGCCATGATAAAGAGGATGACCCCCAAACCACCCACCAGGAGCAGGAAACCGGTGATGGCGGTTCCGATCGTCATGTACTGACGGGTGTAGTCATAGACGATCCAGACCACGGCCGTGGTTAAACCATAGACGACCAGGGCCAGAAAGCCCTTGCCCTGGTGGGACAGGCTGGAGCTATCCCGATAGAGGAAGACCAGCAACAGGACGGCCATGACCACCGACAGACCCGCCAGTTCGCGCCAGTGGGGGATGCGCACCACCGGCTGGGTGAACTCGAACTTGGGCTCGCGATTGGCGTCGTAAACGCCCCAATAGGCGCCGGTGGCCCCCTCGGTACTCATCTTCCAGGTCTGATCGAAGGCCTCCATGACGTAGTAGGTCACACCCAGCTGCTCGGCGCGCGCCAGGAAGCGGCGCAGAAAGCGGATCTGATTGGCGGGCGTGGCCTCGGCCCCGCCGCTGGTACGGCCATTGCTCGGCCAACCGACCTCCCCGATGATCACCGGCTTGCCCGGAAACTGCTTTTTGATGTCCTCCAGCCGCGCGAAGACGTGATCGACCGCCTCCCCGATCGGCACCTCTTCCCAGTAGGGCAGCAGGTGGATGGTGATGAAATCGACATGATCCGCCAGTTCGGGATGTCGCATCCAGATGTAGGGGGGCTCGGCGGTACTCACCGGCAGGGCGGTACTCCGGCGGACGCGATCCAGATATTTGATAAGTTCCGGGACGGTGACATCGCCCCGCAACAGCGCCTCGTTGCCGACCATAACGCGCACCACGTTACGGTTTCCCTGGGCCAGGACATCGCTCAGACGGTCGAGCTCCTGGTCATTCTCCTTCATATCCGTCCCAATCCAGGCCCCCAGGGTGACATTCAGCCGGTGCTTCAAGGCCAGGCGCGGCACCTCGGCCAAGGTGTCCTTCACGGTGTAGGTACGCACCGCATGCACCGTATCCCGGAGCAGCGCCAGGTCCTCGTCAATCTCCTCAACCTTGGGGTAGATATCCTTGGAGGGATCGCTCTCCGCGCGCATGGGAGCGAAGGAAAAGCCCTGCAGCTTGGCTGGCCAAGTCGGCTCCTGCTTCGGCTGGTTCAGCAAGGCCCAGGCCGCCACGGCCAAGAGGGCGATCAGGATCGGAAACAGTAGATTGCTTGACGGCCTCATCGGGCACCTGAGTCTTTGGAGTTTCACAGGGGCGCCGGGAGGCGCCAAAAAGGGAAAACAAAACGATGACAAGGCCCTGACGACCAAAATTCGCCCCAAACAGCCACCGGGCCTAGGCGGCGGATGGCCATTTACAGGGCGGAATCCTGGTGGCGCTTCCCGGAGAATCCGGTCGGGCACAGGATCGCCTAATCAACGGAATAATATCCACGACCAGCGGAAAAAAAGCCAGTTTAGTTTACGTTCCGGCTAGTTTACGTTTCGGCGCCCTCGAACCCCGGGATGGGGGCAGCAGGGAGGTTCTCATGCCCCCCCCGGCCTGACCTGGGACGGCCGACCAACGGGCCCTGCTCGGGCCGCATTCGAGATGGCATTAGCCGCCGAACCGGGTAAAATCCGCTCTGCGCGCAGGTGGCGGAATTGGTAGACGCCCTGGATTTAGGTTCCAGTGGGGAAACCCGTGCGGGTTCGAGTCCCGCCCTGCGCACCATCCTCCCCGTCCTAAGATGCCGGGCCCCAGCCCACCATGCTCTGCAGCCTGTCGAATCTGGCCCTCCTGGTTCACCCTCCCGTCATCATCGCTGGTAATAATCCGCAAGCTATGACCATGAATGCCCGCGGCAGCGACGAAGCCTTCTTGCGCTATCCCCACATCGGTCTCCTGGTTGACGCCCTGCCCCTGGGCATTGTGTTCCAGGACCCCAAGGGCCAGATCATGGCCGCTAATCCCGCCGCCGAAGCCATCTTGGGTCTCACCCTGGACCAGATGCGCGGCGTGACCTCCGTGGACCCCCGCTGGCATGCCGTTCGTGAGGACGGCACCCCCTTCCCGGGCGAGGAACACCCCGCCATGTTAGCCCTCCAGACGGGCGAGGCCGTGGATAGCGTGGTGATGGGGGTTGCCAATCCCCAGCGCGACGCCTTGGCCTGGATCAGTGTCAGCGCCAGACTCGTCCCCAATGAGCAGACCCAGGGGGTGAGCGGCGTTTATGCCATTTTCGAGGACATCACCCAGCGCAAGCAGGCCGAGGAGGAGATCCAGTCCCTCCATGCCGGCTTGGAACGACGGGTGGCGGAACGCACCGCCGCCCTGGCGGCGGAGATCGCCGAGCGCCAGCGGCTGACAGAGCAGTTGTCCGTCCGCGAGGCCCATTACCGCCGGCTCAATGCCGACCTGGAACGCCATGCGGAGGAACGCATTGCCCAGATCCGCGCCGCCGGCGCCGCCTTGAGGGAAAGCGAGTCCCGCTACCGTGCCGCCTTCGAGGGTTCCCTGGATGCTATCGTCATCAGTCGGTTGGAGGACGGGGTGTATCTGGATGTGAACCAGGGATTTGTCGATATCACGGGCCATGAGCGGGATGCGGCGCTCGGCCGGACGGGAATCGAGCTCAACATCTGGGCCGACCCACGGGCGCGAGGGGCGTTGATCGATCAGGTGCGCAAGCTCCAGAAGGTGCATAACTTCGAGACGGTCTTTCGACGCAGGAATGGCGAGGAATTCTGGGGCCTGATGGCCGTCACCCAAATCGAGTTCGACGGCACCCCCTGCCTGCTATCCGTAACGCGGGATATCAACGAGCGCAAGCAGTTGGAGCAGGCGTTGCGCCAGGCACGCGATGCTGCCGAGGCCGCCAACCAGGCGCTCCGGGAAGCCAACGCGGAACTCAACCAGCTCGCCACCACGGATAGCCTCACCGGCATCTGGAACCGGCGCTACTTCGAGCAGGCCACTGCCTTCGAAATGGCCCGAACCCATCGCTACGGCGACCCCCTGTCCGTGGTGATGTTCGATATCGACCATTTCAAAGTCATCAACGACCGCTATGGTCACCAGACGGGTGACGCCATTCTCGTGGCCTTGAGTCATCTGGTCCGCCAAAACCTGCGCGCGGCGGATGTCCTGGCGCGCTGGGGCGGAGAGGAATTCGTTGTTATGTTGCCCCACTGCGGGGCGCGGGATGCCGTAAATCTGGCGGAAAAATTGCGGGCCTTGATCGCGAACCAGCCCTTCCCCCCCGTCGGCTCGGTGGCCTCCAGCTTCGGGGTAGCGACCTTTCAGACCCAGGACACCCTCGATGACTGGCTGAAACGGGCCGATGACGCTCTCTATGAGGCCAAAGCGGCGGGCCGCAATCGGGTGCATCAAGCGCGGTGAGATTAACCCCGGCCGATCAACTGGCCAGGTTCACTTCAGGTGGATAGATCCTTTTCGCCCAGTTCGGCGGCCAGGACGACGCGGCCTTTACCTTCCCGTTTGGCCCGATACAGGGCGGCATCCGCCGCCGTATGCAGGGCAGCGGGGGTTTGCCCCTCAGCGGGGTAGCGCGCGATGCCGATGCTCACGGAGACGCGCTGGGCCTCCCCCTTGACCGGGATGGGTTCACTGATGTGCGCGATCAAGCGCCGGGCAACCTCGATCAACTCGGCCAGACTGCCGGACTGGGGGATCAGAATCAGGAACTCGTCGCCACCCCATCGACAAATGGTGTCGGGCGTGCGCACCGCACCGACCATCCGCCGCGAGACCTCCCGCAAGACCTGGTCGCCTGCCTCATGCCCAGCGGTGTCGTTAATCCCCTTAAAGTCGTCCAGGTCCAGATACATCAAGGCACAGGATGTCTGATTACGCTCAGCCAAGAGGAGGCTGCGGTCCAGCCGGTCAGTGAAGAGGATGCGGCTGGGCAGCCCGGTCAGGGCGTCAAACAGGGCCAATTCGCGCAGCGCGGCGTTAGCGGTGGCGAGCCGTTCCTGAGCCCTCAGGACCGAGGCCGCCAAGATGGTCAGCGCCAGGAACAAGAGGGTGATAATCCCCGCCACCGGCCACAGCCAGCCGATCCGCGCGACAACCCGGTCGCTCAAGTCGCCAGCCGAAAAACCGACCACCATGACCAGGGGCAGGTCACCCACCTGGCGATAGGTGAAGAGACGCCGTATGCCGTCGAAGGCGCTCGCGGTCTCGTAAGTGCCGGAGGGTGCCTGCGCCAGGGCCGCCCACAAGGGGGTTTCCGTGGGTGTTGCCCACTTGTCGGGATTCGGCTCGGGGATGCGCGCCCGCAGGAGGTGATCCTCCGTGCCCAGCAGGGCTGCCGTGTGCCCCACGCCAGCCTGGAGGCTATGGTAGTAGCGCGTAAATGACTCAGGTACGACGGTAGCAAGTACCAGGCCGCCAAAGGAACCGTCCGGGTTATCGATGCGTCGACTGATGCGGAACTGATACTTACCCGTTACCCGGCCCTTTTCCACGGATGAAATCGATAGCCGGTCCTTGGGCGTCATTTGATGATAATGGAAGTACCCCCGGTCGGCGATGCTAATGTTGCGAGCCGCCGGATTGTGGGCGAGGACGATGATCCCCTCGGCACTAATGAGATAGAGATTCTCCACCACTGCATGGTCGAATTCGAGTTCATGCACAAAGCGCTCAGTCAGGGCGATCGAGCCCGTCTGCTGGTAGACCCAGCGCATCCCGCGGAGCAACGCATCCACCTGATTGATTAATTGCAGGGTGTGCTCGGTAAAGGCGTTGACGGTCTTGTTCGCTTCGCCGGCCGCGCTGGCAGCCTCGGCACGATAGCTATGATGGTAAAACCAGGCGGCACCGCCCAGGATGGCGAGACACGTCAGGCTAGCTACCAGCCAGAGCAGCCAGAGGCGCGGTTTGATAGCAGGCGGGAGGTGATGATTCGCCTCCCCAAGGGCATTCTTGGCATCCTTCATCGTCCGCGCCCCTTCATATAACTGCTCCAGGCCGGGTGGTGGCGGGGGGTTCGTTTAACTCACCTGGGTTGGGAGCCCCTGAACCGACCTCATCTTTTTCGCGGCATCACACCCGGAGGCGAAGACCCTTGGGAGACCTTTAGCTGGCCTTGTTAGCCCCAACCGGTCGGCTCGGTGGATGCTCACCGCCCTGTCTCGTTCACAGCGCTCGCGAAATTGCAAATGGGCTTACTTGCCACATTTGCTCC
Source organism: Chromatiaceae bacterium (assembly GCA_044228695.1). Classification (GTDB taxonomy): domain Bacteria; phylum Pseudomonadota; class Gammaproteobacteria; order Chromatiales; family Chromatiaceae; genus M0108. The sequence goes on along the minus strand of JBGAUK010000063.1, from coordinate 7,081 downwards.
CCATGTACTGCTGAATGATCGAGAGATCCGCCATATCGGTTAGCCCATCGAGGTTGAGGTCGTACCAACTCGATTGACCGCCGGACAGCGCTTGCATCGTCCGGTAATCCGCCAGGTCCTGACGGTTGACGAGACCGTCGCCATTGCCATCGCCGGGGCACGGGGGCTGGGAGGCCAGGATGGTGGCGAGCCGCGCCGACAAGGCATCGTAATGGCCTTGCTGCTCCGCGGTATAGGGTGGGGCTAGCTGGGCCTCTTCGGTATCCAACAGGGGCCAGGGCCGGTCTTCATTAATTTCGTATAGCTCGTCACTCTCGATTTCCACGCAGGCCTTAGTGATCGGATCGTAGTCCCGGGTGCTGTTGCGCACCAGCTTGTACACTTCATCCCGGGCCGCGACCCCACTCTGCGGCAGGACGGCCACCGTGGCTTGCGGCGGGCTCTGCTCCGACAGCCACTGCTGAACCTCGCAGCAATAACTGAAACCTTGGGTTGGGATCGGGACGCCGCCGGAGGTGCCATCGGCGCCTGCGCCAAACCAGACCCCGGCGTTATCCTCGCAGACGCTTTTGGTCACCGGGATATGGGAGCAACTGTTGGCGAACTGGCAGGGTCCGTTGATCGCCCCATTGGCCTGCAGGTTCAGACCGAACTGGGTGAAATTCCAGGTGCGAATGGCGCCCTGCCCGGGGTTGGTAAGGTAGGGCAAGAGGGGCATGGCATCGACCTGGCGTGGCACACTCTTGTGCACCTCAATACCGGCGATCTCGCCGAACAATTGGTAAAGGTCCGCGATATTTGTCATGTGCGTAACGTCGCGACCCGGTTGCTCCACCTGGGGTCCGGCGACGATCAGCGGCGTCCAGACGCCGGTCTGATAGGGAGTCCCCTTCGACCGCGTACCATCAAAGGGCTGTTTGACCGTATAACCGAGGGTCCCGTTATCGTTGACGATGACGACCATGGTGTCGGTATTCTCGGGGTGGTACCGCAGGGTGCCATCCGCCTGGCGCAGGGCGAGCCCCGTCTCCACCAGCAGGCGCCCGACCTCGCTATCCAGGGCCTCGATCATCTGGTTGCTCAGGATCGGAAAGGCTTTGGTATCCGCGCAATCCAGCCCATTGGTGTCGATGGCATCCGCCGGCAAGAGGGCGAGCGGCGGGGCTTGCAGCGGCGTGTGCGCGGTGGCAAAACTGACGGTGGCCATCCAGGGCAGGTTGTCCGGGCGCTGCTTGATCCAGGCAATGGCGGCATCGACCGGCAGGGTGCCGCGGAAGGTGCGGGAGCGTACATCCGTGAGGGGCACCCGCTCGCTGGCGCCATTGGCCTGAGTGATGACGAGTGGCGAGACGTAGTGCGCGTTCATCAGGCCGAAGTCGATGGCGGCGGGAGGTGGGGTTTGGCACCCCTGACGAGGATCGAAGATGCCGCCACTGTCCCGGCAAGCGCGGCCGGGTGGGTTGGGACCCGTCCCGGCCATGAAGCGGCAACCACCATCCCCGCTGTAGCAGGCACCCTCATCGGCGCCACCCTCCTTGGCCCCCGGGACGTAGCCACAGGCATAAGCCCCGGGCTGGCCAACTCCGCCGGCCGTGGTGTCAATGGAGGAGGGATCCCCCGTTTCGTCCAGCCAGCCGGAGAAATAGTCCCAGCCCAGCGAGGCCGGCATGGCGTCCCCATAGGGATTATTGCCCTGCAAACCGACGTGAAACTTACCGAACAGGGCGCTCTCGTAGTGGCGCTGTTTCAGCAGCTTGGGCAGCGTCATCTCCCAAGGGGAGAGCATGGAGTTGGCCAGGTCATCGGGCCCCAGGGCCGCGTACAGGTTGGTGCGAAGGGGAAAACGCCCGCTAAAAAAGACCGAGCGGCTCACCGAGCAGGCTGGCATGGACCAGGTATTGCGAAAGTGGATGCCAGCGTCGGCGATCTGGTCGATGTTAGGCAGGGCCGGGGGCGTCAGGCCGCCATAACCGAAGGTACGAAATTGATCGATGCCAATATCGTCTAGGATGACGAAGAGGATGTTAGGGGGAAGCGTCCTGGGTTTTGGCGGCGGGGATGGGGAACCGGAGTTGTCGCAACCGGCCAATATCAGGCCCAGGCACAGGCCACCGGCGGTGATCCACTGACGAATTGGGAGCATGACCATAACCTCTTAAAGTGGATCAAAAGAGACTGGGTTCCAGCCTTTGGTTGGCCACATCCGCCCAAGCCCGGACCCGAGCCACGGCACAGAGGGCACGATCCGCTCTCCCAACCTGGCGGTCAATAGCCAGGGCCCGTCTGGACTGGTCGACCAGGATAGCCAGTCACATCCAGAAGGAATAGACCAGCCCCAGCAGGGCACAGACCCCGATCACCCGCAAGATGTCCACCTGATATTTCCACAGCGCGACGAAGGCGGCCAGGGCGATGACGACCAAGAGGGGCTCGAAGGGGCCCGCGAAGGGCTCGGCCGGGGTGCCTTGGGGCCAAAAGGTATGCCAGGCAAAGAAGGTAGCCAGATTCAGGATGACACCGACGACGGCCGCCGTGATGGCGGTCAGGGGGGCCGTGAACTTGAGCTCGCCCCGGGTCGCCTCGACTAGGGGGCCGCCGGCGATGATGAACCAGAAGCTGGGCAGGAAGGTGAAGAAGGTCGCCACCGCCGCCCCGGCCAGACCGGCGGCGATGGGGGTGCCCAGGACGGACTTGGCGATGCCGCCCAGGTAGCCCACCCAGGTGACAATCATGATGAGGGGCCCGGGCGTAGTTTCCCCCAGCGCCAGGCCGTCCATCATCTGGGGTCCCGTCAGCCAGGCGAAGTGTTCCACCGCCCCCTGATAGACATAAGGCAAGACGGCGTAGGCGCCGCCGATGGTGAGGAATGCGGCCTTGAGGAAGAAGGCGCCCATGTTGAAGAGATCGCCGTTGCCGCTCACGGCCAGCAAGGCGGCGGCGCCGATGACGACAAAGACCAGTGTGGTCACCACCAGCTTGCGCCAGGTGAAACGGGCATGCGCCGGGGGTAGGGTGTCGTCGTCGATCAGCGCCGGGCCGTACTGCTTAGCGGAGGCACTGTGACCACCCCCGCTCTGGAACTGGGCCGGCATCAGCTTGCCGCCGATGGCCCCGAGGAGGCCCGCGGCGAGGACGATCCAGGGAAAGTCGATATCGAAAAAGAAGATGCCGATAAAGGCCAGGGCGGTGATGCCGCCCAGCAGGCGATTCTTGATCGTCCGCGCCCCGATGCGCCAAGCGGCGAAGAGCACCACTGCGACCACGGCGGGTTTGATGAGATGGAAGATCCCCTGCACCGCCGGCACGTCGCCAAAATTCAGATAGACACCCGCCAGTAGCGACAGCAGCAGGAAGGCCGGCAGGAAAAACAGGACCCCGGCCATGACCGCGCCCTTGATGCCGTGCATGAGCCAACTGATGTAGATGGCCAGTTGGATGGCCTCCGGCCCCGGCAGCAACATGCAGTAGTTGAGGGCGTGGAGATAGCGGTGCTCGGAGATCCAGCGGCGGCGCTCCACCAGCTCCTGGTGCATCATGGCAATCTGCCCGGCAGGCCCGCCGAAGCTGATGAAACCCAGCTTGAGCCAATACTTGAAGGCCTCGCCCAAGGTCGGGGTTGGCGGGGGGGTACGGGGGATGGCGTCATTTGTCATGGGTGTGTTCCTCTTGCTTCATCCGAGTGTAGGCGGGCGCTCTCTAACCCAGCCTAGCCGACATCAACCTCGATGCGATCCCCTCGGGCGCCATAGAGCATCAACCAGTTCTTATCCCCCCTACCGGGCAGCGCTAGGGTGGCCGCCCCCTTCCCTTCCGCCTGGAAGACGAAGTCGCTATCGTAAAGCAGCCAGGTGGCGGCATTGCGGATGGTCAGGGTCCCGCGGGCCGGGACTTGTAACCACTGGGCCTCGCCCGCCACCTCGACGGTCAGGGTGGTGCCTCCGACCTCCAACACCGGCACCCCTTCCAGTGGCCGGAAGAGGCAACTGCCGAAGCGGACCCATTCCTCGCCGGCCCGGTTCGCGATGACCAGATCCGCGAGATCCCGGCCATTGTTGAGGGGGATCATCATCCACATCCGGGCGCGCTGGCCGTCCTGGCTGGCATCCAGGAGTTGGGTGCCCATGTAGGTCACGCCGACGTAGCCCGGCAGTTCGGGAACCTCATCCAGCCGGAGCCGGGGCGGCCCCAGGCGCAAGGTCCAGGAAGCGGGGCCATCGTTGACCTGCAACCATTGGCGGCCCAGGCGCCGCTCCCAGGCCGGGGTGCGGGCGCTCCGGGGCGGCACCCGCTGAGAGTAGGGCAGTTCCAGGAGGCAATGTTCATAGCCCCAGGGAATGCGCACGACATGGTAATCGCCAAATTCGGCCTTTAAGGGCCGGTAGGCATAGAGCGGTTTGCTGTCACTGGCAAAGGTGGCGTCGGCCCGGTACTTGAGGTCCCGGGCCGTCTCGGTCCAGGCCCCCGAGTCGAAGGTGGACAGGGTCAGGGCGCGATCGGGCTGGACCTCTACCCGAAGCACGGCCTCGTGCTGGGCAAAGTAGCCCGCCATGGCCGCCAGGGTCGCGTCGTCGACGGCGGCCTCGGGCGCGGGGGTGGCCGGCAGGGGCACCGGCATGGCCGCCAGACGGCCCGACTCGACCAGAGCATTCAGGAGGATGCGTTCCGCCAGCTTGCCGCTGCCATAAGTCAGGGTGGTGCCACTCATGGCCAGCCCCAAGCGCGCCTCGGGCAGGACGAAGAACTGACTGCCATAGAAGAGGGTCCCGCCATTCTTGGTCCAGGCCTTGATCCCCACGGCGGCGAGGCCCTTTTGGGATACGTCATCCCAGCCCAGGCCCCATTGGAAGGAGGGAATGGGATTGAAGCCGAGGGTCTGGGTCTGATCCCGGGCCATTTCCGCCACGGAGGCCGCGGACAGGATACGCCGGCCGTCAAGGATGCCACCCTGCAGCAAGAGCCTGGCCAGCCGGCCCATGTCCGAGGGCGTGGCATAGAGACCGCCGGTGGCGAAGCCGTTGGTGAATTCCTGTGGCAGGGGGGCATCGTCCGCGAAGGCCGGGGCGAAGGTGCCCGCCGGGAAGGGTTTCCGGGGGTAGGCGCTCTGGGTCATGCCCGCCGGGACCAGGATTTCGGTGGTCACGAATTGGGCATAGCTTTGGCCCGTGACGGCCGCCACCAGGTCTTCGATCAGGGTGAAGCCGTCGTTGCAGTAAACGGCCATTTCGCCCGGCGCGTGTTTGAGGCGTTGATCAGCCAGCTCGACCAGGGTCCGCTCCGCGTAATCCGGCTGGGGGGCCTGGGCAAAAATATTGATGAAATTGGTACCCGGGAGGCCCGACGCATGGCTGAGCAACTGCCGGATCGTGATCGCGTCCGCCTCCGGGGAGAGCATGCTGAAATCGGGAACATAGGTCACCAGGGGGGCATCCAGCGCGACCAGCCCGCGTTCCACCAGGATCATGGTGGCCATGGCCGCCAATACCTTGCTACAGGAGCCGATGCAGAACCGGGTCTGGGTGGTGGGGGCCAGCCCCTGCTCCTTGTCGATGACACCGAAGGCCTCGGCCCAGATGACGCGCTGATCGTCCACCAGGGCTACCGAGATGGAGGGGGTATTGGTATCGACCAGGGCCTGGCGAATGGCGGCCTGCCCATCGAGGATGGTGGCGGCATAGCTCGGCGAGCCGAGAACACCCACATCGTCATCGCCGCAGCCGGTCAGCAGGCCCGGGACGAACAGGCCCAGACTGCCCAGACCCGTCAATTGCAAAAAAACACGGCGGTTGAGGAGAAATCCCTCGCAAGAAGGATAGGGGCGGGAAGGCATTTTAGGAGACTCCAGGGGGATGGGTTCGGCGGGGCTTAGGGGGTTGGGCCTATGACAGCACGGCAAAGGATCCAGAAATAGAGGTGGTCATGATCTTATTTTAGCAAACCATCGTCTGGCGACCGGTTAGGGTCTCATCTGCGTCATATGACGCACTCTCCTCGTGATTTGACTAGCATCAAGGCTCAAGGCGTCCCGCCGGGATAGGGTTTTGGGGTGCCGCAGCAGGCCGCAAATCCGCGTGTTGTTTCATTAAATTGCCAGAGTGAGAGGACGGTTCGATGAACAAGTTTTCCAGGCGCGGATTATTAAGATGTGAAAAAAAAGTGGTATAATTGCGGTTTTATCAACTTAATATGGGATTAGATTTGAGATGCGGATCAGGTACGATCTTAGGGAAATGCGGAAATGGAGAAGTCTCATGCCTGATCGTCCACTGCCTTCGGCCCTCCTAGCCCTTCTGTTGTTGCTCGGCGGTCTGCCGTGGCTAGTGGGCTGCGGCGATAGCGGCACCGGTCCCGGCGCCGTGAAATGGGATCGGATCGGCTGCGAGCGCTGCCGCATGGTGCTGTCGGCCCGGAACTATTCCGCCCAGATTCGCGCCTTCGAGGCGGAGGGCAAATCTAGCCTGCATTTCTTCGATGAAATTGGCTGTGCCGTCATCTGGCTGGATAAACAAGCCTGGCGGGAGGACCCCCGCACCGAGATCTGGGTTAACGACTGGCGTAATGGGACCTGGATCGATGCACGAGCCGCCTATTACCTCAAGGGCAAGGAGACGCCCATGCAGTACGGCCTGGGGGCGCAAACGGAGCCCATGCCGGGCGCCCTCGACTTTGCCGCGGCCAGGCGCCACATCCTTGAAGTGGAGGCACGCTTCAACGCCCCCGTCTTCAATCCCCAGGCCGCGACCGAACACAGACACCTGCACCTCCCTAAATGAAAACTCCTCGGCCTTGAAGGCGGGGAGCAACTCCTCGGCATCGGGTTCCGAGGGGTCGTGGAGGCGTCCCTTGTCGATGTATTTGTCGATCTTGAGCCAAAATTTCCAGGCTCGCGAGATAAGCGGACACATCCTGGATGGTGGCCAGCAAGCCGGTCGCGAACATGGCCTTCAGCGACCGCTGTCGGATTGTAGTTCTTGCATCTCACTCACCCGGTTACCCAAATCACCCGCCAGGGTGCGTATTCCACGCCAAGATGGACAGTGATTCCACGGCAAGCCGGACACCTGTTCCAGGGCAAACTGGACAC
>JBGAUK010000062.1:0-20204 GCA_044228695.1 Chromatiaceae bacterium | reverse complement strand
AGACCACCCCGATGGCACTGATCGCCCCGATTGGACGGTTCCCCTGTTTCGCTATACCACCAAGGTGAGCCGCCAGGTCCTGCGGTTCTTTAAACTTTGTTTCCTCAAAACAGCCTCGCCAGGGCTCTATGAACGCGAGTTAGAGCCTATGCTGAAGGCCTACCTATGACCTCAAGCGGACACCGTTGCGAAGGGGATATCCAGCATTTCGGCGCAATCCAGCGCTTGCTGCATGCCGTCGCCGACGGCGTGATGGTTGTCCTTCGCCTCGATGAGGGCCAGAGGGATGTGGGGCTTGTAATCGAGGATGTAGTCGGCCCTTCGGGCGACGCCACGCCTCACCGATTTACCGCGAACCATGACCCGGCCCTTGGTGAAATAGACCTCCTCGCGCACCTGCGTCATGAGATCCCACTTGTCCCCGTTCGCCCCGACCAGAGCAGGCGTAATGAACTTGGTCCGAATGTCCGCCTCGGTCAGTGCCTTCTTATTCATGGGTCCTTCTCCTGTCGATCCGCCGTGTCCACCAAGGGCCCTGCCCTCTTCTTGTTGCGTCGCGACAGGGTAACCCCGAGCCATCAGGGACGCTCCAACCCTCGAACGGATCGCGACAGGTCTCCCCTGGCGGCGTTCCTTGGCGTCAGGGAAATCCCGTCGACACCCCCCGCCCTGGGGTTAGGGTGCCGGCTTCGATGGCAAGGATTCGTCGAAACCGGCGGCGGGCGAGGCGGGAGCGGCGGCCGGAGGAGCCTGCCGCGAGGACTGGATGGGGGCCGGTGCCGGCCTGGCCGGTTGCTTGGTGGGCTTGAAGGGGGCCTGGGCCTGCTCCACCGTATCGGTGGTGGCCTCCTTGGCGGCCTCCCATTTATCCTGAGTATAGGACTGGGTCGCCTCCCAACCCTGGGTGGTAAAGTCCTTCGTCGCCTGCCAACCCCGCTGGGTATGCGCCTTGGTCGCTTCCCAAACGCTGTTTGACTGCTGCTTGGTGGCCTCCCAGCCCTGGGTAGCGGTTTCGGAAGTGGCCGAACCCACGGCGCCGGCGGCCTCCTGCACCTGAGTACCGGCCTTGGACCAGATGCTGGGGCTGGGGCTGGCACTCGACTTGGAGTCGGACCCGGACTGGGCCAGCAGGGGTGAAAAGGCCAGCGCTAGGCCCACACCCAGGAACGCCTGATGGAATCTCATGGACTTTACCTCCTGATCGCAAGAAATTTCAGTCTTGGTTGGCCCGCCTAGCGCCGCCAGCCCGCCAGCAATTCCAGGCACTGGCGATTCATTTCCCAGGCCCGCTCCAGGCTGTCGGCCTCGGTGTAGGCACGCAGTTCCGGGGCGTTGCCGGAGGGGCGCAGGTGGGCGATCTCGCCGCTGGCGAAAGTGATGCGTACGCCATCGGTGTTGTCGATGGCGACCACGGGCCCGAAACGCCCGCCGAACAGGACCTCCGCGGCCTTGATGTCATTTTGGCTATCACCGCTGGTCAGGGCGCCCAGATGCTCCCGACTAAGTTCCGTCGGAAAATCCTTGAGGCGATCGCTGGCGGTGAAGCGAGGGGGCAGGCCCGCGGCCAGCGCGGAGAGGGAGATACCCTGCTCACGGGCCGCCAGCAAGAGGGCGATGGCGACCAAAAGAGCGTCCCGGGTGGGCAGGGCCGGCAAGCGACGGCCCGCCATCGTCAAATCGGTGGCGGTGAGGAAGCCGCCATTGGCCTCGTAACCGACAACGCTGGTCAAACCTTCCCCCACCAGGGTCGCCATGCTGGCAATGACATAGGGCGAGCCGATGCGGGTGCGCCGGATGGCTGGAAACCAGCCGCTCTTCTCCAGGGCGGTGTTGCAACTGACGGGGGTCGCCACGCCATCGGCGCCGAGATAGCGGGCACAGAGAATACCCGTGACATCGCCGCGCAGCCATTCCCCCCGCTCGTCGGACACCAGGGGCCGGTCGCCATCGCCATCCGTGGAGACCAGGGCCTGGTAACGCCCGGTGGCCGCCCAGGCACGCCCCAGGCTGACATCCTCGGGGCGGATGGCCTCGGTATCGACGGGGATGAAGACCTCCGAGCGGCCCAGCCGGTCCACCTGGGCCCCCAGTCCGGTGAAAACCTCGAAGAAGGCATCGCGGGCAACACTGGAGTGTTCGTAGAGGCCGATACTCAGGCCCGCCAGGCAGCCCGCCGGGAAGAAGTCCAGATAGCGGGCCACGTAGGCCTGATAACCGGCGGCATCCTCTTGGGGCAGCTCCCGGGCGGCGCCGGGGACCCAGGCCCCCTCCGCCGTGAAGGCACCCACCGGCAGCTCGACCACCTGGGCGCGGATGCCGGCCTCGTCCTCCTTCATGATCTCCCCGGTGGGCAGATTGAACTTGATGCCGTTACGATCGTCGGGGATGTGGCTGCCGGTGACCATGAGACTCGGCATCCCCTGGGCCATGCCGAAGGCGGCGACGGCCGGGCTGGGGATGCGACCGACATAACGCGGCAGATAGCCCAGATCGCCCACCGCCTGGGCACAGGCGGCCAGGATGCGGCCGGTACTGGGGCGATAGTCCCCGGCCAGGGCCACCTTGCCGCCCGGCTGGAGCGCGCCGATGGCGGCGACATACTGGAGGAAGCCGAGCGTATAGGCGTAACAGACGCGGTCGGTCATCTCCACCGCCAGGCCGCGCGCCCCGCTGGTGCCGAACTGGACCCCGCTTTGGACCATCAGATCACCTATTTGCATCCTCTGTCTCCTGGCTGAGATTGATCCTGGAACGCCCCGCGCCTGGCTCAGGGCCGCAAGCTCTTGGCATCCCCCGAAATGGGATTCTAAAGGTTGGATCGGCTGGCGTCAGGGGGGCACTCGAAATTGTTGGGCCTGGGGGAAGACCCTGCACGGGGTTAGCGCCCGCCAGCGTCAAGTTGGCGGGGTCCTGCGCGGCCAGGCCCCCAACCTCAGGCGCCGGGGAGGGGCGACGTCCCGCTAGCCAGGGCCCGGGGCGCCGCGATTCCACGCGGGAGGGGACGACAAGCCGGGCAACCGATACTAGAATGCAAGAGTCCCTGTGCCCATCCATGTCGGATCGGTCGGGCGCCCTGCATTACCAAAATCCCAGGAGGAACTACCCCATGCACGACAAGACCCCCTATTTGCTGTTCGCCTCGGCCGCGGCCCTGAGCTTGGCCCTGAGCCAGGCGGCCATGGCGCAGACCAGCACCACCCCCGCTGCTCAAGCCCCGGCCGTGGTCGCACCCCCGGCGCCCGCGGTTGCGGCGCCCGCCCCGGCGGCAACGGCGGCAACGGCGGCCACCCCCGCTCCGGTCGCACCGGCACCCGAGGCGGCTGCTCCCAGCCCGGCCCCAGTAGCCGCGACCGAGGCACCGGCAGGCGCCACGGCGGCGGCAGCCCATGCCGATGCCGCCGCCAAGCGCATGGAGGAGCGCCGCGCCGAGATGATGGCCAAGCGCAAACAGCGCTACGAGGAACTCCGCAAGCGCGCCGAGACGGCGGGCCTGAACCTGCCCGAGGCGCCACCCTGGGACGAGGCGGGCTTCACGCCCCCCGAGATGCCCGAAATGCCCGAGATGCCTGCCTGGGCCAGCCCCCCCGGCATGGAAGGCATGGATCAGGAGTGGATGGCTCGCCACGAGCAGGCCATGCAGGCCATGCGGGAGCGCGCCAAACAGCGCGCCTCCGCCGAAGGTCCGGATCAGGCCCCCTGGAACATGGAAACCGCCGAGGAGCATCGCGCCCACATGGAAAAGATGCGCAATGCCACCCCCGAGGAGCGGGCAGCCCTGCGTGACCAGCACTGGGCCGAGATGCGCGAGCGGGCCGCCGCCAAGGGCGTAACCCTGCCCGAGACGCCGCCCTGGAAGGAGGCCGAGCAGCGCCGCGAGGCCAGAAGGGCCCAGTGGGAGAGCTACCGCAAGATCGTCGATGAGATGTCGGCCGAACAGCGCGAGGCCGCCGAGGCCATGTTTGGCCAGCCACCCATGCCGCCCATGGGTCGGGACATGAGCCCGCCCATGCCCCCCATGAATCGCGACATGAACCCGCCCATGCCCTATGGTCAGGATTTTGGCGCCCCACCGGCCCGGCCTTACCCGCCCGCCAACGCCAACCCAGGATTTGGTGGCCCCGGCTACCAAGGCCCAGGCCAGCCCTGGTCCGGCGGCTATCCCGCCCAAATGCCAGCGCCCATGATGATGCCCAACGGCGGTTACAACCGCTGGTAGCCTCCGGCTAGGACATCCACCCGGCTGGGTCGGCCCTCCTCGGGCGCCAGACCTAGCCGGGTCTCATTAAAACGATAACGGGGACACCACTGGGAGAGCATTTGTCATGAAGATCATCCGCAATCTGCTGGCCCTGATCGGGTTAGCCAGCCTTATCGGCCTGGGCTACGCCTATGTGCGGCTGGCGCCGGCCCTGTCTGAATTCGACAGCGATTTTCCGCGCGTCTATGGCCAATTGGGCCAGCGTCTCCTGGAGACGGGCGACCCGGGCGTCGCCATGATGTGGGCCGAGCAAGTGGAAGAGGGCCTGACCCCGGAGGAGGTGATCGAATCCCTCAAGAGCCTCGCCACCAGTCGTAATTTTCTCTTTGTCGGCGAATCGCCTTTCTACAAGCAGATCAAGGCTATCACCGGGGAAGACTATCGTTATGTGAACTTCCTGTCCTTCTGCGACGCTGGGGTGGGTAAGTTGATGCTGGAATACCGCGACCAGTACAGTGGCTTTATGCCCTGCCGCATCGCCTTGGTCGAGGACAAGCAGGGACGCCTCTGGCTCTATTCCCTGAATCTGGAACTCATGATCCATGGGGGTAAGGCCCTGCCACCGGATCTCAAGGCGGCCGCCCAGCGGATCAGCACCACCATCCAGGAGATCATGCGGGGAGCAGCCAAGGGCGAGTTCTGATGCGATAGGCGCGGCGGGTACCCTTTAGCCCGCCACGCCTAACCAATGGTCGAGCACCTCATGCACCGGCTCGACCCCTTGGGGATCGAAGGAGGAGAAGCGTTCGACGCGGATGCGATCGCCCTCCTTCGCCACCGCCCGCCGCACCAGGTCCAGCTGGGCCAGGCCGGCCCCCCGCTTGAGCTTATCGCTCTTGGTCAGGAGCAATAGCAGGGACAGATGGGTCTCGCGGCTCCAATCCAGCATCCGCAGATCGAAGTCCGTCAGGGGATGGCGGATGTCCATGACCACCACCAGGCCAATCAGGGATTGACGATGGCGCAGGTAATCGGCCATCAGATCCTGCCACTGGAGCTTGATGGCCTCCGAGACCCGGGCGTAGCCATAGCCAGGCAGATCCACCAGGCGGCGGCCCTCGCTAGTTTCAAAGAAGACGATCTGCTGAGTGCGCCCCGGGGTCTTACTGGTGCGCGCCAAGTGCCGCTGATCGCAAATGGTGTTGATGGCGCTGGACTTGCCGGCATTGGAACGGCCGGCGAAGGCCACCTCGCGCCCCGTGTCCTCGGGGGCCTGATCAAGGCGCGCCACGGCGCGGAGGAAAGCGGCTTGGCGATAGTGGCTATTCATGCGCCTTGGGTCCCGGCCAGGGCCTGGTCATCGCGATACCAGTGGCCCGACCGGCCACCCCACTTCTCCACCAGACGTACCGATTCGACACTCATGCCCTTATCCACCGCCTTACACATGTCATAGATCGTCAGGAGGGCGACCTGAACCGCGCACAGGGCCTCCATTTCCACGCCGGTCTGGCCCAGGGTCTCGACCAGGGCGCGGCAACGCACCCGCGCGGTCTCCCGCTCCGGCTCCAGATCGACCCTAATGTGGGTCAGGGCCAAGGGGTGGCAGAGGGGCACCAGATCCGCAGTGCGTTTAGCCCCCATGATGCCGGCAACGCGGGCGATGCCCAGCACGTCACCCTTCTGGTGACCCCCAGTCAGAATCAGCTCCAGGGTCGCGGGCAGGAGGCGTATCCAGCCCTCGGCGATGGCCGCGCGACGGGTCGCAGGCTTGGCGCCCACATCGACCATCCGCGCCTCGCCGGCCTCGTTGAAATGGGTCAGTTCCGTCATGGCTGGGCTGGCGCTCCTGCCGCCGCGGGGACGTGAGCCCGGCGCTCCAGGGACTTATCGAGTTCGTGGGCCTCGCATTCCAGGGTCTCGAGATCGACCAGGAACCAGGTGGCCGCGGCCTGCCCCACGCCCCCGACCGTCCCCGGATTGAGCAGTAGGGTCTGGCCACCCTTCAGATGGGGCACCCACTGCTGGAGGGGATGGTGGCTGTGGCCGCAGCAGACCAGATCCCAATCGCCGGTGGCCGCGAGGGCGCGGGCATAGTGGGGATAATGGACGAGGAAGATGCGCCGGCCGCCAAGCTCGATACCCGCGTCCATGCCGTGATATTCCACGACACTCTTGGGGTCCGCCGCCAGACGTCCCAAGGTAAACATGTCGCCAGTGTTATTACCATGGATGGTATGCACCGGCAGGCCATATTTCTCCAGGCAGCGCAGGGTGCTGGGGGCGACCACGTCGCCACAATGCAGAACCACCTCGGCCCCCAGGGCCTTGGCCTCGGCGACGGCGGCGTCCAGCAGGGGAATATGGTCGTGGCTATCGGAGAGAAGGCAGATTTTCATGGAGAGAGGCTTCCAGCCTCAAGGACAAGTGATGGGCGGGCCGGAATAGGGAGTCGGCAACCCTAAGCCGAGGCCCCTGACTCGCCAAGCTCCCCGGCCCAAGGGCGGGGAGCAAGTAGTGCCTAGAAGTTGGGCTTACTAGGCGCGTCCTCGTACATCTTGATACTGGCCAGGATCTCGGCCTTGGCCTCGTCGGCCCCCCCCCAACCGGCAATGCGGACCCATTTACCCTCGTCCAGATCCTTGTAATGTTGAAAGAAATGAGAGATCTGGTCGAGTACGATCTCGGGCAGATCGCGAAAATCCTGGACGGAGCGATACTGGCGGGACACCTTGTCGCCGGGCACGGCCAGGATCTTGGCGTCGTCGCCGGATTCGTCGGTCATCTTGAGTACGCCCACCGGGCGGCACTTGATGACGGAACCGGGAATCAGGGGGTAGTTGGTCAACACCAGGACGTCCACCGGATCACCGTCGTTGGACAGGGTGTGGGGCACATAGCCGTAGTTGCAGGGGTAGTGCATGGCCGTGTTCATGAAACGATCGACGAACATGGCGCCGGTTTCCTTATCCAGCTCGTACTTGACGGGGTCCGAGTGAGAGGGGATCTCGATGATGACGTTGATCTCGTTGGGAACGTGATCGCCAGAGTTGACTCTGTCCAGATTCATTTAGATTCTCCGCGGGCGCCACACCTTGGCGCCAACAACAAAAAAGGGGCCGACGCGCCCGCGCCAGCCCCCTGAATTGTCCTGCATCGCGGCGCCGGGCGCAAACCCCGGCGCCGGTCCTGGTCACCGCCAGGAACGGTGAGGGCGCCGGTTTGGACCGGCGCCCGCGTCCCGTCAGAGCACGGGCACGATCAGCAGGGCGACGATGTTGATGATCTTGATCAGCGGGTTGACCGCCGGACCCGCGGTGTCCTTGTAGGGGTCGCCGACGGTGTCACCCGTCACGGCCGCCTTGTGGGCCTCGGAACCCTTACCGCCCAGATTGCCGTCCTCGATGTACTTCTTGGCGTTATCCCAGGCGCCACCACCCGTGGTCATGGAGATGGCCACGAAGAGACCGGTAACGATGGTACCGATCAGGAGCCCACCCAGGGCCTCCTTACCCAGCGTGAAGCCGACCACTACAGGTACCAGAACCGGCAGCAGGGAGGGCACGATCATCTCGCGGATGGCGGACTTGGTGAGCATGTCCACCGCCTTGGAGTAATCGGGCTTCTGGGTGTAGTCCATGATGCCGGGCATCTCGCGGAACTGACGCCGCACCTCGTTGACGATACCACCGGCGGCACGACCCACCGCCTCCATGGCCATGGCCCCGAAGAGGTAAGGCACCAGGCCACCGATCAGCAGGCCGATGATGACCATGTGGTTGCTGAGGCTGAAGTTCAGGTGGGTGTTACCCGCCGCCGTCAGGGCATGGGTGTAATCGGCGAACAGCACCAGGGCGGCCAGACCGGCGGAGCCGATGGCGTAGCCCTTGGTCACGGCCTTGGTGGTGTTACCCACCGCATCGAGCGGATCCGTAATGTTGCGGATCTTTTCGTCCAGGCCCGCCATCTCGGCGATGCCACCGGCGTTGTCGGTGATGGGGCCATAGGCGTCCAGGGCGACGATGATACCGGTCATGGAAAGCATGGAGGTGGCGGCGATGGCAATGCCATAGAGTCCGGACAACTCGTAGGCGCCCCAGATACTGGCGCAGACGGCGAGCACGGGGGCGGCGGTGGACTTCATGGAGATGCCCAGGCCGGCGATGATGTTGGTGCCATGACCGGTGGTGGAGGCCTCGGCGATGTGGCGCACCGGGGCATACTCGGTGGCCGTGTAATACTCGGTGATGATGACCATCAGCGCCGTCAGGACGATGCCGATGACGGCGGCGCCATAAATGGCCATGTTGGAGTATTCAGCATTAGCACCAGCGGGATTGATCCACCAGGTGACCGGGATAAAGAGCGCCAGGGCCACGGCGCCCGCCACACCCAAGCCCTTGTAGAGGGCGATCATGATCTTGGTGTCGCCTTCCTTCGTCTCGACGAAGAAGGTGCCAATGATGGAGGCGATGATGGCGACGCCGCCCAGGACCAGGGGATAAATCACGGCGGAGGTGCCCGCGCCCACCAGGAGGGAGCCGAGTAGCATGGTGGCGACCACCGTCACGGCGTAGGTCTCGAAGAGGTCGGCGGCCATGCCGGCGCAGTCGCCGACGTTATCGCCCACGTTGTCGGCGATGACCGCCGGATTGCGTGGGTCATCCTCCGGGATGCCAGCCTCGACCTTACCCACCAGGTCCGCGCCCACGTCGGCGCCCTTGGTGAAGATACCGCCGCCCAACCGGGCGAAGATGGAGATGAGGGAACCGCCAAAACCCAGGCCGACCAGGGCGTGCAGGATCACCTTCTCGTCTACCCCCTGGCTGGACAAATAGCCGTAGTAGCCGGCGACGCCGAGCAGACCCAGACCTACCACGAGCAGGCCCGTGATGGCGCCACCGCGGAAGGCTACCTGGAGGGCGGCGTTCAGGCCATTATTGGCGGCCTGGGCGGTGCGAACATTGGCGCGCACCGAGATATTCATGCCGATGTAGCCGGCCGCTCCGGACAGCACGGCACCGATGACAAAGCCGATAGCGGTGTAGGAATCCAGAAGGAAAAAGAGGATGACGGCCAGGACGGCGCCAACGAGGCCGATCGTGGCGTATTGGCGGTTGAGATAGGCCTGGGCTCCTTCCTGAACGGCGGCGGCGATCTCGCGCATGCGATCATTGCCATCGGGAAGCGCCAGGATCCACTTCACGGACCAGACGCCGTAGGCGAGCGCCAGGAAGCCGCAAAGCAGCGCAAAAATCGTACCTGCTGACATTCGGGGTTACTCCTCTTTAGATTGGGGTGAAAATTATAGGAATATATCTAGGATTGGCGAGAAGGTATCGGGTTACCCTCCTCCGCGACGCGATTCAAGCACAGAAAGCCACCGACGTCACGAATCCGTCATGATTTTCTTGTTTCTGGCCGCGAGCGAGGGTCCCTCGCCCTCCGCTCAGCGCCCAACGCGGCTGAAGTCGGTGCCGGGCTTGAGCCCAAAGCAGGACTCCAGCTCGAACTCCAGGATCAGCCCATCCGCCGCCGCCCGGCCATGCTCCCGCTGGATCTCCCCGAGCAAGAGCCGCACCGCGTTGCGATTGTAACCGCTCCCGAATCCCAGTTGTTCGGCAATGATCTCGCGAGCACGCATCAGGGTCATGGCGATAGCTACCAGGTGAAAAATGGACTTTTCCTATCGGGAACAGACCCCGGCCCGAGGCGGGAACACCCCGTGGCCCGAGGGCCCCCAGGGGGGGGGGCCAACCGGCCTCACGGTGGCCTCAACTCACAGGCTGAAGGGGGCCAGCTTCTTGGGCACCGCCACATTATCCAGGGTGACGTACTGGGGCAGGCCATTCTCGTAGGGAGGATAGTCCTCGCCCTGGATCAGGGGATAGAGGTAGTCACGGCACTTGTCGGTGATACCAAAGCCATCCGGGCTGATGAAGTCCTTGGGCATGAACTTCTCGACGTTCGCCACCTCCGACAGGGGCGCCATGCCGATCTCCCAGACGTAGGGCGAGGAGGACTTACGCACCACGGTCGGCATGATGGCGCTATGCCCGGCGATGGCGTACTCGACGCCCGCCTTGCCCAGGGCATAGGCCTGTTCTACGTCGGACTTGGCGCCCAGGTGACGGGCGGCGCGTTGCAGATAATCCGCCACCGCCCAGTGGAACTTGTACCCAAGGGCATCCTTGACCAGGTTGGCCACCACCGGGGCCGCGCCGCCGAGTTGGGCGTGACCGAAGGCATCGCGGGTCCCCTGCTCGGCCAGGAAGCGGCCATCGGGCCAATGGCAGCCCTCGGAGACGCAAATGGTGCAGTAGCCGTACCGCTCAACATTGGCCTTGACCGCCGCCAGGAACCGATCCTGGTCGAACTCCACCTCGGGGAAGAGGGTGATGACGGGCATGCCCTGATCCGCCACCAAGGCACCGGCCGCGGCGATCCAACCCGCGTGACGCCCCATCACCTCGATGACGAAGACCTTGGTGGAGGTGGCGCACATGGAGCGCACATCGAAGGAGGCCTCCAGGGTGGAGGTGGCAATGTACTTGGCCACCGAGCCGAAGCCCGGACAGTTGTCGGTGATCGGCAGGTCGTTATCCACGGTCTTGGGGACATGGATCGCCTGGACCGGATAGCCCAGGGCCTCGGAGAGTTGGGAGACCTTATAGCAGGTGTCGGCGGAGTCGCCGCCGCCGTTATAGAAGAAGTAGCCGATGTTGTGGGCCTTGAAGACCTCGATGAGGCGATCGTACTCGCGCTTGTTGGCCTCCAGGCTCTTGAGCTTGTAGCGGCAGGAACCGAAGCCGCCGGAGGGCGTGTGGCGCAGGGCGGCGATGTTCGCAGCGGACTCCTTGCCAGTGTCGATAAGATCCTCCGTCAGGGCGCCAATAATGCCATTGCGACCGGCATAAACATTGGCGATCTTGTCCGGGTGCTGGCGCGCCGTCTCGATCACCCCACAGGCCGAGGCATTGATTACGGCGGTGACGCCACCGGATTGGGCATAAAAGGCATTCTTCGCGGTCATGATTTCCCCTCGTTGTTGCTCGTCTCGTTATGAATTTGCCCTTTGTCACGACGCGGGGCAATGAAAATAATCGGCGCCGCCCGCCGGGCTGGCGTCAGCGGCGGCGGCCAGGCGACGCCTGACCCGGCAGGTCCCCCCGTTGCTCGGCGGTGTAATCCGCCTGGGCCTGGAGCAGGGAGACGGCGCATTCGGACAGGTCGTCGTACTCGTCCACCCCCGTACCCATCTGCTGGTGGACCCGGTAGAAAAACTGGCATCGGTAGCGGCGATCACCGGATTTAAAGATGACGAAATTGCAGCCGTCATCCGTGTTCCAGAACATGACCGGACAGGAGGTCAGCTCTCGGTCCGAGGCATGGAGACGGATCTCGGCATCCGCCATCTTGATCTCCATCTCGCGGCCATAGCGCTCCCGCAGCGTGGTCTGGACCATCCAGCGTTCGGATTCGGTGATGTCGGGGATCTCGGCCATAAGTGTATTTTCCGTGCCAATGAGTTCAAAGGTTACCGGAAGCGGACCAGGGCTCCCAATCCAAAACTTGGATACCGGAATGGAATCTCCTGATCATGCCAGTCTCCGCGATCAGGGCCGCGCCAACCGCGGCAAGTCCACCCTCAGGCCCAGGGCCTGCTCGATGAAGGCCCGTTTGAGGAAGGGCGAGTGGTCGGCGACGGTCATGCCCACGCCGCGGGCCGCCACCAGCAGGGGGTTGCGGTTACCGAAGAGCCGCTTGAAGGCCTCCATGACCCCCAGCATGCGCATATTCTCGCCCCGGCGGGCGCGTTCATAGCGGCGCAGGGTCCAGAGACCGCCGATATCCCGGCCCTTGGCCAGGGCCTCGGCGAGATTGTCCGCCAGTTGGGCGGCATCCAGAAAGCCGAGATTCACGCCCTGGCCCGCCAGGGGATGAATGGCATGGGCGGCGTCGCCGATGAGGGCGAGGCGGGGCCTGACATACTGGTCCGCGTGTTGGAGGCGCAGGGGGAAGGCGGCGCGGTGGCCAATGGCGGTGACGGCGCCCAACCGACTCTCGAAGGCGGTCTCCAGCTCAGCCCGGAAGGCGCTATCGTCCAGCGCCATGAGTTGGCGCGCCCGCACCTCCGTCGCCGACCAGACGATGGAGCAGCGCCCATCCGCCAGCGGCAGGAAGGCCAGGGGCCCGGTGGGCAGGAAGCGTTGCCAGGCCGTCTCGCCATGGGGCTTGGTGACCCGGACGTTAGCAACGATAGCCTGTTGGTCATAATCCCAGCCCGAGGTCGAGATGCCCGCCCGGGCGCGCACCCAGGAGTCGCGCCCGTCCGCGCCCACCAGCAGGCGGGCGGCGACGCGACGGCCGTCGGTCAGATCGAGCAGGGCCCGGTCCGGGGTCGGGATCAGCCGGAGGCCGCGAGCGGGGCAGAGCACCCGGACATCCGGCGCCGCCTCCAGCCGCTCCCAGAGGGCAAGCTGGGTGACGCGATTCTCGACGATGTGGCCCAGATCCGGCTCGCCGAAATCGGCGCTGTCGAAATGGATGCTAGCGCCGCCGGCGGCGTCCCAGACCCGCATCTCCCGGTAGGGGCTGGCGCCCAGGGCCTGGATGCGTTCCCAGACCGTCGGGCCCTGCCCCAGGCGCTCCAGGAGGCGCTGACTGGCGCGATTCAGGGCGGAGACCCGCAGGTCCAGATCCCCCGGTGGCCAGGCGCGGCAGGGTTCCCGGCCCTCCGCGACGGCGATCGTCAGACCCTGGCCGGAACAGGCCGCGGCCAGGGCCGCGCCCACCATGCCACCCCCGACCACAAGGAGATCACATTCCAGATCCGGTGTTTTCATAGGGGCAGACCTCGGGCCAGCCGGGGCAGATGCCCGGCGGTGCCCATGAAACGCTGGGCGAGGCCATGGCGCGCCCTCGGCAACAGATCCAGGGCCAGCAGACCCAGGTCACGGCCCAGGCGCAGGGGCGGCCAGGGGTTGACGAAGAGATGGGCCAGAAAATCCGTCGCCAGGCCCGTCCGGTCCTGGTCGTCGCCCCGCAAGCGCTGGTAGGCCGCCAGGGCCTCCGGGGCGCCGGGATCGGCACCGGCGCGCACCCGGTCGGTGACGATCTGGGCCAAGGCCGCCAGGTCACGCAGGCCGAGATTGAGGCCCTGGCCCGCCACCGGGTGCAGGGTGTGGGCGGCATTGCCGATGAGGACCAGGCGCTGGCGCACCGGTTTAGCAGTCAGCAGCAGTTTGAGGGGGTAGGCCAGCCGTCGGCCGGGGCGGGCGAAGCCGCCGAGTCGGTAGCCAAAGCGGGCCTGGAGGCGTTCGAGGAAGGCCTGGTCATCCAGCCCCAGAATGCCCGCCGTCTCGGTCTCCCGGGTCGTCCAGACCAGGGAATAGCGGCCCTCGGTCATGGGCAGCAGGGCCAGGGGCCCCGTGTCCGTGAAGCGTTCGAAGGCGACGCCGGGCTGGGGCCGATCCGGAGTGACGGTGGTGATGATGGCATCATGACCATAGCCGCGCTCCAGGGCCTCGAATCCCAGGCGCTTGCGGATGGCGGAATCGCCGCCGTCCGCCGCCACCAGCAAGGCAGCACTCAGGAGTTGGGATTCGCCGCCACTCGCCACCTCCACCTCGACACGATCCTCCTGGAGATGAAAGCCCAGTAAGCGGGCCGGGCAGAAGACCGACACGCCGTCCATCCGGGTCTGGATGGCCTGGGCGATGAGGCGGGCCGGGACCACGTAACCCAGGGCCGGCACCCCCTCCTCAGCCGCGTCCAGGCGGGCAAAGCCGAAGTGGCCTCGATCCGAGACGTGGACGCGGCGAATGACCTCCGCGCCCGGGGCCAGGCTGGCCCACAGGCCCATGGCCTCCAGGATGCGCCGGCTGCCCCAGGACAGGGCCAGGACCCGCTCGTCATAGCTGGGCTGGCTCCGGGCGGCGGTGGCCAAGGCCTCCACCAGGGCCACCCGCAGGCCGGCCCTCCCCAGAGCGCAGGCCAGACTGCCCCCCACGAGCCCACCGCCGACGATGATCAGATCGTATTGTGTCGCTGACATCTCGCTTACCGATCGCATTCCTTATCCAGGCCTGAGCCGAGCCTAGCCGCCCATCCAGGCCTCGATCTCCGCCACCGATTTTGGGGCATCGCGGGACAGGACCTCGTGACCCTCCGCCGTCACCACCAGGTCGTCCTCGATGCGGATGCCGATGCCCCGAAAGCGCTTGGGCGCTTCCTGGCGGGTGGGGGCGACATAGAGTCCGGGCTCCACCGTCAGGGCCATGCCCGGCTCGAAGCGTCGCCAGTCGCCACCGCGCTTGTAATCGCCAACATCATGGACGTCCATGCCCAGCCAATGGCCGGTCCGATGCATGAAGTAGGGCTTGTAGGCCTCCTCGCGGATCAACTTGGGAACCGCCTTGCGCCCCCCCGCCAGCAGGCCCAGGTCCACCAGGCCCCGGGTTAGGGTCTTGACGGCGGCCTCGTGGGGTTCGATCCAGCGATTGCCCGGCACCACCTTGGCGATGGCTGCCGCCTGGGCGGCCAGGACCAGCTCGTACAGCTCCCGTTGCGGCGGGCTGAAGCGCCCATTGACCGGGTAGGTGCGGGTAATGTCAGAGGCATAGCCGTCCAGTTCGCCACCGGCATCGATCAGCACCAGGTCGCCCTCCCGCAGGCGCTCGGCGTTGTCCGCGTAGTGGAGGACGCAGGCATTGGCGCCGCCACCGACGATGGGCGGATAGGCCTGGAAGCGGGCACCGCCCTCGGCGCAGGCCCGGGTGAATTCGGCCTCCAGCTCGAATTCCCAGCGCCCCGGCTGGCAGAAGCGCATCACCCGGCGGTGGGCCGCGGCGGAGACCCGCGCGGCGCGGCGCATCAGCTTGATCTCGGTCTTGTCCTTGATGAGGCGTTGCTCGTGGAGCAGGGCCTCGAGACTGATCAGGGCTCGCGGGGCACTCACCCCAGCGCGCGCTTGGGCTCGCAACTGCTGAATCCAGCCCATGACCTTGAGATCCAGGTCGGCGTCCCGGGCCAGAGGATAGTGGAGCTGATCGCGATCCGCAATCAGCCGGGGCAGTTCCTGATCCAGGGCGTGGATAGGATAGGCCTGATCAGCCCCGTAAAATTTGATGGCCCCCTCGACCCCGGCCCGGACACCCTCCCAGACCTCCTTCTCCGGATCACGGGGCCGGCAGAAGAGCACCACCTCGCCCTCCTTGCGGCCGGGAATCAGGACCAGGAGGGCTTCGGGCTCGGGAAAGCCCGTCAGGTAGGTAAAATCGCTGGCCTGGCGATAGGGGTAATGGGTGTGGCCGTTACGCACCTGTTCCGGGGCCGTGGTCAGGATGGCCACCCCTTCCCGGCCGATGGCTGCGAGCAGGCGGTGACGACGGCGCTGGTATTCCGCCGGGGGGATGGGGGGCGCCAGGGCCGGTGATTCGGCGATCGGCTGGGCGGGAGACTTGTCGCTTGCCATGGCTTCAGCCCCTTGTGCGTCCGGTTTCTTCATGGAGCAGGCGGGCAGCGACCCAGAGGAACTCCCGCAATTCAATGAGGGCGCCCTCCTCCTCGTCCCCATCCGCGCTGCCCTCCAGACCCTCCAGACTTTCCAGATCCATGCGGGTGATTTCCACCAGGTCACCGAGGACCTCCCGGGCCTGATCCGATAGCGCCTCGGCCTTGAGACCCGCCAGGCCCAGGCCGAGGATGAAGCCCCGCGCCCAGTCGTAAAGTCCCTCCGCCCGCTCGCGCAGGGGGGAATCCTCATCGGGCAGCACCAGGGTCAGGGCCAGATCCTCGCCCTCCATCTCGGCGCGCGCCACCTCCGCCAGGGTCCGCAGCGGCGGCGGCAGATCCAGCGGCTGGATGCCCGGCTCGCCCTGGGTAAAGAGTTCGCGGCCCCAGATGGCCTCGGCCTCGGGCGCCCCGGCGCAGAGGAGTCCGCACAGCAGGCCGTGTGCTTCCGCGGGGGAGGCGTTCAGGGTCGATTCCTCGAGCCCCTGGACAAGCTCGCTATAGGCGTAATCCGAGGTGGCGGACATGGGGATGATGGCGATTTGGGCTAAGGGTGCAAGACGGGCGCATCATATCACGGGCCGGCAAGCATCTGGCCGGGATCGGGGCAGGGGCTTCTACGGACGGATGCCCGATTGACCCTGGCGGTTGAGCCTTTTATAGTGCGCCGATCCCATCTCGGAAGCTGAACCGTGAGCCATTTCGATATCGAAATCCTTGAACGGCAAGTGGATGAACTCATCCAGATTTGCAACCGCTTGCGCGAGGAAAATACCTGGCTGCGCGCCCGTCAGGTCACCCTGGGGGAAGATCGCGCCCAACTCGTCGAGAAGACGGAACTCGCCCGCAGCAAGGTCGAGTCCATGATCTCTCGCCTCAAAACCATGGAGGAAGATTTGTGAAACAAGAACAAGTCCCGGTCACGGTGCGCATCCTCGACAAGGAGTATCGGGTCGCCTGTAGCCCCCAGGAGGAGGAGGGGCTACTGGAATCCGCGCGCCTGGTGGATCGCCGCATGCGTGAGATGCGCCAGTCGGGCCGCATCGTGGGCCCTGACCGCATCGCCGTCATGGCCGCCCTCAACATTGCGCATGAGCTGATCCAGTTTCGTCAGCATCAGGCCGTTCCTGGCGCCAACGCCGACACCAGCCGGCTGCAGATCATGCAGCAGCGCCTGGCCGGCACCCTGGATGCGCAAAGGGGGCTAGACCTGGAGTCAGAAAGCGTATAGCCTTGTAGTCAGACATTCCCTGCGGTGTTCGAAGATGGCCTGGGTATTTTCTTGAGCCTATTCATTACCCTGGGGGCATGACCGCGGAGCCGTTGCGCATGTCCGCCTCGAGCGGGAAGCCTGAAGCAAAGCCGACTGTCCCCACTTGAACCTACCGGTTCAGGAACAAAGGTCTTGGCGGCACAGGTGGGGAATGTCCCCCTTCACTCCCTCATCATGATGGCCATTTCGGAATTGCGGCGTAGCTTGCGAGCCAAACGTCGCCGTCTCTCGGACGCTACCCAGCGGCATCACGCCCAGCAACTCGCCCACATCCTGGGCAAACATACGATTTTTCTGCGCGCCCGCCATATCGGCGGCTACTGGGCCGCCGATGGCGAAATCGACCCGGGTCCCCTGCTGCAGTTAGCCCAGGCCCGTTACAAAACCTGTCTCCTACCGGTACTCAGGCCCCACCCCCGGCGCAAGCTCTGGTTTGTCCGCCATACCACCGGCGACCCCTTGGAGGCCAACCACTACGGCATCCCCGAGCCCAGCCTGCGCAACGGCCGGATTCGCCCCCCTTGGGCCCTCGACCTGCTGCTGCTGCCCCTGGTCGGGTTTGACGCCGACTGCAACCGCCTCGGCATGGGTGGTGGCTACTATGACCAGACGCTCGCCTACCTGAGCACCCGCATTCACTGGCGCCGTCCCCTCCTGGTGGGCCTAGCTCACGAGTGCCAGCGGGTCGAGCAGCTCGAGGCCCGCCCCTGGGACATCCGGCTGGACATGGTAGTGACTGAGACGCGGATTTACTCCCGGCATTAGGCTTCACCCCGCGAGGGCCTGGCACGGGCCGCCGGTTTCCGGACCGCCGTGAATACGTCCCTGTAGGCTGCCCTAAAACATCCCTGTTTTAGAGGCTCCGGAAACCGGCGGCCCGCGCCAGGCCCGAGGCTCCCTGCTGGCTGCAGCCCAAGGAGGTCAATCCTCGCCGCTGGCCCCCGCGAAGATGCGGCAGGCGGGGTTGTCCGTCTCGTCCCAGTAGCGATAGCCGAGGCCATCCAGCCGCTGGAGGAGTTCGGGACGTTCCGGGGTGGTAACCTGCAGACCCATCAGCACCCGCCCGTAGGCGGCGCCATGATTGCGGTAATGGAAAAGGCTGATGTTCCAGCGCCGTCCCAAACCGGTCAGAAAATTCAGCAGGGCTCCGGGGCGCTCGGGGAATTCGAAGCGCACCAGCATCTCATCGGCGAGGCCTTGGGCATGGCCACCGACCATGAAGCGGATGTGGAGCTTGGCGGTCTCGTTCTCAGTCATGTCCACCACCCCAAAACCCTTATCTCCAAGCCGGGCGACGAGTTCCTTGCGTTCCTCGTCGCCCCGTCCCAACTCGACGCCCACAAAGACCTGGGCCCGCCGCCGGTCGGCATAGCGGTAGTTAAACTCGGTGATCTGGCGCTTGCCCAGGGCGCGGCAGAATTCCAGGAAGCTGCCGGGCCGTTCCGGGATCTCCACCGCCAGCAAGGCCTCCCGGCGCTCGCCAAGTTCGGCACGCTCGGCGACATGGCGTAACCGGTCGAAATTGATATTGGCCCCGCTCTCGATGGCCACCAGGTTCTGGCCCTGGATGCCCGTCGCCTGGACGTGGCGTTTGAGCCCCGCCAGGGCCAGGGCCCCGGCGGGCTCGGCGATACCGCGGGTATCGTCAAAAATATCCTTGATGGCGGCGCAAATCTCGTCCGTGCTGACCAGAATCACCTCATCCACCCGCCCCCGGGCGACGCGGAAGGTCTCCTCCCCGATCAGCCGCACCGCCACACCGTCGGCGAAGAGCCCCACCTGGGGCAATTCCACCCGGTGGCCGGCGGCCAGGGCGCTATGAAGAGTCGGGGCATCCTCGGGCTCCACGCCAATCACCTTCACCTCGGGCCGCACATATTTGATGTAGGCCGCTATCCCTGCGATCAGGCCGCCGCCACCCACCGGTACATAGACGGCATGGAGCGGCTGGGGGTGCTGGCGCAGGATCTCCATGGCAATGGTGCCCTGGCCGGCGATGACATCCGGGTCGTCGAAGGGATGGATGAAGGCCTGGTTGCGTTCGTCCGCCCAGATCAGCGCCTGGGCATAGGCCTCGTCGTAGGAATCGCCATGGAGCACTGCCTTGGCACCGAAGCCGCGCACGGCCTGGACCTTGATGGCTGGCGTGGTCCGGGGCATGAGGATGGTGGCCTGGACCCCCAGCCGCGCCGCGCCCATGGCGACTCCCTGGGCATGATTGCCTGCCGAGGCGGCGATAACACCGCGATTCAGGGTCTCTTTGTCCAGGTTGATCAGCTTGTTATAGGCACCGCGCAGCTTGAAGGAAAAGACCGGTTGCAAGTCCTCGCGCTTCAGCAGCACCTGATTGCCCAGGCGCCGCGACAGGCCCTCCGCCTTGGTCAGGGGTGTCTCCCGGGCCAGGTCGTAGACCCGCGCCCGCAGGATGCGTTCGATATAGTTATCAGCCATCTTGCCATCTTACCCGCAAGCCGACGGCCTGGGGAGGACTTGCTATCATGGCGAGGTTTTCAACAAGCGGACGAGGAGAAAAATGATGACCCAAGACGAGATGAAACGCCTGGCCGCCGAGGCCGCCCTCGATTATGTGCAGGGAGGCCTGGTGGGGGTGGGCACCGGCAGTACGGTGAACCACTTTATTGACTTCCTGGCCAAGATCAAAAATAAGATCGAGGGGGCCGTCTCGAGTTCCGAGGCCTCGACCCAACGCATGGAGGCCCTGGGTATCCGGGTTTTTGATCTCAACGAGGTCGGGGATCTGTCCCTCTACGTGGATGGCGCCGACGAGTCCAACCATCACCTGGAACTAATCAAGGGCGGGGGCGGGGCCCTGACGCGGGAAAAGATCGTCGCCGCCGCCAGCGACAAGTTCGTCTGCATCGCCGATGAGAGCAAACTCGTGGAGGTCATGGGCCGCTTCCCCTTGCCGGTGGAGGTCATCCCCATGGCCCGGAGCTACGTCGCCCGGGAATTGGTCAAGCTGGGTGGCACCCCGGTCTGGCGCCAGGGCTTGGTAACGGACAATGGTAACGTCATCCTGGATGTGGAAGGCCTGACCATCCATCAGCCCCGGGAACTGGAACAGCTCATCAACAACATCCCCGGCGTGGTCACCGTGGGCCTCTTTGCCCTGCGGGGGGCAGACGTCCTGATCCTGGGGACTGCGGCGGGTGCGCGGCGACTGGAGCCGGTTTAACCCCCTCTTTTTTCAGCACCTCG
>JBGAUK010000061.1:0-20498 GCA_044228695.1 Chromatiaceae bacterium | reverse complement strand
GGGGGTGTCGACCGCAGGGATGCGGTCGCCAAGCCTACAGGGATGTATTCACGGCGTCCCCCGCCAGCCACCACCCGCCAGCCGTCACGGATCGGAGCCTGACCCTGACCAACTCCAGACCATGGCTATTACAAATTGGGATCCAGCCTGGCCGGATAGCCTGACCGGACCGCAACCTGGACTACAAACGAGGGCGTGAAAAATGGAAGACCTGGTGCGTTTCAGCATCACCATGGAAGCGGACCTGCTCGCCCGCTTCGACGACCTGGTCGCCCGGCGCGGCACCAAGGCCAACCGTTCCGAGGCCGTCCGTGACCTGGTCCGCGAGGCCCTGGTCGAAGAGGCGGTCGCGGACCCGGATGCCGATATCGCGGGCACCATCACCATGGTATTCGACCATCACGAGTCCGATCTCTCGGACAAACTGAACGAAATCCAGCACCAATACATCCACGAGATCGTGTCAACGGTGCATGTCCACCTGGACGCCCGCTTCTGTCTCGAGGTCATCGTGCTGCGCGGCGCCAACGCCAAAATCCGGGCCATTGCCCATGCCCTGCTCGGCACCAAGGGGGTGAAACAGGGCAAGCTGGTGACCACCACCACCGGCGATGGCGAGAGGGCGGCCGACGGCCAGGCTCGCGACCAGGGCCACTCCCACAGCCATGTCCATTCCTACAGCCACACCTCCAGCTTCACGCATTCGCACAGCCACTCCCATAGCCATGGCCAGGACCATGCCTAGGCAGCCCGGCACCCAGCCACCGAGGCCGACCCTGGCGCCAAGCATCGACAGCCGGGCCAAGATCCTCGCCGCCCTGGTGCTCATTGCCACCATCGTCCTCACCGCCCCCATGGACTTGGCCGAGTTCCTGGTCGTGATCCTCTTTGTCGGTGCCGTGGTCGCCCTGCTCGACGGGTCCGTCATCATGGTCTTGCGGCGGGGGCTCCTGGTCCTGCCCTTCGCCGGCGCCATCGCCCTCTTCGCGCCCCTGGCCAGCCTCGAGACCGGCTCTTGGGCGGGGGTAGCGGCGGCCTATGCCCGGGGTTGGCCCCTCATCCTCGCCCTGCTGGCCAAGGCCTACCTCTCGGTCCTCATCGCCAGCGCCCTCGCCGCCACCACCCCCGTACCCGAACTCCTGCGCGGGATGCAGGCCCTCGGGGTACCGGATATCTTCCTGACCCTCTTTACTTTCCTGCTGCGCTATCGGGATCTGTTCGGGGCGCAGGTGGCCGCCCTGCGTGACGCCATCGCCAGCCGGGCCCCGCGCCTGCGTGGCTGGCGGCGGCTGATGCTTTATGGTTCCCTCGGCGGTAACCTCCTGGTCCGCGCTTACGAGCGGGGCGAGCAGGTTTACGACGCCATGCTCGCCCGGGGTTATGCGGGGATCCTGCCCGCCGCGACGCCCCTGTGCTGGCGGGGCGCCGATAGCAGCTTCCTCGCCATCGGGCTGGTATTCGCCGGCGCCCTGGTCGTCTACCGCTGAGCGGCTGGCCAGCTACCCCCGCGACCGTACCCTGACCGTGCCCCCCGACACCCCCGCTATCGAGGTCCGCGACCTCGTCCACCGCTACCCCGACGGCACCCAGGCCCTCAAGGGCATCAATCTGCGGGTAGCCCACGGCGAGCGCGTCGCCCTGCTGGGCCCCAACGGCGCCGGCAAGTCCACCCTGATCGGCCACCTCAATGGCATCACCCAGGCTCAGGAGGGTGAGATCGCCATCGCGGGCACCCTCATTTCGCAGGCGACGGTAGCCAGGGTGCGGGAAAGGGTCGGCGTGGTCTTTCAGGACCCCGACAACATGCTCTTCATGACCCGCCTGGCGGATGACATCGCCTTCGGCCCCCGCAACATGGGATTGCCCGAGGCCGAGGTCGGCCGCCGGGTCTCCCGCGCCCTCGCCGAGGTCGGGCTGACGGACCTAGCCGCCAAGCCCGGGCTACACCTGTCCGTTGGCCAAAAAAAGCGGGCGGCCCTCGCCGCCGTCCTCGCCATGGCGCCGGCGGTGCTGATCCTGGACGAGCCGACCGCGAACCTCGACCCCCGCTCCCGGCGGGCCATGATCGAATTACTCGCGGGGCTCGCCGTGACCCTCATCGTCGCCACCCACGACATGGACCTCGCCTGGACCCTCTGCGAACGGGCGGTGGTACTCGATAAGGGGGATCTGGTCGGCGATGGTCCCGCTCGGACCCTCATGGTCGACGAGGCCCTGATGCACCGACACGGCCTGGAGGTGCCTCACCTGGCCCCCCGCCTGGTCTCCGCCCCCGGGCTCCCCTCTGGACCGGGGCCTGGCTAAAGGCGGGATGGATGTCGGGGACACCGCCGCGCCTCCACGGCCGAGGGCGGCCTTACAGAAAGTAACCGTTCAGACCCCCTCTCCCCAACCCTCCCCCGCAAGGGGGGAGGGAGCATGAGAATCAGTGGTTTGAGCTATCGAACCCAACCCATGCAGCCGAGGGGTCTGAACGGTTACTACAGAAATTGGTCCGCGCAGGGAGCGGAGAGGGTGGGCTTCGGGTTTTGACGGTCTGGGTCGGGACACCCTTTAGCTTCATCCGTGGGCGGATCTTCCAGTTCCGATGAGAGGTGACGAGCGTTCCGGGAAGCGGCGGAACTACCGAAGCGGCCGCGATAGCTGCTCGGGGGGGCCGGTTCCGCGCGCTCGATCCCGGCCGCCGGCTCCGGCGCTTGGAGCGTGGCGGCCATGGTGGGCCTAGCGGCCATGGCGGTCAGGGCAAAGAGGGCCAACAGCAGGGCAAAGGTCGTCTTCATGAGTAGCAGCCTCTCGACAAGGGTTGATGTAACCTACTCTGACAGCAAAACCTTAAGACCGGCTTAAAGGACCGCGACCTGATGCCCGTATTTCCGAGTGGCCAACACCGGCACCCGCGGGTTGGACCAGCCTTACTGGCCGCGCACCTCCTGGTGCCGCTCGCCCTCCTGGCGACCACCCCCGCACGGGCCCTCGCCGAGCCTTCCGCCCCTGGCCAGGCCGCGACCGCCCCGCCGGTCGATGCCGCCGCCCAGGCCCAGCAAGGATTCGGCACGGACCCCAAGCATGACCGCCCCTTTGACCGGGAGGACGAATCGCTACCCCTGGCCTCCCCGACCGAGGGCGATCCGACCGCCGAGACCCCGAGCTACCCAGCACTCGAGCTGAACGGCCTGATCGAGGGCGGCTGGGTCCGTCTCGATCCCTTCGCGGGCCCGCCCCAGAGCGAATGGATGCTCTACACCTTCGAGCTCATGCTGACGCTCAAGCCGCATCCCTGGATCACCGCCCAGGTCAGCGCGGACTACGAGGCCAACGGCCGCGCGCCCCCCTACCTCGACGTGGCCCACCTCCTCATTGGCCCACCCCAAGGCGGATGGTTCATCGATGCCGGCCAGGTGTACCTGCCCTTTGGCCGCTATGAAACCCACATGGTGTCCGATCCGCTCACCCTGGTCCTCGGCGAGACCCGCGACATCACCGCCGCGCTGGGCTTCGAGGGCACGGGCCTCTTCGGGGCGGCCTATGCCTTCAGCCATCAAGACCTGAGCGGTGATACCGGCCAGCTGGATGCCTGGGGCGCGGAACTGGGTTACGCCAGTCGGCCCGGGGGCCAACCCCGTAGGCTGACCCTGGGCTACCTCAGCGATCTTGGCAATTCCGACACCCTGCGGTATCTCGTCGCGACGGGTGGCCAGGTGGGCGGCCTCGCCTGCAGCGCCCTCCTCGAGGCCGGGCCCTGGACCTTCATCGGCGAGCTGGTCAGCGCCACCCGCCCCTTTGGGCCCGGCGCCGGCCCGGCCCTGGCGGGTCAAAGTCCCGCGGCCTGGATGCTGGAGATCGATTACGGTTTCGACCTCCTCGGCAAGGAGGCCCAGCTGGCCCTGGGTTACCAGGGCAGCGCCCAAGCCCTGGCCCTGAAACTGCCACAAGTCCGGGCCCTGGTGACCTTCAATCTCGGCATTTACCAATACACCACCCTGCAGCTCGAATGGGCCCAGGACCAGGACTACCCCCAGGCCGAGGGCGGCACCGGCCAGGCCGGAAACGGCTTTACGGCCCAGATCGCGATCGAGTTTTGACCAGGCCGGCCTTCAAGACCCAGCACACCCACGGGGCCCAGCGCGGCCATAAAAAATATTATTGATAAAAATTCACAATTTTGTGATTGCATAGCGGATAGAGGGGCCATCAAGAGCCCCCAACCACCCAGACCAAAAATAATAATGTCCCGACCCTGTGCAGGTAAGGACCCCTGCCGCTGGTAACGCCGTATCGCCATGTCGGGGTGGGACACCACCAAAAGGAGCAAGCGACCCATGTATGGCCAAGAGGACGCGGACCACCCCTTGCGGGGCCTGTGGCAACGCCTGAAGGGCAGGCGGCTGGAACGACGCGCGGCGCGAGCCTGGGAACAGGAACGGGCCCTGTCCCGCGCCGAGGCGGTCGAGGAGGTCGTCTCGGGAACCGAGCCCAAGCTGCGCGCCTTGGGCGGTTACGATCGGGAACTGGGGCCAGCGGTGGAGCGCACCCTGGCCTACATCGACGACCTGATCGACCGCTTGCCGCCCCCCGTCGAGTTGAGCCGGGCGGCCTGGCAGCGGGATCCCCACATCAATGCCTTCTTTGCCACGGCCGCCGACTTGCCGCCCTTCCTGGGCCGCGCCCGGGCGCTCCAGGAGTTTTTCAAACGCCAGCCCGGGCTGAACCAGGCCTTTGCCATCATGACCTCGACCCGCGAGGAGAAACAGGTTTTTGGCATCAGCCTGCAGGACAACCGGGTGAGGCGGGATGTGGCTCAGACCAGCATCGGCTTCGTCGAACCCCGCCTCCTGGGCCCAGCGGCGACGGAAGCGGAGGTGCGCGAGGAGGCCAAGCGCTGCGCCCTGCAAATCTTCATCGGCCTGGCGCGGGAACAAGTGGCAAATAGTCAGGGCCAGCGCGAGCGACTGGAGCGGGAGCGCCAAATCCGCGAGGTCCAGTTACGCAGCCTCCACGCCCACGCCCAGGATGCGACGGAGCAGGCCGAACTCCCGGCCAGGATCGCGGCCGTGGAACTGGCCCTGGCGGAGAATGCGCGCGCCCTGGCGGCGCTGGGCGGTCCCCGGCTGCGTCTGGAGGACGTACTGGCACAGGTCCGTGACGCCTTCGCGACGCCCGAGGATCAGTTGCGCCTAGCGCCGGCCGCCTTGCGCGTGGACCGGCTGGGTATCAAGCAAGAGGACCATAGCTCGGCGCCCGCTCATGATCTGTCCCTGCTGGAATGCACCACGGCCTCCAGCCGGCTCGTCGTGACCCTGATCCGCTGCCCGCGCGCCGAGATGCCCGTCCAGGACCAGACCGTCGAATGGCTGGACCCCTACCTGGACCTCCAATGGGGGATGCGGGGGGCTTGAGGTCAAATAGAACCAGACTGATGGAAACACCGATGAAACCGAGCACCCGCCTCTCGCCCGCCCCCCGCTGGCGTCCCCTGGCCCTCCTGCTGTTAGCCGCGGGGACCGGTCTTGCCAGCCCCGGCCTGCTGGCCAAGGATCATGATGACAAGGACCACGACAAACATCACAAGACCTCCGCATCCGCGCAATGGGTCGAGGACCTGCGCCAGGGCCGCATCCGTCTGGAAGGCGACGACGCCGCCGTGGATATGCTGATCCTGAGCCGCAACATCCCCATTCCCTACGACTACATCGCCACCCTGATGCGCACCCCGAACGCCTTCGGCCAAGGCGCCGCCTGCATCATTTTTCATTCCTCCAACGATCCCGCCAAGAGCTATCGCGGCCTGAACCTCTCGACCTGCGAGGGTATCAAGGCCGGCTCGACCGAGCCGCCGGCGCGGCCCATCTTCGCGCCAGGCCAACCCGCCAAGAAGAGCATCCTCGGTCGCCGCATGCGCAACAACCGCATGCCGCTCGGGGTGCATTTCAGCGCCACGCCCAATGACCAAAATATCACCACCGTCCGCGACTGGATCAGCGCGGGCGCCAAGAAGGACGAGCACTTCAAGAAGGAGGTCCAGCCGCTGTTCAAGACCGACAACGCCTTCGCCGCCGGCACCCCCTCCTGCACCACCTGCCACATGTCCAACCAGGAGCCGCCCAGCTTTCACGAACTGGACCTCACCAGCTACGAGGGCATCATGCTGGGCGCCGATTCCGTGGCCAAGGGCGTGGATAAGGCCACTCCGGTCGTCATCCCCGGCCAGCCCCTGGAGAGCGGCATCTACCAACACCTGGTGGAGGACCGCATGCCCCCCGGCATTCCCCCGACCGCGGATCGCGATCACCCCAACACCCTCATCCTGCTGCGCTGGATCGAGCAGGGGGCGAGTTGCGACTGACCCGGCGCCGCTGGCTGCAAGGCCTCGGCCTGGGGCTGGTCGGCGCTCCCTTGCTCGCGCGGGCCAACCGCCCCTGGCTGCCGCCCTGGGGCGAGGCCCGCATCCCGCGGCGCTGGGCGACCGGCAATCAACATCTGGCACCGGCGGCCTTGATCGGGGGCCGTATCCTCTTCGCGGGTGAAGCGACCCTGGGGCTGTTGGATCCCAGCGCCGCGACGCCGCTCTGGGTCCGGCCCCACCAACTCCCGGAGGGGGCCGTCTTTCGCCCCCGGGCCGCGGCGGGTATCGCCATCTGCGCGGGCCGGCGCGAGGTCGGGGCCTGGGACCTGGAGACGGGCGAGCCCCTCTGGCGCCGCGCCGCCCTCCGCCAATTGGGCGTGCCCTGCCTGGCTGGCGATGCCCTCTTCCTGGGCGATGGCCACGAACTGCTGGCCCTCGACCTGGCCAGCGGCGCCCCGCGCTGGCGCTTCGCCGCCATCGCCGATACCCAGATCAGCTATGCCCCGGTCGCCACGGACGACAGCGTCCTGATCGGACCCGGCGATGGGCGCCTCTACGCCCTGGACCGGACCAACGGCCAGCCCCGGTGGGTCCTGGATCGCGGCGCGGATTGGCAATACCTGCGGCAACTCCAGGTCGCCGGCCAGATCCTGGTCGCGGGCGGCTACACCGAGAAGCTCTACGGCATCGATCTGACCAGCGGCACCCTCCTCTGGTCCTTTAGCGCCGGCAACTTCATCAATTCCCACCATGTCGCCGGCGACTCCGCCTTCCTCTGGTCACCCACGGGCTGGCTGTACGCCATCGACATTCCTTCCGGCGCGGTGCGCTGGCGGCATCGGACCACGGGATACCAGGGTGGCCCCCAGGACTGGGCGTCCCTGATGGCGGAACTGACCAGCCTGGACGGACGGCTGTATGCCCTGGACCTCGCCCATGTCCTGCATGTCCTGGATCAAAGCGAGGGGGAGGAGATCGCCCGCTACCGCCTGCCCGCGCCCACGCGGCCCTTCGTGCTGCCGCTAACCACCCATGAGGCGGTCGTCGGCGGCCAGGACGGGGACCTATGGCTCCTCGCCCTGGGCGAGGTCCCCCGGCGGGACGAACCGGCGCCGGGCCTGGGGTGACCGGGCGCCAGCTCGTCCCGGACATTCTGAACTAGACTAAAAGTCAACAAGCCACACAAGAGGAGTGCCCGGACGTGATCCTGATTAAACACAAGGTAACTGGCGCGATACTGGCGGAACTGGGGGGGACCCGCCTGGCGGGCGAGGACCTGCGGGACATGGACCTGGCGTGGGCCGACTTGAGTGGCCAGGACCTGAGCGGCGCCAACCTGGAATATAGCGACCTCACCGGGGCCGACCTGAGCGGGGCCCAGCTCCAGGGCGCCAACCTGGTGGCCGCCCATCTGGCGGGGGCCAGCCTGCGGGGTGCCGACCTGCGTCGCGCCCGGCTGGGTGCCGATAGTCCTTCGCGCTCGGCCGATTTGAGCCGCGCGGACCTGTCCCAGGCCAGGTTGGAGGGGGCGGATCTGCGCCGGGTAGCGGCCCACGGCGCCAATCTCCGCGAGGCGACGCTCGATGGCGCCGATCTGCGTGGCGCCGATTTCCTGGGTGCCGATCTGACGCGGATCAAGGCCCGCAAGACCCTCTTCATCCAGGCGAACCTGCGCGAGGTCAATCTGGAGGGCGCGGATCTGCGCGACAGCCACCTCAATGATGCCAACCTGGCCAAGGCCAATCTACGCGGGGCCGACCTCTCCAGCCGCTACGAGGACGGCTTCAGCGTCATCAACCTGGCCAATCTGGAGGGCGCGGACCTGAGCGGGGCCGATCTGCGCAATATCTCGGCCCAGGACACCAACCTGCGTAACGCCAACCTGACTGGTGTCAACTTCACCAGCGCCGTGCTGGGCGGGTCCATCCTTCATCGCGCCAACGTCACCGACGCCGACTTTTCCGCCGTGGAACTGGCCAGCGTGACCATGGAATTCGCCAACTTCTCCAAAGCCCGCAACGCCTCCATTCCGCCCTATAAGAAAAACCTGCGCTAAGGGAGTCACCCTACCCGAGAATAGGGAGGGGATAGGAAATCCAACGTCGCGGCGGCGGGGTGGTCGTTACTTGCAGGGGTGAGTCAATCAACTCCGTCCGCCAACCGCCGCTCCAGCTGCTCATAATCCCCTAGGTGCGCACGCATCAACATTTTCCACAGCTTGCCGTGGTTTGGCACGGCGAAGTGGAGCAGTTCGTGGACGATGACGTAATCGCCGAGCTGCTTGTCCATGCCGATCAACTCATCGTTGAAGCTCAAGGTGCCCGCCATGGAGCAGGAGGCCCACTTGCGGCTCATGGGGCGGACGTAGATGGCGTGCGCTTTCACGTCGAGCTTGGAGGCCCATTCAAGCACGCGGGCTTTGAACTCCTCCCGGTCACGCCAGCGCTTCACCCCTGGTAGCTCCTGCGCAGCAAGGTGAACAGCGCATCCACGGTGGCAGTCACCTTGTTCAGGTCTTCCTCTTCGGAGAAAATCGCGAAG
Organism: Chromatiaceae bacterium; assembly: GCA_044228695.1. GTDB lineage: Bacteria > Pseudomonadota > Gammaproteobacteria > Chromatiales > Chromatiaceae > M0108. Next base: position 11,614 of record JBGAUK010000061.1, on the reverse strand, counting down.
GTTACCTGCTTGCGCGCTTCCCGCATCTCCGCCTCGCCCGTCTTCCAGTTCGGGTGCTGCTCGAAGGCTTCCCGCACCTTGCCGGCCACCTTCTCGGCGTTCGGGATACCCTCGTCGGTGAACTTGGACATCATGAAATAGGTCAGGCTGTCCAGTCCCTTGGCCGCCTGCGCCTTCTTGCGTTCTTCGTTCTGGGCGATTGCGGCAAGCAATTCCTCCAGCGCCTTCTCGGTGCTTTCTTGCCGGGCCTCGAAGGCCTCCTGCACGGCTTGCGCCCGGTCCGCCATGGTGAGCAGGAAGGGATCGTCGCTCCTTTCCTCGGCTTCTTTCTGGATGGCCTTGATCAGGTTGATCACTTTCGTGGCCTTGCCTTCGTCCCTGAGCTTGATGGTCTCAATCGTGCTGCGGTCGATCACCACATATTCAGCCGCAAGATCGGCCAGGGATGCCCCGATGTGCTTCTGTACCAGGGCGTTGGTCTTCTTCTGGAAGTCCCGGTCCACATAGACTCGCCGCGTGTAGGCGTTGCGCACCACCTGATAGATGGCGCTCAGCGTCGCATAGTCGTCGATGAAGGGCCGCAGGAAGGCATCCGGCGAGATGATCTCGTAGAGCATCTCGACCTCCTTGTATTCCTTGAAGAACTCCTTGCGCCGCTCGGGATCGCGGAAGTGCTCGATGAGGGTGTCCACGTCCTTGTCGTTGAAGTTGCGCTCGATCAGGCCGAGATACTCCGGTGCCTTGGACTCCATCTTGTTTTTGAAGAGCACCTTCAGCAGCTTCAGGTCCTTGACGATGGCGTTGATCTCGTCGCTGTCGAAGGCAAGGGCCATCTCCAGCTTGTCGAAAATGCCGACGAAATCGAGGACGAAGCCGTGGGGCTTCACCATCTCCCGCGCCTCGTTCTCGTAGGGGCGGTTCACCCGGGCGATGGCCTGCAGCAGGGTGTGGTCGCGCATCGGCTTGTCGAGATACATGGCGTAGAGCACGGGCGCGTCGAAGCCGGTGAGCAGCTTCTCGGTAACGATGAGAATCTTCGGCATCTGGTCGAGCTTGCCGAAGCTCTTGCGGATCTGCCGCTCCTTCTTGGGGTGGAGGTGGAATTCCTTGAGCAGGGCCGAGTCGTTGTTGCTGCCGGTATAAACGACCTCGGAATACTCGGGCGGAAGGAACTGATCGAGGGCGTGCTTGTAGTGGGCGCAGGCCTCGCGGTCCACGCCGACGAGGAAGGCTTTGTAACCGAGCGGCTCGACGTTTTCGCGGTAGTGGTCGGCGACGAACTTCGCCACCTTTTGGATGCGCTCCTTGCCCTTGAGGAAGTTCTTCAGGTTCACCGCGCGCTCAAGGATCTTGTTCAGCTCCTCGATGTCGGCCACGCCCTCGGCTTCGGCCAGCGACAGAAACTCCTTGTCCAGCGTCTCGTGCGGGACGAGCATTTCATTTGGCGCGAGCTGGTAGTAGAGCGGCAGCGTGGTGCCGTCCTCGATGCTGTCGGCGATGGAATACTTGTGCAGGTAACCTTGGTCGTCCTCGCAGCCGAAGGTCTTGAAGGTGCCCTTGCCGTAGACGGTCTTGTCCACGGGCGTGCCCGTAAAACCGATGAAGGTCGCGTTCGGCAGGCCGGCCATGAGGAAGTTGCCGAGGTCCCCGCCCGTGGTGCGGTGGGCCTCGTCGATGAGGACGTAGATGTTCGCGCGCGTGTTCAAGTTCGCCGGCATGTCGCGAAACTTGTGGATCATCGTCACGATGATGCCCCGGTAGTCGTCGCGCAGCAGTTGGTTGAGCCGGGCGATGCTGCTGGCATGCTCCAGGTTGCCCAGGCCGAGGGCGGCGAGGTTCTTGAGCATCTGGTCTTCCAGCTCGTTGCGGTCGATCATCAGCAGGACGGTCGGCTTGTCCGCCTCGGGCGCGCGGAAGAGCCGCTCCGCCGCCTTGATCATGGTGAAGGTCTTGCCGCTGCCCTGGGTGTGCCAGACCAGGCCGCGCGTGCGCCTGGGATCGAGGGCGCGGCTGACGGCCGCCTCCACCGCGCCAGTCTGGTGTTGGCGCAGGATGTATTTGTTCAGCTCCTCGTCCTTCTCGGCAAAGACGATGTAGTCCTTCAGGAAGGCGAGCACCTGCGGGATGGCGCAGAAGCTCTTCACCTTGGCTTCCAGCTTGCCGACCTCCCCGTCCTTCCAGTTGAAAATGTTCCGCCGCACCGTGTTCCAGCTCACCCCATAGGAAAAGCCGATGGCATCGGTGGCGGTGAAAAGCTGCTGCGACACGAACAGCTCCGGGGTCTCGCGGTGGTAACGGCGGATCTGGTCCACCCCCAGGGCAATCGCCTCGTCCTTGTCGGCGTTCTTGCACTCGATCACCAGCACCGGGATGCCGTTGATGAGAAAGACGATATCCACCCGCGTGCCGTAGTGGCCGTTGTGAAAGGCCCACTCCTCGGTGACTTCGTAAACATTTCGCGCCGGATCGTCGTAATCGATCAGGATCAGGTCACGCTCGCGCTTCTCCTCGTGGTCGAAGAACTTGCCCCGGTTGCGCAGATGCTCGACGAATTCCCGGTTGCCGTAGATGTCGGCGTGGAAATGGCGGAACCGCCCGAGCAAGGCACCCTTGGCCTCGGCGTAGCGCGGGTTGAATTCCCGCACCTTGGCGTCGAGCAGGTCGTCGAAAAAGAGCGAGCGGTTTTTGGCGCGCTCAGCGGGCGGCACGTCTGGATCAAACCCGCGCCGCTGCTCGGCTTCCTCGCGGGACACAAAGGTCCAGCCGATGGCCTCGGCGTATTCGATGATCCGCGCCTGGACGGTTTTGTGTTCTCCGGGTGTAGGCATCCTCGATCTCCCGTCAGCGCCAGCTTTCCCGCCAGGCCCGAAATTCGGCCGGCCGCAGCCGATAGCGCGCGATGTTGCCTTCATGGAGGCTCATGATCTCGGTCTCCACGACTTCGACGAAGCGTGGCTGGTCCACCGGCGGCACCTGCTCGGAGGCACATTGCCGGACTCGTGCAACCGCACCCTTTCTGTCCATTCCGGCCCGGACCATGGCGGCGACCACCTCCGCGATCAGCACGCGGTAACGCAGGCGGAAAGGGTCGGGCTCGCCCAGGGACTGGCGCACCGCCGAGTAGCGGGCGCTGGAACGCTCGTACGCCCATACAAAGACATCGCGCAACAACTCCACGCGATTCAGCTCATAGACGCCCAGCACACCTTCGACATAGGCCCGCTCCGGGACATCCACGAAGGACAAGGGGCAGAGGTTGCCGCCGATCAGCGGAATATTCGCGGCCAGGCGGGAGACGCGTTTATTGACGTCCTCGAAAGCCTGCAGGTAGGCGAGGTGCACCAGGGCGAAGAATGCCTGCTCGAACGGATCGGCAATCGCGGCCGCGACATCCAGGATGCTCCCGAAGCATTCTTCAATGAGCTGCGGCACCTCCAGCGGATGGTAAACCGTGCCGCCGACGCCCACAGGAATGCGCCGCAGGCGACCGCCGGCCTGCGGGTCGGCAAGCAGGTTTTCCGCCAGCAAGGCGTGCAGGTTCAGGATGGTGTACTGGTTGAAACCGATCTCGTCAACCTGGTCGACGAGCAGTTCGATGGCCGCCTTGTGGTTCAGGATCATCTGCGCTTCCAGCGCATCCCTGCCTTCGGCGGCCTCACCCAGATCCAGCAGGCGCTCGGTTTCCAGCAGTGAATAGGTATTACCCTCCAGGCGGCTGGAGTTCCAGGAGAGGTCAATAAGCAGGCGGCTGTAGATGGTGCGGGCGAAGGTACCGGCCGGGCGCTCACCGCCTGGCGGGCGGCCGATCTCCAGCAAGCGCCGGCGCGTTTCCGCCGGCAGGTAGTAAGAAACGTTGGGCCGGTAATCTTCCAGAAAGTGGCGCCGGAACCCTACCGGCTGCCGGTTCTGTATGGGCGCGCGAACCGCCTGCCTGATTTCCTCCCCCTCGGGAGAGAGCGGAACGTACACCTCACCCCGCGCCTCAACCGTTGCATTGCCTACTATCCGAGATCCTGCGCCGGTGATGGCGAGAGGTGCTCTATAGCGACGGCCCTTGCCCTCGCCTTCCGCGATCAGCCGCTTATGCTCGACCAACAGGGCGAGGCGGCGTTGTAGCGTGCGTTTCTCCAGTTCGTCGGGCAGGCCCGCGAGGATGGCACTGACCGGCACGGCCCCCGGCTGTGCCGCGACGACCGCGACGATGGCATCGAGCTCTTTTTCCGGGATTCGCTTAGGCATGGGCGGATTATATGTCACATAAAAGCTGTACATGACACATAAGGGGCTCAATTTGTCGCTTATTCATTTTTTTGTCGCTTAAGTGGGGTTTCTGTCGTGAATACCCGTCACGACGGCCCTTTCGACGCCTCACATGTCTCGAACAGGAAAACAGTCAAGGAAGAGGCCGCCCCAACGGCCAGACGCCCGGTCGGCCCGGTTGCCGTAGATATCGGTGTGGAGAAGGCGGAACTGCCCGAGCAAGGCGCCCTCGGCCTCGGCGTGGTCGAGGATGCGGCCCTGGACGGTTTTGTGTTCGCCTGGCCTCATCGATAGGGCTTCATGAATAGGGTTTCAGATTCAACGTGCGCTGAATTCTCTCGCGCACGACATCAGGCACACCGGCCGTTTCTGCAAACGATGGCCATTGCGCTACCGTCGCCTGTACCTCAGCAAGGATTTTCGCAGCGCGCCCCCGCTTCATCGAAGCTGTCTTGGCGCAGGCGTTGAAATCCTCCAGCGTGAAATGGTCGCGTTTTCCATTCATCGTCATCTGATGGCTCGCCGTCCAAGCACCCGAAGGATTAAAGCTGTAGGTCATATCAAAGGCCGGCGATAGCGACCACTCCCCGGCCTTGTTCATCAGGAAGGCAATATTCTTCACGTGGTCATCCTGATTGCGGGCCACGATGTTGAATGCCATGCGCCGGAACAGTTGCTCGATGGCCTGCATGGGCAACTGCAGTTGCCGCATCACCAGCAAGGCCTGCTCGTAGCTATAAGCGCCTGCCATGTTGAAATCGTAGTGCGCCAGCGCGCAGAGCGACTGCATGTGAAGTTTTTCGCCGGTAGCCAGCCGATCAAAGCGGCGCGTCATGAAATGCGACCGACCATTCTCCTTGAACAGCCGGCATTCACTGATATCAATGCCACAGTCGAGCGCCATCAGGTAATAGGCATACTCGATCAACCCGTAGCCTTTCGGGTCATCCAATTCCTTGTCCTTGTTGCCGCTGACACCGTCAAATTTCAGCAGCCAGTATTCAAATCCCTTGCCGGCCTTGACCTGGCCGGACCGCACTTCATTGGTTTCCGGGTTCCATGCGATCACCGCCTTCGCCCGCGCGCCACCGGCGGAGGTGCCCACGCGCAGAATGTCCCTCAAAGCCTCTTCCCTGCCTTCAGCCGCGAATGACGCCTGCAAATCGTTCCGGTGGGTCAACACCTCCGATGCCAGCTCGACCAGCTTGCTCACTTCGATGTGTGTGGTCTGCTTCGCCCTGGGGCCAATGGTGAGGGCAAATTCCAGCGCCCCCATGCCGCGTTCGCCGGTATAGCAAAGCCGCTCGACCGCGTTGAAGGAACCCGGTTGCCGCCCCTGCGAAGCCAGCCAGGCATCGATCAGCGCATTGCCGAACTTGTCCGGCAACGAGTCGGCCAGCAGGTCGGGCAACCCGTGAAAAGTCGGGCGGGAAAGTTCGGGGAAGCGGTACACGCGACGGGAAAGCGGCATCACCATCGGCGCGACCTGAATGCCGCTCTGCGCGAAGGCCGCATCGTATTCAAAGCTGGCGACCTCCTCCCCATCCAGCAGCGAGACCGCGCCGATGGTCTTACCCCACAGCCTGACTTCGGCCAGCGTGCTCATGGCTACTCATCCCACTGCCAGGGTTTACCGGTGGCCTGTGCGGCACCTTTACCCGAAGCCCGCTGCCGGACCTTGCCCTTTTGCTTCAACAAATCCATGGGTCTGGGTCCGGACTCCGGTATCAGGCCATCCAGCCCGGATGCAGCGTCCAGCACCCGCAGCACACGAACCAGGGTGGACAACTGCGACGTCTGCCCGGCCTCTATCCGCTCCAGGGTGCGCTTGGCGATACCCGCCTGGTCGGCCACCGCCGCCTGGGTGAGCTGCAATTCCACCCGGCGACCGGCAATCCGTGCGCCCAGTTCGGCGAGCACGGCATCATCGGTGAGCAGGCTAGTGATTTTCATCGTCGTAATTTATTGCGAGTACGCGCGGTAAGCAGCCATATTTCGTCATGTATTACGATATGTAGGCCGACAATCCGCATTAGTCAAGTCGCTACAAATAGCGAGTTATTGAACATTGTCTTGCTTTATCGTAATTTATTACGATATGTGCAGCCTGATTTATAGGCCTGCTCCGGTTGCAGTAGAGATCGGCGTGCAGATGGCGGAACTGCCCGAGCAAGGCGCCCTCGGCCTCGGCGTAGCGCGGGTTGAATTCACGCAGCTTGGCGTCGAGCAGGTCGTCGAAGAACAGCGAGCGGTTTTTGGCCCGGTCGGCAGGCGGCACGTTCGGATCAAAACCGCGCCGCTGCTCGGCTTCCTCGCGGGATACAAGCGTCCAGCCGATGGCCTCGGCGTAGCCGAGGATGCGGGCCTGGACGGTTTTGAGTTCGCCGGGGGTGGGCATGGCTATTTTTTAAAGCAAACCCCATTGTTGGTGAGCTTCGCGCGTGTAATGCCCAAGCCCGCCTCCATTCGGATAATTGTTGTGATCAAAGCGAGGAATCGCGTCCAGCAGTGGTGCTTTCTTGAAAGGTACGTGAATCACATGAGCGACCTGGCTGTCGATCCGTTGGGCCAAGGCCGCTGGCCAGAGCGCACGCAGTCAGCAGGGTCAAGAATGCTCGTGTAATCCGTGTAAGCCGCGATTATCGGTATCCGGTACGTATCAATGGCCTGTGTTATCTCGAATGGAACCCAGTCCGTGTCGTTCTTGGTGGTTACGCCGATAATCAGCACCATGTTCTTGGAGTTCCGAAGTCTTTCCAAGAGTCGCGCTCCTAATGTGGACCTCTTGCTAGTATCCCGGACAGCCGACGTTTTCTCGTGGCTGTTGATCATCGTAAAGTCGTCATCTGTCCTCGCCGTCCACGCCTTCATGAGGTTGTAGCAGTCGATGTCGGACTTACCGGGCTGATTGGTTCCGTCCGCATGAAATGCGATGTATGTTCCGTTTCGATATGCCATGGCTATTCCTCCCAATGCTTTTGTACGTCTCGAAGATCGATCTCTTCGAACCTATCGGGGTGCAGGACGATGCGGATCACTTCGGTAATCCTGTTCGCTTTCGTTTCGGTGACGACTGAAAGAATAATTAAATTGAGCAAATCGCGGGACGGGAGTCCGATCCCGGAAAGGCCGCTCCCGATTAAGGGAACATTCAGCGGGTGGCCGCCAGCCTCGATTCGTGCCCGCTGCCACAAGTGGTGCATTGCGATCCACATTTTCGTCACATCCGATTTTGCTTTGCAGGTTTTGGGATCAGCCTCGGAAAGCGCGAAGATTATGTATTTGTCACCATTTACGCGTATCTCTGCGGTCGTTCCGATTGGAAACCGCTTTGTTTTGCCTTCATTTTTCTCGACTTCCTCATAAGTGACGTCTTTCAACTCCTTTTTGAGCTGTCTATCGAAGTCCTTAGCTCCGCCGCCAAAATACTTTTTTAGAAACAAACCGTGCAGGCTCGTTTCGGAAACCGGCGCCCCAAGTTCACTTTCAAAAAACTCAGTGACACCGATTCCCCGCAGTCCCGTTCGCGCGAACAAATCGCCGTACAAGACCTCGATTTTCGTGTTTGTGGTTGCGACCTTGATAACGATTTTGGATGGCTTCCAAAATCGGTTGAGACCATAAGCAATGCTTGCCCCAATCATCAGTATCAGAGCGTAGCCACCTTCAATCTTGACGCCCGGAAGAAAGTGAGTAACCCCCTCGGTCAGTGTCCACAAAACGCTGAAAGCAGCAAATGCGTAAGTCAGGCTTTTCCATGGGTGGTGACGGAGTCCGCGCCACAGGTCGTGGCACTTGGTCATATTGCTTGGCGTCATGTTTTTTGGAGGCCTTTCCAAAATCGACCGGAAGAGTAGATTGGGCCGTTCGGATGTGGCCGTAGAGTAAACGGAGGATTCGGCGGACAGAGGAATGATGTGATTTTCGGATCATCAGCGAAGCGCCGGAAGCCATTTTCCGCCAGTGAAGTCTCCGCTGAATCGCGCGAGTCGAATGGGATTTCATCAAAGACACCCCCGACGTCATTAACGAAGTAGACGGTCACGCCTCCGGGAGTCGCATCGATTAATGCCCAGTTTTGCTGGAGCATCTCGATGACTTTGAACCAATAGTCCCGGGATTGGATTGGAATTTCGTCACTCATCCTTTTGCTTCCAGACTTTCGTAGAAGTGGTGCCCAATGGCACGCAGTCCGCTCAGTAGTTCGTTGATGTCATATTTGGAGATTGAAATCCGTCTCCCGACAAACGCCGTGGACAAGCCAGTGGCCTTTTGGTAGGCCACATCAACGACCCCCATCTTGTGGGCAAGCAGGTGGCGCTTCTGAAATGCATGCTGGATCGTGATCCATTGGGTTGGATCAACCGCATCCGAGAAGCTGATACCGAATTCCGCGATCACGCTTTCGGCAGCGCCCTTGATGTTCTGGAATCGTATTTCGACGGCCTTTTTGGGGTTGGCCGCATGCTGACCGAACACGCGACAAGTCTCCCGTCCGAACCCGTCAAAGGCAGAGACACAATCCTCAAGTGCGTTTTCGATCAGTTGTTGGGCAACCGATGCTTCCTGCGTTCCGGCGATTGTCAGCAGTTTCTCAATCAGTTCGAAGTTCTTTTCGAGGATCTGGAGGGAGTTGTGAACGCCACAATCAGGGCAGAATCCGAATACACCGTAGATCATGTAACGAAGGGTGCATTTGTCACAGACGACCTCAGTCTCAAGGTCTTCTTCACGACAAGGCCGCACCGGGGTCGGCCTGCCGCTGACTTTCATGCTTATGCCAATCCCAAGGGCGCCACGAGGTTTGTGATCAAACTCCAAAGATTTCAGATCTTTGATCAAATCCCCAGTAATTGTGTTTAGAACCAACGATTTGGTATACTCGACCTGAGCCTTTGTGAAGAACTTGTCTTGTCCTGCTTCATGGCCGCAATAGGGGCAGTGACATGGCAAGTCTTCACCTCTCAAACCAGTTCCCGGTTGAATCTTGAAAACCCTTTCGCAACTTGGGTTCGGGCACTCGCGACCGATAAAGCCCGTTTCGTCGGGTGGTATCGAAATAGAAAACTGAGAAGGAATTCTATTAAGGTGCTTCATGCGACTTCCTCCTTTTCACGTTCAAGTTCATGAACGCGGGTCTTCGCGGTCATCAGTTCGTGAAGTAGGGTGCGGAAAAGGTCTTGGAGTTGATCGCGCTTTCGCTCGGCGATTTCCGTTTTGTTGCCGACTGCGTCCAATACGTCTGCGATCTCTTGTTGTTCTTCCGGCGATGGCAGCGCCAACTCAATTGCGCTGAAGGTGTTCCTGTTGAGTGTGGGAACAGCCACTCCTTGGCGGTATTGAGTGAGATCAAGAGCCAGGATTTTGTAATAGACGAATTTCGGCACGTTCCCTTGGAAGTCCTTCACATAAAGCAGGACGTTGTGAGCCCAGAAATCTTCGGCAATGAACAGGGGCTTTCCTGCGGATGATCCACTTCGTACGACGGTGACGCCCGGCGCCTTCACATTCGCGGTGTCGTGATAGCCGATCACCTGTGTTGCACCGATTACCGGCACTTCACCCTTTCTGAAATCCTGTTTCCGAAGATCGTAGCCACGCTGGAGCGTCACAAACTTGTCGAAGGGCACCACCTCCCAGCTTTCGGGCACGGGGCCGATTTCGGTTTGTTTTTGGGGTTCGTTGCGGAGGCCTTCGGTGAAGAGCTTGTGCATGAGGGCCTTTTTCAGTTCGGTGGTGGTCTGAATGATCCGCTCTTGCGCTTCGATCGCCCGTTGCACCGTCGAAAGGATGTGCGCGATCTTTTTCTGCTCGGGGAGTGGGGGGAGCGGGATCTCCGCAGACTCGATACCTTTTCCGCTGACATTCTGTTGAACCGCTCCGTAGGCACCTCCTGACACTGCTTGTCGGAATGACGTTGTCTTCGAAACAAAGAGTAAATATTCGTCGTCCAGAACAGTTGGGTCAGGAATCTTAAAACGTCCGACTCGCTGATTGAGCAGAGCGGGAAGGTCCGATGAGCGGACCATGCATGTCTCTCCAACATTGCCGGTCATTGAGATAAGAACATCTTTTTCTTGGAGGAGAAATTTCGCAATTCTTGGCCCTAATTCTTCCGACCAAAAGACTTCACTTCTCCAGTCAAGGCCCCGTTCCTTCACGTTGCTGATGCGGACGATCGGAATGCCAGAGGGGCGGAATTCATCACTCTTGAACGCAAAGCCTCCTTGAAGTGAGCAGACGTTGCCCACTGGCACAATCCGCCAGGTGTCAGGTAGAGTTGCGGCTGCTTTAGTCATACTCCAACTTTCTCCAGAATCGTCTTCAGCGCCTTGTCCGTCTCATTCTTCGCTCTGCGAGCTTTGGCAGTCGCGATGTCCGCGCTCCATTGGCTCCGTTCGACACTCACTCCGCACCGCCTTCCTCGTTCCCACTTTCTACATCATTCCTTGCGATCCGCATGACTTCGGCGTCGAAGTCCGAGACAAACAAGCGATCCTGGACGATGCGGTATCTTTCGAATTCGGATTCGGCGTGGGCTTTGGCGATTTCGGCGGTGACTTTGCCGGCGTCCTGCAGGATTTCCCGGTCGGTGGCCTCGATGAAGCGGTTGATGCGTGTTTCCCAGTCCTGCATGGTCATGGGCATCTGCCGCTGGGCCATGTCTTCGGCAACATCGAGGTAGGCGTTGACGAGGCGGGAGAGCTGCGCCATCTCCGGTTCGGTCAGGTAGTTCTTGGCGACGCTGACATCGAATTTCTGGATTTTTCCATGGGGCGCATCTTTCCATGTGGTCAGGCCCATGTGCTGTTTCCCGGCATCGGCCCGGTCCACAATCACCTCGGCGGCGGTGTGGCCGTGGATGGCCCAGTGGAGCTTGTTCTGCACGGTGGCGAAGAAGCGCTGGGTGGCGGTGGCGCTGACATCGTAGTCCATTGCCGTGGCGTAGATATCGGTGATCTTCTGGTAGAACTTGCGCTCGCTGAGGCGGATTTCGCGGACGCGCTGGAGTTGTTCTTCGAAGTACTGTTTGGTCAGGACGGTGCCGCCTGCCTTGAGGCGTTCGTCGTCCATGACGAAGCCCTTGACGGTGTATTCCTTGACCACGGTGGTCGCCCATTTGCGGAATTGGACGGCCCGCTCAGAGTTGACCTTGTAGCCGACGGCGATGATGGCGGAGAGGTTGTAGTGGCCGGTGTCGTAGTTTTTGCCGTCGGCGGCAGTTATCCGAAATTTTCGGATAACTGATTCTTCCGCCAACTCACTGTCTTTGAATACTTTCTGCAGGTGGTAGTTGATCGTCCGGACGTCAACGTCATAAAGAACCGCCATCATTTTCTGGCTGAGCCAGACG
>JBGAUK010000060.1:0-20825 GCA_044228695.1 Chromatiaceae bacterium | reverse complement strand
CTCCGACTGTCCAGGTTGGCGTGGAACGGGTGTCCAGCTTGCGCTGGAATGGGTGTCCAGTTTGCGTGGAATAGGCAGCTTGCGCATTTCGATCACGGGTCCGCTGGACCTGCGCTGCGCCTTCCGCCTCCTGGCTATCGCCCATGCCGTGGACGACAGCATCAACCAGTCCGTGCTGGATTTGACGGGCGTGAACCAAATCTTCGACTTCGGCGTGGCGACCCTGATTCTGCTCACCCAGGATTTTACCAAACGGGGTATTGTCGGCATCCGCACTCAAGGCCTGGATTTCGACAGTGCCACTCTGTCGCCCTATGCCACTGGTTTCGTCCCCGGAACACTCCGTCGGGTTTTTATCTGGTCGCCACCGGCTGTTCTTGACCAGAATCCCCTGATTATGCCCATCGAGGTGAAGGGCATCGCCATAAACAATACCTCAACCGGGGCCAGCCCCAAGATTGTCGAATAGACTCATGCGGAGCCTGACCATGACTACGGACCCCAGGGTTTTTCTGATTGACGATGATGATACTTATCGTCACTCTTTGCGCACCCTACTCGAATTGGTGCGGCTTACCGTCGAGGAATTCCCCACCGCCCAGGCTTTTCTGGACCGTCCCGACCATGCGGGACCTGGCTGTATCGTGCTTGACTTGCTGATGCCGGACATGGATGGACTGGAATTATTGGAAGCCTTCGGCCGGCGCCTGATCAAGATGCCGGTCATTGTGATCAGTGCCCATGGTGAAATTTCGTCCGCGGTAAAAAGCATGCAATTGGGGGCCGTGAATTTTCTGCAAAAACCCGTTCACCACCAGGAATTCCTCGGGTGTGTGCGCGCGGCTCTTGCCGATGACCGCTTGTATCGGGAGCAGTTTGGCAATCCCCAAGGCATGGCCGAACGCTTGAGTAGTTTGACCAGAAGGGAGCGCGATGTCCTGGAACTCATCATCGCGGGCAAGGGCAATAAGGCCATCGCCTGGGATCTTGGCACCAGTGTCCGCACTGTCGAAACCCACCGCGCCAATCTGATGCGCAAACTCCAGGTGCGCGCCGTCGCGGACCTGGTCCGTCTAACGCTGCCCCTGCGTGACTCCCTGCCACGTCCCCCGGCCCGCATGGAGATGGCAAAGGACCGGGCACCCTCCCAAATCCCCATTAAAGGGGTCGGGGTACCTCTGGTCAGGGCTAACAATCGCCCCTTGGCGGCCGTCAAACGGCAAGCGTTGGTGGGGAATGGCTGATGGAGCGTCGCTGGCATCTCGGAAATGAGTTACTGGGCTGGAAGGAGAGCCATTCAGAGTGATGAACAGAGTCAGCCAACGTCCCCTACCGGATTTCGGTGCCGCTCTGCGGGGGCGGAGAGTCATCCAGGCCTATGCGCCACGCTCCCTGGTGGCAGCGGCGCCGGACGAGTTGGATATCGCGCCCCAGCCTTTTGATCTGGGGGTGCTCATGGCTCGGCTGCACAACCAGCTCGCGCCCCGGGCCGGCGCCAAGGGGCTTACCCTCCGGATCGATGGGCAGGCCAACCTGCTCGGGCGCTTGTGGGTCGATGCCCACCGACTGGAGCAGGTACTGGCAACCCTCCTGGGCAACGCCATCAAGTTCACCGATCGGGGTGAGATCCGCCTCCAGTTACAGACCCTCATGATCTCTCCGGCGGTCGCGCGCCTGCGCTTCGAGGTTAGGGACACGGGATCTGGCATGTCACCCAAGGACCTGACGGGGCTCTTGGACCCCGACCCCGCGGCCGACCCCTGCCGGCATCACCCTTACGACGGCATGGGCCAGGGCCTGGCGCTCAGCCAGCACCTGGTAGCCTTGATGGGTGGTACTCTCGATGCCATCAGTCAGCCGGGGCAGGGTACGGCCTTCGGGTTTGAGCTCTCCCTGTCGCGGGCCCTGGCCACCGAACAGGCGCCCGGGAGCGCCAGGTCATCCCCGCCGCTCCCGGGCCCCCGCCTGGCGGGTCTGCGCGTCCTGGTGGTGGACGACAGCAACATCACCCGCGAGGTCATTGCCCAGGCCCTGGCAGTGGAGGGTGCCGAGAGCGCCCTGGCTAACGATGGCCAGGAGGCGATCGACCGCCTGAAGGCCAGTCCCGCTGCCTTCGATGCCCTGCTGATGGACTTGCAGATGCCTGTCATGGATGGCCTCACCGCCACCCGCCTGATTCGCGGTGAACTGGGCTTGACCCACCTGCCCATCATCGCCCTCACCGCCGGGGTTCTGCCCCGCCAGCTAGAGGAGGCCCGGCGGGCGGGTTTCACCGAGATTTTAGCCAAGCCGGTCAAACGGGAACGGATGGCGGAGGTGTTGCGGCAATGGGTCCCGGCCAGGCCCCTCCCGCCGGGCGGCCGGCCGCCTCACCTGGCCGTGACACCGTCAGGTGCTGGCGCCCCTGGGCAACCCCTCCCAGCCCTGGACCAGCCAGCCCGGTTCCCTCTGATCGCCGGCATCGATCGCGAGCGGGCCAAGGAGATCTTTTGCGGCAACCGGTCCCTATTTTGGAAATTCATCGGGGATTTCGCGGCCAGTAGCGGTGGCCTGGTGACCGAGATCCGCCGGGACCTGGCCCAGGGTGGTCGGCATGACGCCGGCCGGCGGCTGCACCGGTTGCGCGGCAATGCCGGTGGCATCGGTGCCATGGCGGTGATGCGCACCGCCAGCCATCTGGAGGAGGCCATCGCCCTGGGTGATACGGCCTGGGAGCCGGGGCTGAGGCTGCTGGACAGCCAGCTTTCGGCCCTGGTTGCGGCCATAACCGAAGCAGGCCGCCCAGCCCCTGGCCCCGGACGCCAGCCCCACCCCTGATTGCCGAAGGCCGGGCGGCGCTGGCCGGCGCGCGCCCACTGTTGACCCTCTCCACCCGCGCCCCCCTGCGCCCTGGCAAGTCGCCATCCGCGGTCCGAATTGCGGGGAATGCTGAGACCGCTATGTAAAAACACACTATTAATCAATAATTAAAAAATATAACAATGGGTGAAGATACCCAAGAAATTGGGTAGCGATTCCCAATGACACCCCGGCCTTTCTCTTGCACTATTAACCTAGATAGCGCATCCGCATCCGCATTCGCATCCGCGATCCCTGCCCGAGCGTCCAATTGGGAGTAGTAACATGAGATCACCCGCCAGCATCCTGATCGTGGACGATGATCCCACCGCGATCATGATCCTTCAGAATGCCCTCGAGGGTCTCGGCGAGACCCTCACCGCCAGCGGCGGCGCCGAGGCATTGGCAAGGGTGGAAAAGGGCGGGATCGATCTGGTACTGCTCGACGCCCTCATGCCCAACCTGGACGGTTTTACCACCTGCGGCCTCCTGCAGAAGGATTTTCCGGAACTACCCGTCATCTTTGTGACGGTGGTTAGTGACTATGCCAGCGAGGTCCGGGCCCTGGATGCCGGGGCCGTGGATTTCATCAGCAAGCCCATCAGCCCCCCCGTGGTCCGGGCCCGGGTCAAGACCCATCTCAAGTTGAAGGCCCAGAATGACCTGCTCCGGTCCCTGAGCATTCAGGATCCCCTCACCGGTATCGCCAACCGTCGCGCCCTGGATGAGCGGTTAACCATGGAATGGCGGCGCGCCCTACGTAACGACCAACCCCTGTCCTTGCTAATAATCGATATCGATTGCTTCAAGGCCTACAACGACTACTTTGGCCATGCGCGGGGCGATGAGTGCCTGCTCAAGGTCGCCCAGGACATCTCCTCCACCCTGAACCGGGGGGGTGACTTCGTGGCTCGTTATGGGGGCGATGAATTCGCGGCCCTGCTAGCCAGTACCAAGCAGGAGGAAGCCACGGCCCTGGCGGAGAAGATTCGCGTCCACCTGAGTGATTCGGCCATCCCCCAGGCCCCCGGCACCGGTCAGCCTTATGTTTCCCTCAGCATCGGCGGCGCGACCAGTCCCCCCTTCTCCCAGGCCCAGCTTAAGATGGGTTCCTTGCCGCATCTGGCCAAGGACTTCGGCTTGCAACTGGCGCGGGACCTGTTCGAGCGGGCGGATCACGCCCTCTACGCGGCCAAGGCGGCGGGACGAAATCGCGTTTGTTTATCCGATGCCTAGAGGGCGATCCGGCCTGGTCAGGTGCCGTGGGGCAGGGTCCGGGCTGATTGACTTAACAGCCATGATTCCAGGCCGGGTGGAGGGCTGATGGCTGGCGGGGGACCCCGTAAATACCTCCCTGTAGGCTTGACGACAGCATCCCTGCTGTCGACACCCCGCCCACCGCCAGCCATCCCGCCTGGCCTTCCCGCCAGGGGGGCCGGGTCTAGGATTGCCGTCAACACCACCTAGAACTGTCCACCTGGGCTTGGTCCATCAGGCCAGCGCGTTCCGACCGCTACAAAGGGTCTGGGGGACTGGTGAACCAAGAAATATCCGACTAGTATTTATTGCGGGACGGGGTCGTTTCGGCCGCGTCTGGCCCCTCTTGTCGTGCCTGGCTCTGGTGGGAGGGGGCCCGGCGCGGCGGCCGGGCTGTCAGCCGGCATTCAATCGCTGTTTCCTATTGAATAAGGGTAGTTGCGATGCGGCTAGAGATGGGTAGCCCCGGGGACGCGGCCGCCAACCGTCGCTGAAGGGTCGCCCCGACGGGAGGGAGGTTACGGGACCTGGAGAATATTTTTAACTTATTGATATTTAATAATAATCAACTCAAAATGTCGTA
This sequence comes from Chromatiaceae bacterium, assembly GCA_044228695.1. Taxonomy (GTDB): domain Bacteria; phylum Pseudomonadota; class Gammaproteobacteria; order Chromatiales; family Chromatiaceae; genus M0108. The sequence goes on along the minus strand of JBGAUK010000060.1, from coordinate 16,147 downwards.
TCTCGTCGTATTTTGAAGTTGGCGTTTCTTCATTTGACTTTTTTGTATTTTTAGATTAGAAGGATTTTTCGCGGGTCTTGTCACTGCCCGACCCAAAAATTACGCCCATCATCACGGATAGGAACTCATGAAGAAGCCATCCACGGCAGCCGGCCAGCAACCCGACCCGACCTCCGTGCTCGAGGCCTCGTCAGTGCCGGATACCCCCCAACCAGAGCCGGCACTGGCCGATGATGGGGTGGCCGATGATGGCCTGGCCGAAGAGGCGGTGGCCGGGCAAGACGTGGATATTTCAGCGCCAGAGTGGCCAGAGTCAGCGGGGTCCCTTCCGCGCAAGCCCTTCCCCATCATCGGCATTGGCGCCTCGGCGGGGGGGCTCGAGGCCCTGGAGCAGTTTTTCAAGACCGTGCCCCAGCACCCCGGCATGGCCTTCGTCATCGTCCAACACCTGGACCCCACCCGCACGGGCCTCATGCCGGAGCTCCTGCAGCACGGCACCACCCTGCGTGTCGAGCAGGTGTTGGATCGCGTGCGGGTACGTCCCGACCACATCTATGTGATCCCCCCCAACAAGGACTTGTCTTTGCTGCACGGGGTCCTGCATCTCTTCGACCCGACCGCGGTGCGTGGCCTGCGCCTGCCCATCAACTTCTTTTTTCGCTCCCTGGCGGAGGATCAGCGCCAGCAGGCCATCGGCATCATCCTCTCCGGCATGGGCAGTGATGGCACCCTGGGCCTGCGGGCGATCAAGGAGGCGGGTGGCATCACTCTCGTGCAGGACCCGACCTCGGCCAAGTTCGACGGCATGCCCCGGAGTGCCATCGAGGCCGGGCTGGGCGATATCGTCGCCTCCACCGACGGCTTGTTCGAGCGACTCCATGCCTATCTGTACAGCGAACCCCGGGCGGTTCCCGCCCTGCCCCTGACCGAGGAGCGTGACCAGAGCGGCCTGGACAAGGTGGTGATCCTGCTACGCACCCATACGGGCCATGACTTCTCCCTCTACAAGAAGCCCTCGCTTTATCGCCGCATCGAACGGCGCATGGCCCTCAACAAGGTGGACAAAATCGCCCAGTACGTCCGCTTCCTGCAGGAGAACCCTTCGGAGCTGGAGTTGCTCTTCCGGGAACTGCTCATTGGCGTCACCAGCTTCTTTCGCGATCCGGAAGCCTGGGGTTTGCTCCGTGATCAGGTGCTCCCGGCGCTCCTCGCCCAGCGCCCGGCGGGCGGCACCTTGCGCGCCTGGGTAGCCGGTTGCTCCACGGGCGAGGAGGCCTACTCCCTGGGCATCGTGTTCCGCGAGGCCCTGGAGCGGCTGTGGCCCAACCAGGCCTATGCCCTCCAGATCTTCGCCACCGATCTGGACCCCGATGCCATTGTCCACGCCCGTCAGGGGTTCTATACGGAAAAGATCACCGCCGATGTCTCCACGGAGCGGCTGCGGCGCTTTTTTACCAGGGAAGAGGGTGGTGGCTATCGCATTGGCCGGGAGATCCGGTCGATGACCATCTTCGCCTCCCAGGACCTCATCCAGGACCCCCCCTTTACCAAGATTGACATCCTCATCTGCCGCAATCTGCTGATCTACATGACCGCGGCCTTGCAGCGCAAGCTCATGGTCCTGTTCCACTACAGCCTCAATCCCGGGGGCGTCCTCTTCCTGGGCTCCGCGGAGACCGTCAGCAGCACGGCCGAGATGTTTGCCATTCTCGACGGCAAGTGGCGTATCTATCAGCGCGAAATACCCAACAGCCAGGTCAAGCCGATGACATTGCCCCTCACCCCGCCGCCGGCGCTGGTAGACCTGCCGCCGGTACCGCCCACCCCACCCACGATCAGCCTGCAGACCCAATTCGAGCCGGTGCTGTTGCAGCGCTTCTCGCCCGCGGGGGTGCTCGCCCATCCCCATGGCGACATCCTCTCCATCAGTGGGCGTACCGGCAAGTATCTGGAGCCGCCCAGCGGACGGGTCAACTGGAACATCTTCGCCATGGCCCGGGAGGGACTGCGCGAGGTGTTGCTGACCCTGGTCCAGCAGGCCCTGCATGGGCCCGCCGGCGAGCCCGTCGTCCAGCGCGCCCTGCGCGTCAGGACCAATGGTGATTTCCAGTGCATCGACCTCAGTATCCAGGCCCTCCGCGAGCCTCCGGCCTTGAGGGGCATGTTGCTGCTGGTCTTCCAGGACCTGCCCATGCCCAAGCGGCGCGGCAGGCGCCGTGGCGCCAGCCTGACTGGCGAGCAGGTGGAGCTGTTGGCGCAGGAGGCCGAGCAGTTGCGCGAGGCCCTGGTCGCCACCCGCGAGGCCATGCAGACCTCCCAGGAGGAGCTGAAATCCACCAACGAGGAACTCCAGTCCACCAACGAGGAATTGCAGTCCGCCAACGAGGAGCTGCTCACCTCCAAGGAGGAGATGCAGTCGCTGAACGAGGAGTTGCAAACGGTCAATGCCGAGCTCCAGACCAAGGTCGACAATCTGTCGGAGGTCAACGATGACATGAAGAACCTCCTCGACAGCACGGAGTTGGCCACCTTGTTCCTTGACGCCAGCCTGCACGTGCGGCGCTTTACCACCCAGGCCGCCAAGCTCATCAAGCTCATCCCCACCGACCTGGGCCGGCCCGTGACCGATATCGCCTCGGATCTCTTCTATCCCGAACTGACGGAGGATGTGGCCGAGGTGTTACGCACCCTGGTCTTCATCGAAAAGCCCATCTCGGCACGAAATGGTCGCTGGTTCACGATCCGCATCATGCCCTATCGGACCCTGGACAACCGTATCGATGGCGTGGTGATCACCCTGGTAGAGGTGACCCGCGCCAAGACCCTGGAGGACGAATTGCGCCAGGTCCAGGAGGAACTGGCGCGGCTGCGCGCCGGGGCCACCGCGGTTGTCACCCCCCCCCCCCCCGATAAAGCATAAGCCCCTATAATTCCGACCCCAGGCGCCAACGATCATGAAAAAAGATAAGGACTTGACGGCGGCGGATGCCACGGCGGACGCGGAGACGGCGGCAGGGACCTCCGGGTTGCGGGGTATGGCCGAGCCAGGCAAGAGGTACCGTCAGCGGGTCGGTGCGGCAGGGACCTCTCGGTTGCGGGGTAAGGCGGAGGTGGAGCTCGAGCGGCAGGGGGCATCGGGGTCCCGGCAGGCCGTGCCCGCGCCTTGCGTCACGGACGAGGCCCAACGGCTCGTCTACGAGTTGCAAGTCCATCAGGTCGAGCTGGAGATGCAGAACCAGGCCCTGCGCGAGACGCGTCGGGAACTGGAGGCGAGCCTGAAAAACTATGCCGACCTCTTCGACATGGGGCCCATCGGCTATGGTTCCCTCTCCGACACGGGCTCCGTCCTGGCAATCAACCTGGCCGGCGCGGTCCTGCTCGGCCACCCCCGTGACGAATTGATCGACAAACGCTTTGGTCTGTTTATCGCCCTGCGCGACCGGCCCGCCTTCAACGCCTTTCTCGCCCGGCTGTTCGGGGCGGGGGGCCGGCAAATGTGCCAGGTGTATCTGGCCACCGATGATGACCCTCCGCGCCGGTTGCAACTGGAAGGCACCCCCTCGGCCGCCAGCCCCCATCGCCGTTGCCTGATCGCCCTATTGGACATTACCGAGCGGGAGGACCGATACCGGGCGCGCACCGCGAGCCTGCGGGAGGAGGCAGAGCTGTTCCGCGCCGCCCTCGGGAGTCGCCAGGTCGTTAAGTTGCTGCTCGAGGCCAAGACGGGGCGCCTTCTGGAGGCGTCTCCAGCGGCGGCGAGCTTTTATGGCTACCCCCAGGAGCAACTAAGCAAGATGCACCTCTGGGATATCCAAACCCTGAGCCGTGAGGAATGCCTGGAGAAGCTGGCCATGCTGGCGAACAGCCCGGGCCTGGCGTTCCCACTATCCTCCCGGCATCGCCTGCGGAGTGGCGAAGAGCGCGATGTCACCGTCTATTGGGAACTGGTGCGCCGCAGGGACTCTGTCCTCATCTTGGCCATCCTGTTCGACGTAACTCAAGCCAAGCGGGATCAGCAAGCCCTGGTGGCGAGCGAGGCCCGCCTGAAACGGGTCCTGGCGGGCGCCAAGGAGAGCTATTGGGAGCTGAATTTGGCGACGAACCAGCTCTGGACCAACCAGCATGGGGTGCCATTTCTGGGCCTCCCGGTGGGCGAAGTGACTCTGGATTTGCAGCACTGGTTACAACTCGTGCATCCCGAGGATCGCCCGGGATTGGTCGCGGCGATCGATGCTCGTTTCGCGGGTCAAGACTTGCCGGACTCCTACGAGTATCGGATGCAAGCCCAGGACGGCACCTGGCACTGGGTGCTCTCGCGGGGGGGAGTCGCGGAGTCCGATGCCCAGGGCCTACCTCTCCTGTTCGCCGGGACCGACTGCGACATCACGAAGCGCAAGGAAGAGGAGCTATGCCTGCGGCGTTGCGAGGAAAAATTCCGGGGCTTGGTCGAGACCATCAGCGGTTGCATCTGGGAGATCGATTTCCTAGGGCGCTTTACCTATCTCAGTCCCCACTTCGAGACGCTGACGGGCTATCCGGCGGCGGACTTCCTGGGCAGGAAATCGGAGGAGCTCGTCCCGGACGAGTTCAGACGGGAGGTTGCCCAGCGGAACCTGGAAGTCCTGACTGCCCAAAAGCCTTATTCCGGGTTGCAATATCCCTTCCGGCATCGTGACGGCCGGGCGGTGGTCGCCGGCATCAGTGGCTCCCCCTTTTTTGGCGCCCAGGGCGAGTTTCTGGGCATGCGGGGTATCGCGAGTGACATCACCGACCGCTTGCAGCGAGAGACGGACCTGGAGGAGGCCCGGGCCGCCGCCGCCCGGCACACGAGCGAATCGCGCCTCGGCGCCCTTGTCCAGCAAGGCCTGGCCGGAGTAGCCGAAATTGACCTTCAAACCCGCCTGGTGGATGTCAATAGCCGTTGTTGCACCCTCCTGGATCACAGCCGCGAGGTACTTCTGGGCCAGCGCTGGGCGGACATCTTCCTCCCCGGAGAGGTGGCCGACGATCTGCGGTGGCTGGATGAACTGCTCCATCAGCGGCAAGCCTGTACGGTCGAAGCCCGTTGCCTGCGCCAGAACGGGGAATGGGTGTGGATGAACCTGGCGGCAGCGCCCATCGAGGACCCGGTGGCGGGGCAGTCGGGGGGGGGCCATCATCCTCATCATGGATATCACCGAGCGCAAACAGGCGGAGACCCTGCTACGCCAGAGCGCGGCGGCGGCGCGGCGGCGGCAAGCCGAAATCGAGGCCTATTACGATAGCGCCCCGGTGGGACTCTGCGCCCTGGATACCAATCTGCGCTTTTTACGCATCAACGCCCGGATGGCCGAGATTTATGGCCCCGCGACCGGGACCTACCTCGGCCGCACCTTGCGCGAGGTGCTCCCCGAAGTTGCCGTCCAGATCGAACCCCTGCTACGCAAAGTCCTGGCCACGGGAGAAGCCGTCCGCAACCATGAATCGACCGGTCTGAACCCCGCCCATCCCGAGGTCCCGCGGATCGTACAAACCCACTTTTATCCCTTGAAAGGCCTCAATGGACGGGCCATTGGCATCAGCATCGTCATGGAGGACATTACCGCGCGCCGGCAGGCCGACCGACAGTTGCGCGACAGTGAACAGCGTTATCGCGAGCTCAGCGCCGATCTGGAGCGCAAGGTCGTGGAGCGCACCGCCGAGGCCAACGCGGCCAACGCCGCCAAGAGCGAGTTCCTGGCCCACATGAGCCATGAGATCCGCACACCCCTGAATGCGGTGCTGGGCCTGGCCCAACTCCTGGAGCGCGAGCCCCTGGGGGACAGCCAGCACCGCATGGTCCAGCGCATTGAGGATGCCGGCGAGAATCTGCTCGGCATCATCGATGACATCCTCGACCTGTCGAAGATCGAGGCCGGCCGGCTGCGCATCGAACTGGGGAATCTCGACCTGGCGGACCACTTGGCCAAGGTCGAGGGCCTCATGGGCATCGCCGCCCGAGGCAATGGACTGATCCTGCGCGTGGTGCCGCCCGCAGAGCCCTTGGGCATCCTGGTGGGGGATGGGCTGCGCCTGAAACAGGTCCTGGTCAATCTGCTGGGCAATGCCATCAAATTCACCCATCGGGGCGAGGTGTCCCTCCTGGTACATCCCGTGGCGGTGACCGACAAGGCCATCCGGCTGATCTTCGAGGTGCGGGATACGGGCATCGGCATCGCCCCCGAGGCCTTGAACCGGCTCTTTACCCCCTTCACCCAGGCGAATCACGGCTCTAGCCGCCAATACGGTGGCACGGGCCTGGGGCTGGCCATCAGTAAGCATCTGGTGGAATTGATGGGCGGCACCATCGGCGCCGCCAGCCTGCCGGGCCAGGGCAGTACCTTCTGGTTTGAACTGCCCTTTCCCCGGGTCGCCCCCCACGAGTCGGACCTCGACTCCGGGCTGGAGCCAGAGGCCACCGCCGGCATACGCCTGGCCGACCGGCATATCCTGGTGGTGGACGACAGCGACATCAACCGCGAGGTGGTTGGGCAGGCCCTGGCGCTGGAGGGTGCCCAGGTCCGTCTGGCGGTGGATGGTCAGGAGGCCCTGGAGATTTTGCGGCGCGAGCCCCAGACCTTCGACGCGGTGCTGATGGATGTCCAGATGCCCGTCGTGGATGGACTGAGCGCGACACGCCTGATCCGGCTCGAACTGGGCCTGACTGAACTCCCCATCATTGCCCTCACCGCCGGGGTCCTGCCCTGGCAGCAGGAGGAGGCGCGGCGAGCCGGGTGCAATGACATCCTGACCAAGCCATTCAAGCTCAAGGCTATGGTGGCGCTTTTGTGGCAATGGGTCCAGACCCAGCCCCTAGCTCCCGGCCCCGCACCCTTGGCGCCCAGCCTGCCGGAACCCGGCATCCTGCCGCCGGTGGCCTTCGGCATGGGGGGGCGTTTCCGGTCATTGCCGGCATCGATCGGGACCAGGCCGCCGAGACCCTGTGCGGTAATCGGGCCATGTTCCTGAAACTCCTGGGCCAATTCGCCGCCAGCTACGGCGGCCTGGTCGCCGAGATCCGCGAGGACCTAGAGCGGGGCGAGCGGGATAGCGCCGCCCGGCGGTTGCACAACCTGCGCGGCAACGCCGGCAGTCTTGGCGCCATGGAACTGATGGCAGCGGCTAAACTATTAGAAGAGGCCATCGACCGGGGCGAAACCGAACTCGATGCGGGGCTGGTGGATTTGGATGACCGGCTCGCCACCTTGATCGCGGCCATGGCTCCCTGGCAAGAGAACCTTCCTCCCCAGGGCGGCGACGCTCTTCAGACCCCTTGATAACCCCTGGCAGGAGATAGCCGATGGACGCGGAACCCACGGTCTTTGTCATCGACGACGATGATAACCAACGGCAAATGCTGCGCTGGCTCTTCGAGTCGGTCCAGCTCAAGGTCAAGGATTTTGCCTCCGCCAAGGCTTATCTGGAGGAGCTGGACATTAAGGCCCCGGGCTGCGCCATCCTGGACTTGCGCATGCCCGAGATGGATGGCCTGGAGTTGTTGCAGGCCCTGCGGGCACGCCGCTCGGCCATGCCGGTGATCATGCTCAGTGCCTATGGCGAAATCCCCACGGCGGTCAAGAGCATGCAGCTAGGCGCCGTGGATTTCCTGGAGAAGCCCGTCAATCATCAGTATCTGCTGGAGCGAGTGCGCAAAGCCCTGGCGGAGGATCAGCGCTATCGGAAGGAATATGGCGACCTGGAGGATCTGACTGCCCGGATGGAGACCCTGACCCCCCGCGAGCGCGAGGTCCTGAGGCATATTGTCCAGGGCAAGGCCAATAAGGTCATCGCCTGGGAACTCGGCACCAGCGTCCGCACCATCGAAACCCATCGCGCTAATCTGATGCACAAGCTCAAAATCAAATCCGTCGCCGATTTGGTGCGCCTGACTTTGCCGCGGTGAGGGCGGGGCAGTTGGGCTTGAGTTATCGGTAATCCGGGCCGGGCGGCGGCGGGCGGGGGACGCCGTGAATACATCCCTGTAGGCTTGGCGATAGCATCCCTGCTATCGCCACCCGACCCTCCCTCGATGCCGAAGCGGGATCAGCGCTGGGTATAACTCAGACTGAAATTTCGCAAAATACCGAAAGCTGGTATTGAGGGGAGGGCGGCAAAAAGGAGGCCGCTAAATCGATAGTCAGAAATAAAGGGAGAGCCGAAAACCAATGTAATCATTGGCTTGGATGTTGCAATTGGCGGAGAGGGTGGGATTCGAACCCACGGAAGGCTTACGCCTTCACTTGATTTCGAGTCAAGCCCGATCGGCCACTCCGGCACCTCTCCGAGAACCCGCCAGTCTCGCCCGAGCCGAGACATCAAGGGGCGTATTATACGGGGCACGGTGAAAATTGCCACGCGGGAAACCGCGGCGGCCTGCTCCCGGTGACTCCCTCCTTACTGATACAACCCCGGGACTGGCGCCATGACGCTTTCACAAGAGCATGCCTAAGCACGAACTCGATCGCCTGGCCATTGGGCTCATGGTCTTATTCTGTTTCATCTGGGGCCTGCAGCAGGTGGCGATCAAGGTCGCTAACGCGGGCATTTCGCCGGTGTGGCAGGCGGGGATGCGCTCCCTGGGGGCGACGGCGACCATTCTGCTCTGGGTGCTGCTGCGCCGGGTCAGGCTGTTCGAGCGCGATGGCACCTTGTGGCCCGGCCTGCTGGTGGGATTGCTCTTCTCCGGGGAGTTTGCCCTGATATTCCTGGGCTTGGATTACACACCGGCGTCCCGCGGCGTCATCTTTCTCTATACCGCCCCCTTCTTCGTGGCCCTCGGGGCGCGCTGGTTTTTACCGGGGGAGAAGATGCGTCAGGCGCAGTGGGGGGGCATGGCCCTGGCCTTTGTCGGGGTGGTCCTGCTCTTTGGCGAGCACCTCTGGCTGCCGGCGGACCAGGCCTGGATCGGGGATCTCATGATTCTGGGGGCAGCCCTGTTGTGGGCGGCGACCACCCTGGCGGTCAAGGCCAGCGCCCTCGGGCGCTCCTCGGCGGAAAAGATACTGCTGTACCAACTCGCCCTGTCTGCCCTTCTCTTGCCACCCTTGTCGCTGGCGATGGGCGAACCCGGGGTCTTTGCCCCCACGCCCCTGGTGTGGGCCAACCTCTTTTTTCAGGCGGTGATCGTGGCCGGGGCCTCTTATCTGGGCTGGTTTTGGCTGGTCCGGCATTATCCGGCGACGCGCCTCTCGTCCTTTTCCTTCCTCACCCCGGTGATGGGGGTGCTCGCCAGCATCCTGCTGCTGGATGAACCGCTGACACCCACCATTTTCGCCGCCCTCATCCTGGTCGGCGCCGGCATCTGGATCGCGAATCGGCCCGCCTAGCGGGTGGGGGCCACCACAGGCAGGCCCGGCTGGGAGCCTAGCCCCGGCAGGGAGCACTCAATCGAATTGCCCCTCGTCGAGCTGGCCGGGTAACGCCGGGGTCACGGCCTCGAAACGCAGGATGCGTTGGCCCGCGTGGTCGCGCAGAAATTCCTGGGCCTCGGCCTCGGAGGCGAGGGGGACCAACTCGTGACCCATGGGGCCGAGGACGTCCGAGCCGATGACGTACCAGGCATCGCGGGCCGGGATGCGACCGAGGCCGTAATATTCGGTGACAGCGATGGCGGCCATGTCCTCGGGCTTATGGCCCGGTGCCCATTTCGGTAAATTGAAGAGGTATTTGAAGAGGTCCTTGGCGCCGTCAAAGTGATGGGCATGGCCATCGCGATAGAGGACAGTGGCGGTCCACTCGGGGTATTTGGCGACGAACATGCCGCAGACGGGGCAGGTGTCCTTGGGGCCGGGATTGGGTAGCGGGGGCAGTCCGGTTTCAGCCAGGAGCAGGCCTGGGGCACAGAGGAGGATCAGTAAGATCAGGATGAAAGGTCGGAGTCGGGTGGGAGGCAAGGCGGGGCCCTCGGGGGTCATGTGGATGGGAATGCGACCGGGGGCGGGTGACCCGAGGGCGACGGGGCTCGATCCCGCCGCCTTCGGCGTTAGCGCGGCATCAGGCCTTCGGCATCATTTTCTGGCGTCTTTCCGCGCGGTTCTTGCGGATACGGGCCGTGTCGGCGGCCATGTCGACCATGGTCTGGTTGAGGGCCTGGTCGAAGGTGCCCAAGGCGCCGCCATCCTTGGCCATGGCGGCCTCGGCCTGGGCCTTGTCCGCAAAGGCAACCTTGCTGTTGGCGGTCATGGTCCCCTTGAGCTTGCTGCCGATGAGGTAGGTGGCCTTATCCACCAGGACCAGCGGCTTGATCTCCGCCGGGGAACCGAAGTCCGCCGCATAGAGGGCCTTGGGGCCGCGATCCATGTTGAGCATGAGACTGATGGCCAGGCAGTGGATGGAGCAGGTGCCATCCACCAGGTTATCGTCGTATTGGACCAGGTGACGGCTGAAGTTGAATTCCGTGCGATCCATGCCGCAATAGGGGCATTTGGGGTATTTCTTCAGCTCATCCACCAGGGGAGTGGCGTCCGGGGCAGTCCGGGGAATGAACTGGAGGGGCGTGCCATCGCCCTCGCAACTCGCGCCCGCGGGCATCCAGCCTTTGCCGGGCATGAAGGCACCGATGGTGGCGGCATCGGCGGCCAGGACCGGGGTGCTCAGGCCCGCCAGACCCAGGACGCCGAGTACCTTGAGGGCCTCGCGCCGGCCCTGGTTATGATGATCACACATGGGATTGTCTCCTGTTGGTGGTGGGTGGAGGCGCGCGACCTAGCCATTGGCCAGGCCGCGCATGATATCGAAGAAGCTATAGCCCTCGTAGAGGGTCCAGAGGCCGAGGACGGCCACCAGCCCCCCCGCGATTCGGGCGGAAAGGTCCCGCGTCCGCGCGCCGACGAAGGCCCCGAAGCTGGTGACCGCCGCCATCATGGGCAGGGTGCCGAGGCCGAAGGCGAGCATGAGCAGCCCGGCGCGACCCGGGTCGCCAGTGGCGGCGGCCTTGAGGGCGATTGAAAAGACCAGGCTGCAGGGAATAAGGCCATTGAGGGTCCCGAAGAGGAGGGACGACCCGAGCCGCGGGGGCCGGGTTTTAGGCTCCAGGTACGCCGCACTGGCCGCCAGCTGCGGGCTGGTGGGGTTATAGGCTTGCCGGGGCCTGGGCTCCAGTCGCACCTCCAGACCCCTGGTCGGCGCCAGGGCGGGGCGCTGGGGGCGGGCCAGGAGCAGCCTCAGACCCAGGACCAGGATCAGGAGACCCACCCCTATCATGAGGAGGCCTTGCGCCTTACCGAACAGTCCGGTTTGCGCCAGGCTGCGTCCCGCCCAGGCGCCCGCCATGCCCAGGACGGCGTAAGTGAAGATGCGGCTGGCATGGTAAATGAGTTGAGGTGCCAGCCGGGGTTGGGCCTGACGCTGGACGAAGAAGCCTCCGGCCAGGCCACCACACATGCCCAGGCAGTGCAGGGCGCCGAACAGGCCGGTGGCGAAGGCCATGGCCAGGGTTAACTCCGGGTTCACAGCATCTCTCGGACAATTTTCTCGAAGAGTTGCATGGGCGCCTCGCCCAGGATGCGGGTGTGAAGCCGGCCGGAGCGGTCGATAAAATAGGTGGTGGGCAGGCCGGTGACGCCATATTGGCGCGCCAGGGTGCCGTCCTCGTCCAGGAGCACCGCGTAGGAGATGCCCAGTCTGGCGATGAAGCGGGCGGCGGTCTCCCGGTCCTGACGCACATTGACCGCCAGCACCCGCAGGCCCTGGTCACGCAGTTCCTGGTAGATGGGCTCGATGTCGCGCATCTCCGGCGCGCAGAAGGGGCACCAGTCCGCCCAGAAGCGCACCACGACCACCTGGGACTGGAAGTCCTGGGGGAAATTCCAGATTTTGCCGTCCAGATCCGGCAGGGCGAAGGCGGGGGCGGGATCGTGGTTCCGCAGTCTGGGCACCTCCTCGCCGCAGGCGACCAGGAGGAGTGGCGCCCAGAGGAGGGCAATCAATAAGAGGCGGTTCATGCGACGGGATTCCTCAGTTCGTACCCAGCAGGATCAGATTCGACCTCAAGACCAACCAGGTCGCAAGGCCATAAAAGAGACCAAACAAGATGAGGGCTATGCCCGCCAGGCGCGGACCCTGGGTGGCGATGATGGCCTTCAGGCTCGGGGCCGAGCGCCAGACCTCCATCAAGCCCGCCCCCAGCGCCAGGGCGGTGGCGGCGAAGAGGGGGACGTAAAGCCCATAGCCGACAAAGTCATGGCCGGACTTGAGCAGGCAGAAAGGGCAGTGGTGATGGGGATGTTCGTACACATAGAGGGCCACCCCGGAGACGATGGCGGCCAGGGCGATGCCAAAGATCAGCGCGGCCATCAGGGCGAAGAGGCCGCCGCCCCGTCCCCGGCGCCAATATCGCAGGCCCGTCGCCAGCAGCGCGAGCCCGCTTAGGGCGAGGGCGGCGAGGCTGACGGCTGGGTCGAGCCCGGCGACCTCCGCCGCCACGCCGCCGCCCTCGGGGCTGAAGAGGGAGCCGCAGCAGGAGGTGATGAGGTCCGGGTTCAGGGCCGTGAAAAAGAGCGCCTGCACCGTGACCTCCACCAGGGCCAGGGGGGTGATCAGCAGGAGCAGGGCGTACTTGGGGCGGACCAGGGGGTAATCGGGGGCCTGGTTGTCCACCCCATTGAGGATCAGCCAGGCGGCGCCGGCGAAGAAGAGGCTGATCTTGAGCCAGAGGGTGGGCCAGCCCCAAGGGTTGGCATTGAGGACACCGGTGGCGCACATGGCGCCGACGAATTGGGTGGAGAGCTGCTCGGCGTTATAGACAAAGAGCAGGAGAGACAGTAGGTTGCCGCCAAAGACCCAGGCGACCAGGGTGGCGATGAGATAGGTGCGACGCTCCAGTTCCAGTTGGCGCTCGCTGCCGCTGCTCAGGTCCCAATGCCGCAGGATCTGGATCGCAAACCCCGCCGCCAGTACCAGCAGGAGGCTCTGGGTCAGGGAGGCCAGATTCAGGGCCAGGATGGCGGGGGTCAAGGGCATGGCGTTTTAGGCCAACCGCCCGTCGCGCAATTCCACCACCCGGGAGACCCGGGCGTGGTCGAAGACGAGGGGGTCATGGGAGCTGATGAGGATGCCCTTGCCCTGATCCGCCAGTTCGCCGATGAGGGTCAACAGCTCCCGCGAGAGCTGACTATCCAGGTTGGCGGTCGGCTCGTCGGCGATGATGATGGCCGGGTCGTTGATCAGGGCCCGGCAGATAGCGGTGCGCTGGGCCTCGCCGCCCGAGAGCCACTCGGACTTGTTATGGGCCCGGTCCTCCAGACGAAACTGCCGCAGCAGGCCCAGGGCCTGGTCCCGGAGTTGGCCCGGGTCCGGGGCCAGGGGGTAGGCCGGCAGCATGACATTTTCCAGGACCGTCAGCCCCCGGATCAGGTTGAAGCGCTGGAAGATGAAGCCGAAGGTCGAACGCCGCACCTGGGTCATGAAGCGTTCCGGCAGGTTCGACAGCAGGCGTCCATCCAGATGAATGCGGCCGCTGCTGGGCCGGGAGAGGCAGCCCAGCATCGCCAGCAGGCTGGTCTTGCCCGAGCCGCTGGGGCCCTTGAGGACGGTGATGCCCCGGGTCTCCAGCTCCAGGCTGAGGTCACGCACCGCCCAGACCTCATTGTGGCGGCCCTGGTTGTAAACCTTGCTGACGGCGTCGAGGCGGATCATCGCATCACCTGGTCGGGATCGGTGATGGCGGCGCGCCAGATGGGGATGATGGTCGCCACGGTGTAAGGGAAGACGGAAAAGAAGAAGAGGGTGGCCACCTGCAACCCATCCACGAAGGGTACGGGCCGGAAGTCGGGATACAGCACGGCCCAGCCCTTGAGCACGGGGGCGAAGAGGATGGCGGCAAAGTGAAAGACATGGACGTAGGCGAGCAGATAGCCGAGGAGGAAGGCCGTCAGGGACAGGGCTGCGCCCTCCCAAAACTTCATGCGCAGCACGTCGCCGGTCTCCCAGCCGATGGCCTTGAGGATGCCGATCTCGCGTCGCTCCTCGCCGCTCAGCCCCGAGGCCCGGTCCCAGGCGAAGATGACGAAGGCCAGCATGGCCCCGGTCAGCAGGACGAAGACCAGGCCCTGACGCCAGCCGAAGACGGCGTCGTAGGTGCGCAGTATCTCCTCGCGCAGAATGGGCCGCGTATCCGGCAGGGCCAGGCTGATCTTTTCCGCCACCTTGCGCACCTCCACCGGGTTGCGGACCCGCAGCACGATATCGGTGAAGCGGTCCGCGGGGAAGTCGAAGAAGTGACGGAAGTCTTTCTCGTTCAGCAGCATGAGGTCGCTGGAGACCAGTTCGGTGTCCGCCGGCAACAGGGCCGCGATCCGGAAGGAGAAGGGCTCGCCCCGGGCTGAACGTAGACTCAGGTAGTCTCCCGGGCCCAGGCCCCGGGCGCGTGCCACCCCGGCGCCCAGCTGGACCTCGCCCGCCACCGGCGGGGCCGCGCGCGGCACCATGAGGGTGTAGTTGGCCCGGACCGCCGGGTCGTAGAAGTAGCCCCAGAGCCGTCCATAGCGTTCGCCGACCCCCCGGATCGTACCGAGTTGTTCCAGGTAGCTGGCGGGGATGAGGTCATGCCGCCCGGCGAGCAGGCGCTGCACGATCAGCTCCGGGGACTCGGCCAGCACCAGGGCCGACTCCTGGCGCAGGGACTGGGTGAAGAGCAGGGTCGAGGCTAGCAGGAAGACGATGGTGGCGTACACCAGCACCAGTCCCAGATGTTTTCCCGGCCGCCGGGCCAGGGAGGAAAGGCTGTATTCCAGCAGATAGCGCTGCCGGCGCAGGAAGCTGATCATGGTTGCGCCGCTGCCAAGCCCGGCCGGGGGGCGGGTACCAGGGTGCCGGTGGGAAAGTGGTCAAGGGCCAGGGGGTGGTCCTGAAAGGCGCTGTGCAGGTCCGCCTGGCTCGGGTGGCGCGTATAGCGGGCCTCGGTGAAGAGGGCCAGGTCCGTCAGGTCGAGGGCCGCCACCAGGTCCCGGCGTTGGGCGATGTCGGCCGCCGCCGCGCGGGTAGTCAGGGCGGCATGGACGAAGGTCAGGGCAAAGAGGAGTCCGCCCAACCCCAAGGTCCAGAGAAAAAGGCCAGACCTCCGCCCGGGGGCCTGGGTTGCGGGTAAAGTCGTTAGATTCGTTTTCACCGATATTCCCTGGGGACTCTCCAGCCCTGGCCACCACCGGCAAGGGGGAGATGCGAGCACGGACTAGCTTAGCTCAGGCTGGACCAGGGGTAAAAGGACCCAGGTCAAGGCCGGGGCGAAATGGGTCATGCGGGGCAGTGGGTGTGGCAAATGCCTCACCCCGTGGGCCCCGCCAGGGCGGAGTGGTTTTGCGGCTTGGAGCCCGGCAGCCGCGGGAAATCGAGGCCCGCCAAACGCGGACTGACTATAATTCTCGCCTGATCATGCCGCCAGGCCCAGGACCCGGCCGTCGCCGTCCGCGGACTCAGCCTGGGTCATTTCCTTTTTCGGTCAACAAGACCCCGTCCGCGCCAGCCACCATGCATGAGATGTCGATTTGCGAGGGGATCCTCCAGGTCCTGGAAAAGGAGGCCGGCCGCCAGGGCTTCCAGCGCGTCAAAGGGGTCTGGCTGGAAATCGGGCCTCTGGCGGGGGTAGAGGCGGAGGCCCTGCGCTTCTGTTTCGACGCCGTGGTCCGGGGGAGCCTGGCGGAGGGCGCCCAACTCGAGATCATCGAGATCCCGGGGCAGGGGGTCTGTCTGCAATGCGACCAGTCGGTGCCCGTGCGCCAGCGGTTCGACCCCTGTCCCGCCTGTGGCGGCTACGGTGTCCGCATCACCCACGGCGAAGAACTGCGAATCAAAGAGTTGGAGGTGGAATAGATGTGTACTGTATGCGGTTGCGGCCAGGGCGAGACGCGTATCGAGGGCCAGGAGCAGGACCAAGCTCATGAGCATGGCCATGAGCATTCGCACCATCACCCTCATAGCCATACCCATACCCATAGCCACGGGCCCGGTCAGGAACATGCTCACCCTCATAGCCACGAGCATGATCACGACCACGGCCACGAGCATGATCTTTATCAGGATCACGACCATGATCACGACCATGAGCATCATGCCCATCCGGATCAGGACCCTGCCCATGGCCATGGACCCGGCCATGGCGAGGATCATCACCACTATGGCCTAGGCCCCGCCC
>JBGAUK010000005.1:0-85689 GCA_044228695.1 Chromatiaceae bacterium | reverse complement strand
ACGGCCTGGGGGCTGGCGGTGTTGGGCTTGTGACTGCCGGCGGGGCTGACGCCTTCGTACTTATAATAAATTTTGGCCGGGGTGTTGAGGGCCTTTTCCAGGCGGCGCGCCCGGAACAGGGGCGAAGGGCGCCACTGGCGATAGACCTCCCGCACCGGACCGGGGATTTCGATCTCCCGCTCGGCACTCATCTCCTGTTCGATGACGGCGCGCGGGAAGATGGGCGCCAGGTCATCGGGGCTGATGGGTTGGTGGGTGCCCGGGTGGAGCACCGGGTCCAGGGGGACCGGCAGGTCGGCATTGATGTTGTACCAGGACTTGGGTATGTCCTGCTCGTCGAGCAGGTATTTGACGTTGTCGGACATGGACGGCCAGGACCTCTCCGTTGGGGCTGCGATCTTGATCGCGATGGGAATCGCGAGGGTGATGCCCGAGCAGGGCACCGGGCCGGTCTAGTTTGCCAGTTTCCGGGCCCGGCATAAATGGGAGTTTGAAATTCCGCCCGGCTTCTGGGCTCCTGGCTCGGCCCCGAGCCGGGCTTACCCTGCCCGCGAGACGCAAATGTTTCGGGAAGTGGGTGCCCGGGCATGTTAAAATATATCCTTTCACCGGGTGCGCTAATAAAACCACGAGGTAATCGTCATGTCGGATGATTTGAAGAACCCTGAATTTGTGGAATATCGCGGTCAGCAGGTCAAACTGACGGAGCTGATGGACGATTACCGTAACATGCGCAACAAGTTAGCGCAGAGTAAGAGCGAAAACCGCAGTTCCGTCGTGCGTCGGCGCCAGGAGAAGAGTCTCAAGCCTTACCAGGCTGAGCTGATCAGGTTGCAGAAGTATCTGGAAGAAACCAAGACCCGCATGATCATCGTCTTCGAGGGTCGGGACGCGGCGGGCAAGGGTGGCACCATTCGCCGTGTTTCCCGTTACATGAACGAAAAACGTTATCGCCTCGTCGCCCTCGGCAAACCCACCGAGGAGCAGCGTCACCAGTGGTTCTTCCAGCGTTACGTGGCCCAGTTCCCCACCGGTGGCGAGGTGGTGCTCTTTGATCGTAGCTGGTACAACCGCGCCGTGGTAGAGCCGATCTTTGGCTTCTGCTCTGAACAGGAGTACCAGAACTTCATGTACGGGGTGGTGGGCTTCGAGAAGGATCTGGTCCGCCAGGGCACCATTCTGGTGAAGCTCTATTTCAGCGTCACCAAGGATGAACAGTCTCGCCGTTTCGAGCGGCGCAAGACGGACCCTCTGCGTCAATGGAAGCTGTCGGAGATCGACGCCCAGGCCCAGGACCGCTGGGACGACTTCACCCGCCAGAAGTACGAGATGATCAAGCGTACCCATGCGGCGCATGCGCCCTGGACCATCATTCGCTCCAATAATAAGTATCGCGCCCGCATTAATGCCATGAAGGTGATCCTGAACGCGGTACCCTACGAGCGCCTGAACAAGGAACTGGATTTTGTGCCGGACCCCGAGATCGTCATCTCCGGTGCCCGGGAACTGGAGATCATGGAGGCCCAGGCCCTGCGCGAGGGTCGCTTTACTGGCTAATTGAGCGTCCGACGGGGCGGCCCCCTCCGGAGGCCCGCCCCTCGATAGCGATCCCTGGCACTCTTGTCTAACGACCTCCCCATGACCCTAGGCCCCTTCACCACTTTGCCTGGCCGACGTTATCCCCCCGGGGCGAGCCTGGAACCCGAGGGGGTCAATTTCTCGATCTTTAGCCGCCACGCCACTGGCGTCGAACTCCTCCTTTACCAGGGCCATGACAGCCCGGAACCCTTCCAGGTCATCCGCCTGGACCCCGAGATCAACCACACCTTCTTCTCCTGGCACCTGCTCGTGGTGGGATTGCCCGTCGGCACCCATTTCACCTGGCGCATGGAGGGTCCCAATGATCCGCGTGGTCGGGGGTTGCGCTTCGATGCCCGGGTCGAGCTCCTGGAACCCTGCGCGCGGGCGGTCAATAAGGCGGGCTGGGATCGCTGGCGTCGCCTGCGGCAAGGCGTTTTGCCCCATGACTCCCCCCGGGCCATGGTTATTGGCGACGACTATGACTGGCAGGGGGACGCCCCCCTGCGCCTGCAGCCGGAGGAGATGGTCATCTACGAGCTGCACGTCGGTGGCTTTACCCGTCACCCCTCTTCGGGCGTGCGGCATCCCGGTACCTTTGGGGGGCTGATCGAAAAGATCCCTTACCTCCAGTCCCTCGGCATTACCCACGTCGAGCTGATGCCGGTCATGGCCTTCGATGATCAGGATGTACCCACCGGCGTGCGGGATCTGGGCCTGAGCAATTTTTGGGGCTACAGCACCCATAGCTTCTATTCCCCGCACCCGGGCTATTGCGTGACCCCCGAGGCCGGGACCCATCGCGATGAATTCCGGGACATGGTCAAGGCCCTGCATCGGGCGGGGATCGGCGTCATCCTAGACGTGGTCTTCAATCACACGGCGGAGGGCGGGGCCGATGGGCCTGTCCTCAATTTCAAGGGATTTGGCAACGAAACCTTTTACCTGCTCGACACCATCGACAAGGGGCGCTACCTGGACTTCACCGGTTGCGGCAATACCTTCAACGCCAATCACCCCTTGGTGTCGCGCTTCATCATCGATTGCCTGGAGTATTGGGTGCGGGCCATGCATGTGGATGGCTTTCGCTTCGATCTGGCCAGCGCCCTGGCGCGAGGGGAGGACGGCCAGCCCATGCACAATCCGCCCCTCCTCTGGGGCATCGAATTTTCAGACGTCCTGGCCCATACCGAAATCATCGCCGAGGCCTGGGACGCCGCCGGTCTCTATCAAGTCGGGACTTTTCCCGGTTACCGTTGGATGGAGTGGAATGGCCGCTATCGCGACAGCGTGCGGCGCTTCGTCCGTGGTGACGGCGGCCTCATCGGTGAGGTGGCCAGCCGCATCACCGGTAGCAGTGACCTCTATCAGGCTAATCAGCGCCTGCCGATCAACAGCATCAACTTCGTCACCTGCCATGACGGCTTCACCCTCTGGGACCTGGTCAGTTATGGCCACAAACACAACGAGGCCAACGGCGAGGCCGCCCGGGATGGCAGCGACGAGAATCTGAGCTGGAACTGTGGCTGCGAGGGCGAGACCCAGGACGAGGTCATTCTCGCCTTGCGTCGGCGCCAGGCCCGCAATTTGATGGCCATCCTCTTCCTCAGCCAGGGTATCCCCATGATCCTGGCCGGTGACGAGGTGTTGCGCACCCAGGGCGGCAATAACAATGCCTGGTGTCAGGACAACCCGGTTGGCTGGTTTGACTGGACCGGGGTCGTGACGCAAGATCCCATGCGCCGTTTCGTCGCGGGGCTGGTGGCGCTGCGCAAGCGTCACCCGAGCCTGCGGCGGCGGCGTTTTCTGACCGGCCGTCCCCGCCAGGATGATGGCAGGCCAGATATCACCTGGCAGGGAGCCGATGGCCACCCCCCGCGCTGGGAGGCAACCGGAGACGCTTGCTTGGGTTTCACCCTGGCGCCGGTGACGGCGGATGAGGCGGATCTGTGCGCCCTGCTCAACATGGGTGGCGAGGGCCGGGGTTTCCGTCTCCCCAGCCTGCCGGGCCGTGCCTGGCATCTGGTCCTGGATACGGGCCGACCCCCGGGCGCGGATCTGGTGCCAGCCTCGGAACAGGTGCCTCTGGGGCGGGATGAGCTCTATCTCGAGGCCCATAGCCTGGTGATTCTGGAGGGGCGCTGAGGACCGCCCGCCAGGGTTGTCGGGCAACCCGATGGGGTCTGGCGGTTGAAAGGGGCGAAATCGCCCGTCTCCTGAGCTAGAATCCGACCTTTGTCGCCGCCGGTCCTGGGCGCCGGCACTGACGCCAGCAGGGGGTTCGAGCCATGACCGGTATCTTCCTTGCCATGCGATTGCGCGGGCAGCACCCGAATGCCTGAGACCCCCCGGGGTGAGTGGGCGCCGGAGCGGCTCCGCGCGGTGGCCGCGGGCATCGAGCGCGAGTTCCCGCTGACCTCCCGTCGCACCCTGCTGAGTCTGTTCGACCTGGATCCCGATCAGCTCCAGGCCCAATGGCAGGTGGAGTCGGGACAACTGGCGCTGGTCCGGGGCGCCTTCCCGGTGGGGCTGGAGGGCGTCCATCAGCGGTTGCGGTTGTTACGGGAGGATGCGGGGCGGCTGGAGGTCGCCGCCCTGTCCCTGCCGGCGGGCGAGTTGGATGCCCAGGGCGTGGCCCGCTTCCTGGTGAGCGGCGGTCCCGGCGTCGTCTACCGGGCCGAACTGGGCCTCGCCACCCCGGAGGGCGGCTGGATCCTGTTGGCGCGCTCCAATCTCGCGACCCTGCCCCCGCGGCCCTTGAGGGTGATTTCGCCCCGCCCCGTGGAGTTTTTCGGGGACCAGGAGGAGACCGGGGCGCGCCTGCCTCCCTTAGCCACACTCCCGGCCGGAGAGGAGTTCTCACCTCCCTGGGACCCGACCCTGGCGGATGCGGGCCAGGAGCTGGAGCCGGAATTTCCTCAGCCGATTGGGGTAACCCCTTCCCTCGGGACGGTCTCCCAGCCTACCGGCGCCCCGCGGTCAAGGCCCACCAGTGGGCGCGCGTCCCAGCCCCTGGTCATAGCGCGCACCCCCCCGCCAGGGCAAGATCAATCCCCAGCGGCGAGGATTGCGGCGCCGCTGTCGCCTCTGGCACCAGCGCAGGGGTATGAAGCTCTGCCCGCGAGCGCCGGCCAGACATGCCCTTTACTTCCGCCCGCGAGCCCCGGCCAGACATCGCCTCTACTTTTGCCCACAGGCCCCGGCCAGACCTCCCCCCTGCTAGCAACCTTCGATCCTCGCGGCACCCGCTCCAGCCCCGGTTCCGGTTCAACCTCCTTTGTGGATGGACCATCGGGTGCCTGGGAAGATTCAGGCGGGCAGGGCCTTGGCGTCCGCTGCTGGCTTTTTGCCTACTCATCCGACACCCCTTCCGCCGCTGGTCTCACCCCCCGCCCGCTCGCGCCAGGCCCGTCCCCCAGGCCGTGACCGCCCCCGCTCGGTTGGCGCTGGTGCTCCACGCCCATCTGCCCTATGTCCGGCACCCGGAACAGGTGCGCAGTCTGGAGGAAAACTGGCTGCACGAGGCCATCGCCGACTGCTATCTGCCGCTGCTGGGGGTCCTGGAGGCTGCCCGGGCGCGGGGCAGCCCCTGCCGTCTGACCCTGTCTCTGTCGCCGACCCTCCTGTCCATGCTCGCGGACCCCAGTCTGCCAGAGCGGTTTGTGGACTATCTGGATCGCCGTCTGCGCCTGTGCGCGAGGGCTCTCACCCGCCAGCGCGATCCCCGCCAGCGCCGGCTGACACGCTGGTATGAGCGCCAATTCCAGGCCCGGCGACACCAGTTTCGCGATGACCTGGGCGGTGACCTCATCGGCGCCTGGACGCGCTTGCGCGACGACCAGGGGGTGGAACTCATCACTACGGCCGCCACCCATGGCTATCCGCCCCTTCTGCGCACCCATCCGGGTGCCGTCCGGGCCCAGCTCCGGGTCGGGCGCGAGGTCTTCACCGCCCTGACGGGCCAGGCCCCCGCCGGGCTCTGGCTGCCGGAGTGCGGCTATTATCCGGGCCTGGAGACCGAGATCGCCGCGGCGGGTTATGGCTATAGTCTGCTGGAGGCCCATGGGCTCCAGCAGGGCCAGCCGCGCCCACCCTGGGGGGTCTATGCCCCGGTGACAGTGGGGGGCGTCGCCTTCTTTGGCCGCGACCCCGACTCGGCCCATGAAGTCTGGAACCGGGAGACGGGCTACCCGGCTCATCCCGATTACCGGGAGTACTACTCCGACCTGGGTTTCGCCGGCCCCTCGGCGGCCCTGGCCGATTGCCTGCCCCCGGGCGTGACCTCGGGCCCCACGGGGATCAAATATCATCGGGTTACGGGTGGCATGGGCCCCAAGGACCTGTATGATCCCGCGCGGGCCGCCCAGCGGGCGATCCAGGACGCGCGGTCCTTCGTCGCCCAGCGTCGCCAGCTCATCGCCCGTCTGCCAGCCGCCCCCCGTCCCCCGGTGATCGTCGCTCCTTATGACGCGGAACTCTTCGGCCACTGGTGGTACGAAGGCCCCCTGTTTCTGGATGCCCTCATCCGGGAGCTGGAGGTGAGCGAGGACCTGGCGATGGTGAGCCTCGGCCAACAGCTCGCGGAGCACGGTGTCGCCGAGCCCTGTTGCGTCGCCGCCTCCAGTTGGGGCGAGGGTGGCTATAATGGCACCTGGCTGCGGCCCGAGACGGCGTGGGTCCATCTGCAATTGCAGCAGGCGGCGGTCGAATTTCAGGCTTTGCGTTATCACCATGGCGCCGCGCCGGCGACCAGCCTCAGGGGGCGCCTGCTGCGGCAAGCGGCCCGCTCCCTCTTGCTGGCCCAGGGTTCGGACTGGACTTTCCATCTGGGTCGGGGCGGGGGCGGGCCCTATGCCGAGGCCCGCTTGCGAGCCCACCTGGCGCGCTTTGCCTTTCTGGCCGATGCCCTGCGGCGGGGGCTGGACCCGGGTGATCGCCTGGTAGGCCTGGAGCTGCTGGATGGCCTTTTTCCCGATCTGGATCCGGGCCATTTCGGCTAACCCCTCTTAATTCGGAGGTCTTTGTTTGTGTATATCGTCATGGCCAGCGCCGAATGCGCCCCCGTTGCCAAGGCCGGCGGCCTGGGGGATTTCGTCCACGGGCTGGCTAGGGAGCTGGTGCAGGCGGGGCATCGGGTCGAGGTCCTCTTGCCTAAGTATGACTGCCTGCGCCTGGAGGCGATTGTCGGGCTGGAAAAGGCCTACCCCGATCTCTGGGTGCCATTTTACGACCAGGGCGTTGCCTGCGACCTATACCGGGGCCAGGTAGAGGGCATCGACTGCTGGTTTGTCGACCCCCATTCGCCCCAGGACTTTTTTAGGCGGGGTGTAATTTATGGCGAGCCGGACGACCCGGACCGCTTCGCCTGTTATGCCCGGGCCCTACTGGAGTTTCTCCACCAGTCCGGGCGCCACCCGGACATCATCCACTGCAATGACTGGCACACCGGGCTCATTCCGGTCCTCCTCTATGAGACCTACCAGGCTCTGGGCATGAACCGGACCCGGGTCTGCTACACCCTGCACAACCTGGGGCACCAGGGCTGGGTCGGGGAATATATCCTGCATCAGCTCGGCCTGGACGCGCGGCGCCTTATGACCCTGGATCGCCTGCGCGACCCGGGCAACCCCCATACCGTGAACCCGATGAAGGGCGGTATCGTCTATGCCAACTATGTCACCACCGTCTCGCCCCGCTATGCCTGGGAGATTCAGTCAACGGAGCAGGGCATGGGGCTCCAGGAGACCCTGCGTCGCCACGGCCACAAATTTAGCGGCATCCTCAATGGCATCGATTACGATTCCTGGAACCCGCTGACCGACAGGCATCTGCCCCAGGCCTATGGCCCGGAGAGCCTGCCGGACAAGGCCTGCAACAAGCAGGCCCTCCGCCAGCGCCTGGGCCTGGCCGAGTCCGCCAAGCCCCTCATCGCTGTGGTCAGCCGGCTGGATCCCCAGAAGGGGGTGGAGCTGATCCGCCATGCGATCCTCCATGGCCTGGAACGGGGTGCCCAAACGGTGCTGCTGGGCAGTGCTCAGGACCCCATCCTGGATGCCTACTTCCGCGTGCTGCAGCGGGAGATGGCGGCCAATCCCGACTGCCACCTGGAGTTGGGCTACGACGAGGCTCTGGCCCACCTCATTTACGCGGCGGCGGACATCATGGTTATCCCCAGCGTCTATGAGCCTTGTGGCCTGACCCAGATGATCGCCATGCGCTACGGCGTGGTGCCGGTCGTGAGGCGCGTCGGGGGCCTGGCGGATACGGTCTTCGATGCCAACTATTCCGAAATGCCCTTTGCGGAGCGCAATGGTTATGTGTTTGATGACCTGACTCCCGAGGCCTTGGAGTCAGCCCTGGATCGTGCACTGGGCCTCTGGTTCGACTACCCGGAATACTTTCGCCAGTTGCGTCTCAACGGCATGGCCATGGATAACTCCTGGGCCAGACCCGCCCGGCATTATCTCGACATCTTTGAAAAGATCCGGGTTCAGGCTCCGGATTAACCCTGATGAGATTTAAGACGGTTCTGGTTAGGCGGCCCCCGCGGTCCATCCATTCCTGGTCTCGCCATGGCGTCTGACAGGCCCATCGGCGTCTTCGATTCCGGCGTGGGCGGACTCAGTGTTCTGCGCGAGATCCGGCGCGAACTGCCCCACGAGGACCTGCTGTATGTGGCGGATTCGGCTCATGCCCCCTATGGTGATCAGCCGCTGGCGGCCATCGAGGCCCGGGCCATCGCCATCGCTGAATTTCTGCTGGAACGCGACGCCAAGGCCCTGGTGGTGGCCTGCAATACGGCCACGGGTGCGGCGGCCAGGCTGTTGCGGGCCCGGTACGCAGTGCCCGTCATCGCCATGGAGCCCGCCGTCAAACCGGCGGTGGCTCAAAGTCGTTCTGGCGTCGTGGGCGTTCTGGCCACCCGCCAGACCCTGGCCAGCGATAAATTTTCGCACCTGTTGGCAAGCCAGGACGGTGCCCAGGTTCTGACCCAGGCGTGTCCCGGCCTAGTGGAGCGGGTCGAGGCCGGGGATCTGGAGGGGGAGGGGACCCGCGCCCTGCTGGCCGAGTATCTCAAGCCATTGCTGGCCCAGGGTGCCGATACCCTGGTGCTGGGCTGCACCCATTATCCCCACCTGGCCCCCCTGATCGCAGACCTGGCAGGTCCCGAGGTCCGGGTACTGGACTCGGGCATCGCCGTCGCCCGCCAGGTGCGCCGCCGCCTGGCCGAGGCGGGTTTGCTTGCCCCCCCCCGCACCGGGCGCGATTTCTTCTGGACGAGCGGCCATTCCACGCAACTTCGTCAGGTTATGGAAAGCTTATGGGGCGCTGGGATTGAACTGAATCCCCTGCGCGAGCAGGAATCGCCCCAGAAGCTCGGTAGGGGCAATCTCCTTGCGGCACGGGATTAGGACCGCTTATTCAAAGACTTGGCCAGATACCCTCCAATCCGGAATGTCCAGTTCCTCCGCCCATTTCACGACATCCTTCGCATTGAAATAGACTGCCGTCTTCAATAAGGGGAACTGTTTAGCGTTACGAAACAGACCACGCAACCATGCATCCTGATAGGCGGGTTCGCCCTCTACACCCAGTTCAGCAATCATCACTGGTAGGTCAAAGGCTATTACACGTTCGTATAGTGGGGTGAATACTTCGGTAAAAGATCGTGGTTGTCCTAGGGTTAGTATGTCAATTTGTGTAGTCCCAAAAACGATGAGGCCGACATAATCCACGTATTTTTTTCCGGGCCAATAGTCGGCAAAGCCGGCAACCCCCAGGGGTGACCAAATATAGTAGCCATTCCTAATCCACTCGCGGCAGGTGGTTACGAAATGTCGATAGGCTGAAATGTAGTCATCTGGAGATCCGTGTGACCATGGATATCGATTGTTGGGAGAATCCATCTCGTGCCCCCAACGGATAAAAATTGGGGCGTTCAGTCCCCCCAGTTTTTTGCATACCGCTGTGATATTTTCATCATAGGCCCCATCGCCTATCTGTTTTAAAAGGTCTCCACTGACGGGTTCCCTGCCATCTGAGACGGGTTCTACGGTAACCATCAACCATCGATTGCGTTCCTGTGAATAATCAAACCGTTCGGCGACTGAAGATCCATCGGATGTTAGATCGGGGTAAAGCCACGAAATAAAGATATGTTCGATCGCAACATCTTTTGCATCGCTAAAGGTTCTATGGACGTCAGGATCGAAGCTCGGATCGTAAACTCCATAATTTATTGATGAGAATTTAATATCGGAGCTCGGAGGAGCAAACATCTCACGGGTATTCCAAAACAGCGCTTTTAAGGCATGGTCCTGGTGGGTAAAGAATGTAATGATGGGTAGCCACAATACGACCCCTGAGAATACGCAGATGAGAAGTCTGAATATCAATCAAAGACTCTCGAATTTCATTATTTTTGACTCCGCGTTGGATAAGTCCTCGCGGGAAAACGAGAGATTAATAATGGTAAAAACTATTGCATAAATAAGCGCATTGATAAGGCTAAAAAAAATATACCCAGAGGCGCTGCCAGTATTGGTAACAAATATGACGGGCGCAAGTGCGAAAAATGAGAAGATGATATAAGGCAATGAGTAAAGGGAAGAAAATCGGATCTCTCCCGCGGCCCCAGGCTTGGGGGTAATTCTGAAATTGGCCCTCTGACTCCTTGCCTGGTCCCATAGGGCCATCAAACAGCCAAGCAAAGACCACGGCCACCTGACAAAGATAAAGTAGAAGCTTTCCAGAGAGATGAATTTGGCTGATCGAGGTCTGGCATATCCGAGCTTGGTAAGGTAGGTGCTGATCATGATCAGAGGCATGATCATGAGCATGATTCTCCAAAGGAAATCCAGGTAGATGACACTGACCCAAGGAGTTGATGTATACAGTGCACTAGCCGGAATCACCAAAAAAATTAGCATGGATAATGAGGATAGCGGATACCATAACTGGCTGATTGCAAAATGTAATCTTTTTTTTATCGGCAAATTGTACCAATTAGTCGGCATGAATTCAAATAAAATTGTCGTTAGGCTGCGAGCCCACTGAAACTCCTGAATGGCAAAATCTGCAAAATTCCGTGGCCCATGGCCCCGAGCAATTGCGGATATCGCATGCACACCGTGCCAGCCCGCGGCATTCATCATCAAGGTGGTCGAATGATCCTCTGCCAACTCTGGTCCTAGTCCGCCAATCTCCCGCAATGCCCTGGTACGTACCGCATAGTGAGATCCGATACACAAAGGGGCGAATCCGTTGGTGCTACCCGCCTGTTGAAGTCCATGAAAGTGAGCTTCCGCATAAAGCCTGGCACGAGCAGACCAACTGATACTCGCGTTCAGGTCGCAGATGCTCGGCGCAGAGATATAGCCAACGGAGGGATCCAGAAAAGGCCGTATCATTTCTTCGAGATAACCTTCCTGGGGTATATGATCCGCGTCCATTTGAATGACAAAATCGTAGAAATTATAACCAATTTTATCATAAAAATAGGCAAGATTACCCTCCTTACAGCGCATCCGCCTTGGCCAATCATTTTGGTGATATTCGGGCACTCCTTTTCGGCTACTGATCTTAATCTGGTGATCATTACACCAAGTGATCATGTCCTGATCCGGGTCTTCATCGGCAAGCCAAATATCCGCCGGATAACCTTGACGCAACATGCCTCTGATGGTCTCTTGAACCATGGGAATCGGTTCGCTGGGTACCTTGGTGACGACCATCGCGACACGCCAGCCGATTGGGATTTCCAAATATGGGTTTGGAACTCTGGCACGCAATGTTAGAAAAAGGAAATGGGCCGCTTGGAGGGTAACCCAAATCAGGAGGAATGTAATGATGCCGAATTTCCAGAAATCTACCACATGGTTGGCGTTGAACCACCAGTGGTAAAAGAAAAGCATGGCAAATACCCATGCTGTCGTGAGAACCAGCAGAACTAAGCCCTGTAGCCCGGTGTAGGGAGTCACGAGAAAGGCATTATCCTGTTGAAGCTTCATAGTTTCTTGGCAGCCTCAAATTCCACAGGCCATAAATCCGTGCCGGCCACGGGTATTCCTACATCAGTGTCCTTCGGCGTGACGCTGCTTATTCTTGACCGCCTTGAGGATATGGGAGGCGATCTCCTCGATGGACTGGCTGGTGGTATCCAGGACGCGGATCCCCAGGCGCTGGAACATGGCCTGGGCGCGGCGGATGTCGGCCTGGCAGCGGGCCAGGGAGGCATATTCGCTGTGGGCGCGGCGCTCCTGGCGGATGAGGTGCAGCCGTTGGGCGTCGATCATGAGGCCATAGACCTTATCCTTGGATTCATAAATCTCCCGAGGGAGGTCCCCCTGCTCGAAGTCTTCCTCGGTGATGGGGTAGTTAGCCGCCATCAGACCGTAGTGCATGGCTAGGTAAAGGCAGGTGGGGGTCTTGCCGGAGCGCGAGACGCCCGTGAGGATGACATCGGCGCGTTTGAAATTATCCGGTCGCACCCCGTCATCGTTGGACATGGCGAAGTTGATGGCATCGATGCGTTGAATGTAGGAATTGGGCTCCGTGATGGCGTGGCTGCGCCCCGACTTGAGGCTGGGGGGTATCCCCAATTCCTTGCTGATGGGCTCCATGAAAATCTCGAACAGTTCCAGGAAGTATCCCGCACCACTCTTGATCACCCCGCGCACCCGGTCATCCAGCATGGTGCTGAAGATGATGGGCCTGGCCCCATCGCGATCCGCCGCCTCTTGGATCAAGTCCAGCAGGGCCTTGGCGCGCAACTCCGTGTTGATGAAAGGCATGTAGACGCGTTCGAAGTCCACGCCTTCAAATTGAGATAGCAAGCTGTGGCCAAGGGCCTCGGCGGTGATGCCAGTGCTTTCGGAGACGAAGAAGACGGTGCGTTTCATGAGGGCGCTCGGCAGGTGCAACGGAAGGGCCATGCCCGCGGGGCGCGGGTCAGTGTGACATTGTGACCCATGTCAATGCGGTGATGCATCTTCAAGACCATACTAATCAGTGTTTGATGAAACACTAATGAATCCATGGTCCCGGTCCCCTCGCCCTAGGGCGGCCTCGACCAGGCATACGGAGCCCTATCATGACCCAGATCGCCAATGATCAACAGCTACGCGCCGCTCTCAATGCCCTGACGCCCCAGGAGCAACGCCTCATGGGCGCTCGTTTCGTCGGGAGTGTCATGCACCTGTGCCTGAATGACCGGGTGCGCCGCGCCGGTCAACTTGCCCTCGACCCCGAGGCCGATCTAACCGCCCTGGACGATGCCTTGAAGACCGCCAAGGCGCATGCCGTCAAGACCTACACCGATTGCGGCAAGGACACCAACTGGCTGGAGCAGGCGGACCATTTCGTCGCCGCCGCCGTGGTCGCCGCCCTCACGCCGCCGGACCAGATGGCGGCCAAGTCCAACCCGGCCTGGAAAGCAGCGGTCCAGGCACGCATGGCCAAGAATTGCGAGATCATGGAAGAGGAGGAGGGCGAGGATGAAACCGAGTCCGATCGCCAGTACAAGATCGCCAGTCAGTATCTCTAGTTGCTAGGAGAGATCAGGCGAGGCTGGCCTCGGCGGCAAGCATCTGGTCGTAGATGTCCCAGGCCGCCGCCGCCTCCTCGGGGGTGATCTTGTTCATGGCATAACCGAGATGCAGAACGACAAAATCACCGATGGCGAGGTTCTCGTGTTCCAACATCAGGAGGTTGGCCTCCCGCTCGACGCCCTTGGCCTCGCAACGCGCCAGAAGGCCATCGATGGAACGGATTTGCATGGGAATACCGAGGCACATAGTGGTCTTGAGTCTCCGTTGAATATATAAGTACAGCCTAATACGCCATGGCGGCTTGGCGCAAGCCGCCCTCACCGCAGAGGATACTCGTGTGTTCCCAGTCAACCATGCCGGCGAATCTCCGCCCCGGACCCTCATCCTGGGGCTCGGTAACACCTTGCTCACAGATGAGGCCCTGGGAGTAGTGGTGATTCGGCGCCTGGAGGCGGAGGGCGGTCTCGGCGATGTGGGCCTACTTGATGGCGGTACCCTCAGTTTCACCCTCTCCGGCCCCATCGCCGACAGCCCCCGCCTCATCGTGGTGGATGCCGCCGTCATGGGTGAGCAGCCGGGTACGGTGCGCGTCTTCGAGGGGGAGGCCATGGACCGCCAACTCAGCGGCATTGGCAAGAGTGTCCACGAGGTGAGTCTGATGGATCTCATGGACATGGCGCGAATCACGGATTCGCTCCCCAGCCACCGGGCCCTGGTCGGCGTCGAACCCGCGGTGGTTGATTGGGGGGATGAACTCAGCCCCGCCGTCGCCGCGGCGGTGCCCGAGGCCATGGCCAGGATTCGCGACCTCTTGCTGGCCTGGGATGGGGGCGCGGAGCCGATGACTGGCCAGGACCGGCGGCCTGGCTAGTCCCGAGCGGGCCGTTTGGCTGCGCTGCGTCAATTAAATTCCGCTACGGTCTGCGTATAATTGATAATTAATAATTAACCATACGCTAATAGATATGATGTCCGGTCCGGAAAGCACCGCCTTCGCGGTCGAGATCCCCACGGTGGCTCAGGAATGGGGCAACGCCCTGCCCATTCTCCATGAGGTGCGACACGCCTTGGAGCGCCTGGCCACCACCGGTGCCCCGGGCATCATCGATCTGCGCGCCATCCCCTTCGGCCCTGGCGACGAGGCGCGGCTGTTGGCGCGTCTTGGCCGCGGGGAGGTAGAGGCGGTCATTCACGCCCTGGGTGAGACCCGGATCTGGGAATGCGCCATCCCGGCGGTCTGGGTGATCGATCACTACAACGCGGAAGGCGAGCGCATCGCCCTGCACCTTGAGATTGACCGCATCCCGAGCCTGCTCATGACCCAAGCCGAGGATCTCGCCGAGGCCACCGCCCGGCTCGACGCGATTCTGGGCGGCGAGGCTGGCGTGGGGGCGGCATGATTTGATGTCGGTTACGGGTACGCCGGTAGCCGAGTGACGAAGGGCGTCGCGGTCCTTGCCGCGGGCGCCAGGCAAGCGGTGGTCCAGGCCACCGTAATTTCTTGGTAAGCAATCATTCCCGCTGGGCGGGGATGAGACCGGCCCAGCCGGTCCTGCAGTGATATTCAACCGACGGGAGGGACAATGGCCACCCAAAAGACCCTAGGCGAGAGCTTGCGCGAACATGGGGTTACGCGCCGCGGCTTTCTGAAGTTCTGCGCCGCCACCGCCTCGATGATGGCGCTGCCGCCGACCATGACATCGGCGATCGCGGCGGCCCTCGACAAGGCGCGGCGGCCCTCCGTCATCTGGCTCTCCTTCCAGGAGTGTACCGGTTGCACCGAGTCCCTGACCCGCAGCCATTCCCCCACGGTCGAGAACCTGATTCTCGATGTCATCTCCCTGGACTATCATCACACCCTCCAGGCCGCCTCCGGCGATGCCGCCGAGGAGGCCCGTCTGGCGGCCATGAAGGAGAACTGGGGCTCCTATCTGGTGGTGGTGGATGGTTCCCTGCCGGGACCCGGCTCCAACATGGGCTATTCCACCATCGCTGGCCACAGCAACCTGGACATTCTCAAGGAGACGGTGGAAGGGGCGGCGGCGGTGGTCGCCGTGGGCACCTGCGCCGCCTTTGGCGGTCTGCCCCGGGCCTACCCCAATCCCACCGGCGCCGTGGCCGTGCAGGACATCATCACCAACAAGCCCATCATCAACGTCTCGGGCTGCCCGCCGATTCCCACCGTCATCACGGGCGTCCTGGCCCAGTACCTGACCTTTGGCACCCTGCCGGAAATGGACGACTACAAGCGGCCCCTGGCCTTCTTTGGTCAGTCGATCCATGACCGCTGCTATCGCCGGCCCTTCTATGACAAGGGACTCTTCGCCGAGACCTTCGACGATGAGGGCGCCAAGGCGGGCTGGTGCCTCTACCGCCTGGGCTGCAAGGGCCCGAGCACCTACAACGCCTGTGCCACCATGCGCTGGAACGCCGGCACGAGCTGGCCCGTGGAGTCGGGTCATCCCTGTCTGGGCTGCTCCGAGCCCGATTTCTGGGATGCGGGGGGCTTTTATCAGGCCCTGTCGGTTCCCACCGCCAATGCCACCCACACCTTGGCGGTGGCGGGGATCGCCGGCGCCGTCGTCGGTGGCGTCGCGGCGGCCGTGGCCAAGAAGCAACAGCAGCATGCCGTGGCGGATCGGGAACCTGTCACCATCGAGCAACTGGAGCAGAGGCTATGAGTAATCCGATGGAATTTCTGCTTTGGACCAAGGGCCCTATGTTCAATTGGGCGATCGCCATCTTCGCCCTGGGGATGCTGGCGCGCCTGGTGGAAATCTTCTGGCTGGGGCGCAAGACCAACTATGCCGAGGCCCGCGCCAGCGAGTGGGGTCCGGGCTTCCGTACCATGATTACCCGTTCCTTCGCCGATCCGGGCACCTTTAAGCGTTCCGGCTTCGATGTCCTGGTGGGCTGGATCTGGCACCTGGGCTTTATCCTCGTCCTCTTCCTCTTCATCCCCCACATTGAACTCATCAAGAGCGTCTTCGGGGTCTCCTGGCCCGGGCTGCCCAATCCCGTGATCGACGCCATTTCGGCGGTGACCCTCGTCGGCCTAGTCGCCGCCCTGGTCCATCGCCTGATGCATCCCGTCAAGCAGCACCTCAGTACCTTCGAGGACTATCTGACCTGGGGGGTCACCTTCCTGGTAGTGATCACGGGCTACCTGGCCTATCACCGGCTGGTCAACCCCTACCCCCTCGTTCTGGGCCTGCACATCCTGTCGGTGGAGATCTTCCTGATCGTGCTGCCCTTTACCAAGCTGACCCACATGTTCACCGCCTTCATTGCCCGTTGGTATAACGGCGCCATTTTCGGGCGCAAGGGAGTCCAGTCATGAGCGAGCTATCACTGGAACGGGGCCTCAATGCCCTGCGCGCCGAGATCGACGCGCCCGTCGCGGCCTTCTTTTCGAGCTGCGTCCACTGTGGTCTCTGCGCCGAGGCCTGTCTCTTCTACGTCGAGACCGGGGACCCGCAATACACTCCCATTACCAAGCTGGAGCCCCTGCGCCGGGTATGGCAGGCGGAATTTACCCTCTTTGGCCGCATCAAGGGTCTGTTTGGCCTCAACAAGAAGGTCACCGACGAGATGCTGGCGGAGTGGGAGCCCCTCCTCTATGACTCCTGCTCCATGTGCGCCCGCTGCTCCATGGTCTGTCCGGTGGGCAACGATATCCAGTACATGATCCGCAAGACGCGCGAGGGCATGGTGGCCGCCGGCCATGCCCCCGAGGGTCTCATCACCGCTGCCGCGCGCGCCGTGCGCACGGGTAGCCCCATGGGCCTCAAGTGGAAGACCCTGCAGGTCCAGATCGACCATGTGGAGGCCAGCTCCGGGCTCAAGGTGCCAATCGATGTCGAGGGGGCCGATTACCTGGTCCTGCTCTCCTCTATGGAGATCATCAACTTTCCTGAGTACCTGGAGGCCATCACCAAGATCTTCGCCCACGCGGGAATCAGCTGGACCCTGAGCACCGACTGCTACGAGGCTACCAACGCCGGCATCCAGATCGGTAACAAGGACATAGCCCGCACCCTGGTGCAGCGCATCGTGGATGCGGCGGTCAAACTCAAGGTCAAGAATGTCATCAGTCCCGAGTGCGGCCATGCCTACACGGCGGTACGTTGGGAGGGGCCCAACCTGATCGGCAAGTCCTATCCCTTCCGGGTCTTCCACATCATCGAGGTCCTGGACGAACTGCGCGCCTCTGGGCGGATCAAGACCGAGGGCAAGGAGATGGATCGCCTGTCCCTGCATGACCCTTGCAACCTGGCCCGCAAGAGCGGCGTCATTCAGCAGCAGCGTAACCTCATGGATCTGGTCGCGGACAACTTCGTCGATCTCAAGGAACACGGCCGCTACCAGTGGTGCTGTGGCGCCGGCGGCGGCGTGAGCAGCAACGAGCGCGCGGCGGAACTCAAGATGACGGCCTTCAAGCGTAAGAAGGCCCAGATCGAGGAGGTCGCCCCGGAGCGCATGGTGACCATGTGCGCCACCTGCCGTACCCAACTCGAGGAGGGCCTGGAGGAGTTCAACATGGACATCCCCGTGGTCGGCCTGACCGAGATGATCGCCGAGCATCTGGTAGAGAAATAACCTGGGCCGGGTCGCGCCGCTTGGGCGCCCTGGGGGGCGCTCCGGCGGTCGGGGCCCTGGCGCAATGGCGGATGACGCGGGTTTGTCCGCCCCCTAAGGAGATAGAACACAATGAGCGAACGCATCGTCGTCGATCCCATCACCCGGATCGAAGGGCACCTGCGCATCGAGGCCCAGATGGACGGCGAGAATATCGCCCAGGCCTACTCGTCTGGCACCATGGTGCGCGGCCTCGAAATCATTCTGCGCGGGCGCGATCCCCGCGATGCCTGGGCCTTTGCCCAGCGTATCTGCGGCGTCTGCACCCTGGTTCACGGCCTCGCCTCCGTGCGGTCCGTGGAGGCGGCCCTCAAGTATCCGATCCCGCCCAACGCCCAGATCATCCGCAACCTCATGATCGGCGCCCAGTACATCCACGATCACGTCATGCACTTTTATCATTTGCATGCCCTGGATTGGGTGGACGTGGTGAGCGCCCTGAGCGCCGATCCCAAGGCGACCTCCGCCCTGGCCCAGAGCCTGAGTAACTGGCCGAATTCCTCGCCGGGCTACTTCAGCGATGTCCAGAAGCGCGTCAAGGGCTTGGTCGAGAGCGGGCAACTCGGCATCTTTGCCAATGGCTACTGGGGCCACCCGGCCTACAAGCTACCGCCCGAGGCCAACCTCATGGCGGTGGCCCACTATCTGGAGGCTCTGGCCTGGCAACGGGACGTGGCCCGGCTGCATACCATCTTCGGCGGCCGCAACCCTCATCCCAACGTCGTCGTCGGCGGCGTGGCCTCGCCCATCGACCTCAACTCCGACTCGGCCATCAATTCTGCCCGCCTGGCCCAGGTCCAGAACATCATCAATCAGATGAAGGTGTTCGTCGATCAGGTCTATGTGCCGGATACCCTGGCCATCGCCGGTTTCTACAAGGATTGGGCGAGCCGGGGTGAAGGCCTTGGTAACTTCCTCTGTTATGGCGATTTTCCGGCCAAGGGCATGGATGATCCCGCCAGCTTCCTTGTTCCCTCGGGCGTGATTCTCAATCGCGATCTGAGCCAGATCTATCCCGTGGACCTGAATGCCCCGGATCAGATCGAGGAATTTATCTCCCACTCCTGGTATCACTACCAGGGGGGCAAGGAAAAGGGTCTTCACCCCTATGCCGGTGAGACCGAGCTGGATTACGACGGCCGTGGCGGTGTCCAACCCCCCTTCAAGCAACTCGATGTGGCGGACGGCTATTCCTGGCTCAAAGCCCCGCGCTGGAAGGGCCACTCGGTGGAGGTCGGACCCCTGGCGCGCATGCTGATGCTGTACGCCAGCCCCGAGTCGCCCCTACACGGCCGGGCCAAGGATCTGGTGGACATGACCCTGGCCAAGCTCGACGTGCCGGTCCGGGCCCTCTTCTCCACCCTGGGTCGGACCGCCGCCCGGACCCTGGAGACCAAGCTCCTGGCCGACCAGATGCAGGTCTGGTACGACAGCCTGATCGCCAACATCAAGTCCGGCGACACCAGGACCTTCAACGATGCCCTCTGGGATCCCGCCACCTGGCCCAAGAAGTGCCAGGGCGCCGGCTACATGGAGGCCCCCCGGGGCGGCCTGGGCCACTGGATTGTCATCGAGAACGGCAAGATCGCCAACTACCAGGCCGTGGTACCCTCCACCTGGAATGCCGGTCCGCGCGATCCCAAGGGTATCCCCGGTGCCTACGAGGCGGCGCTCCAGGACAACCACCAGGTGCATAACGTCAAGCAGCCGATCGAGATCCAGCGCACTATCCACTCCTTCGATCCCTGCATCGCCTGCGCAGTCCATGTGAGCGACCCCGAGACGGGCGAATTGGTCGAGATCCAGATCGTCTGATTGTCGTCCTCGCCCGTCCCGCCAGGGGCACCGCGGAATTTTCCCGGTGCCCCTTTTCTTTGGCCAGCGGCACCTCGTCATCGCTAATCCCCTGGCCTTCGCACCTGCCTTGATCGCCGCGACACGCCCCTACGCGCCCGATTGTGGTTTAATAGGGCCATGTTTAGACCCCTCCCCTTATTCATTGGCCTGCGCTACACGCGAGCCAAGCGACGCAACCACTTCATCTCCTTCATCTCTCTCATCTCCATGCTGGGGATCATGCTGGGCATTGTTGCCCTCATCGTGGTCCTGTCGGTGATGAACGGCTTCCACAAGGAGATCCAAGAGCGCATTCTCGGCATGGCCTCCCACGCCACCCTGGCTGAACCCAATGGCGACATGGCGGACTGGCGGGAGCAACTCCCCCGGGTGCGGGAGCATCCCGCCGTCGTGGGGGCCGCGCCCTTCATCGAGATGCAGGTCATGCTCGCCAACGGTGGGGAGGTCAGTGGCGCCCTGGTGCGCGGCATCGAGCCGGTCGAGGAGGATCAGGTCTCCGAATTGCGCCAGGACATGATCCGCGGCGAGGTAGATTCCCTGGCGGCGGGTTCCTTCAATATCGTCCTGGGCCGGGAACTGGCGGCGGTGCTGGGAGTGGGCGTGGGCGACAAGGTGACGGTGGTGACCCCTCAAGTCAGCGCCACCCCCATCGGCATCATGCCCCGGCTCAAGTCCTTTACCGTCAGCGGCATCTTTGCCGTCGGCATGTCCGATTACGACCGCGGCGCCGGGTTTATCCACCTCCAGGACGCGGCCAAGCTCACCAGCCTGGGCAACAGCGTCACGGGCCTGCGGCTCAAACTCACCAGCATGTTCGAGGCCCCCCAACTGGCGCGGGATATCGCCTACGACCTGGGCGGTGTCTATCGGGTCGTCGATTGGACCCAGCATCACAAGAACTTCTTTGCCGCCCTGAGCACGGAGAAACGGATGATGAGCATCATCCTCTTCCTGATCGTGGCGGTGGCCGCCTTCAACATCGTCTCGACCCTGGTGATGGTAGTGACGGACAAGCAGGCCGATATCGCCATTCTGCGGACCCTGGGGCTGTCGCCCGGGCGGGTCATGGGCATCTTCATGGTCCAGGGCACTGCGATCGGTGTCGCCGGGACCCTGCTCGGGGTGGCCTGCGGCATCCTGCTGGCCATCAACGTCGAGGCCATCGTCGCAGGTATCGAGAATCTGTTTGGCATCCACTTCCTGGACCCGAACATCTATTACATCAGCAACATGCCCTCGGATATCCATGGCTCCGATGTCCTGGCCGTGGGACTGGGCGCCTTTATCATGTCCGTTCTCGCCACCCTCTATCCGGCCTGGCGCGCCTCGCGGACCGAACCGGCCGAGGCCCTGCGCTATGAATGAAGTCGTGCCCGAGGAGGTGGCGGTGATCGAGGCCCAGGGGCTGGTCAAAACCTTCCATCAAGGGCCCCAGGAGGTGGAGGTGCTGCGCGGCATCGACCTGCGCATCCAGGCGGGGGAGCGGATTGGGGTGATCGGGGTCTCTGGCTCCGGCAAGAGCACTCTGCTGCACTGCCTGGGAGGGCTGGACCGCGCCACCCGGGGCACGGTGCGCTGGCAGGGGCGGGAGGTCACCAGTCTGACGGAGCGGGAGCGCGGCCGGCTGCGCAATCGCCAGCTTGGCTTCGTCTATCAGTTTCACCATTTGCTGCCCGAGTTCAGCGCCCTTGAGAACGTGGCCATGCCCCTCCTGGTGGGCGGCGCCACCCCCGCCCAGGCCCGGGCCAGCGCAACCGAGATGCTGGATATGGTGGGTCTGGGTCATCGCGGTCGCCATAAGCCCGCCGAGCTCTCCGGCGGCGAGCGGCAGCGCGCCGCCATCGCGCGCGCCCTGGTCACCCGTCCCGCCTGCGTCCTCGCCGACGAACCCACGGGCAATCTCGATCGCCACACCGCCGAGCGGGTCTATGAGCTGATGCTGCAGCTCAACGCCGAGATCCGTACCAGCTTTGTCATCGTGACCCACGACCCCCAACTCGCCGCCCGCATGGACCGCGTCCTGCGCATCGACGATGGCATTCTGAGCGACGCCTGAGACCGCCCTTAACCTTGGGGAAGCGCAAACTCATTCGCCAACCCTGGGTGCTCGCCCAGCCTAATCCGTAGGTTGCGATATCATCTCTGCCCGCTAGGGGGCTTGATCCCCATCTCCTTAGCCTCGATTAACCTTCACATCCGCCACTAAAGCATAGCCGGCGCCATGGACGGTTTGGAGGGGTAACGCCACGCCCAATTCCTTGATGGACTTGCCGCGCAGGCGGCGCACGAGAACCTCCAGACTGCGGGGGTCGTAATCCTGCCCATCCTTACCCAGGGCCCTGAGCACGGCATTCCGGCTGACGATGTTGCCTGGTTTTTGCGCCAACAGGCACAGCAGACGTCGTTCATATTGGGTCAGGATGCATGAGGCCCCCTCGGGCGCGGTCAAGCGCCAGCTCAGGGTATTCAGGGCCCAAGCGCCGGGGCTGGCGGGGGTGGCCGGCGGGGGGGGCGAGAGCCGGCTGGCCAGGCCGCGCACGACGCTGACCAGTTCGCGCATGTCTACCGGTTTGATCAGATAGGCGTCACCCCCCTCGTTATACCCCCGTATCCGGTCCTCGAGGCGGCCGCGCGCCGTGGCCAGCACCAGAGCGTGACGCCGCCGGTCGATGCGGGGCCCGAGGGCGGCCAGGCCGTCGCCATCGGGTAGACCAAGATCCAGCACGATGACCCCGCCGGCCGGGTGCGCCAGCCAGGCCTCGCAGTCGGCGATGCGACCGGCGCCGGTGGCCAGGCAACCTTCGAACTGGAGGTAGTCGATCATCGCGTCCCGGAGGTCGGCCTCGTCCTCGACGATGAGGACGCGTAGGGGTGGTGACTCGGCTTTGGTTCTTATTGGGCTCATGGGGGTAGTGGCAGCCAGAGGGTGAAGGTACTGCCTTGGCCGGGCAGACTGGCGACGTCGATCCGCCCCCCGTGGAGGACCGCTATCCGCCGTGCCAGATGCAGGCCAAGGCCCATGCCGGTCACCTCGCCCTCGGGCGCGAGGCGCACGGCCTTCAGGAAGATGCGATCCAGGTCGGCGGCCGCGATGCCGATCCCGGCGTCGCTCACCTGGATGCCCAACTCGCCCTGGAACCGGAAGGCCTTGATGCCGATGGCCGATCCCGGCGGGGAATACTTGGCGGCATTATCCAGCAGATTGCCCAGCGCTTGGGTCACCAGTCTTTCATCGGCGTGGAGACGGATGTCCTTGACCCCTTTCGGTAGAGCGAGGGTGACGGGGCGACGCGCCCCCAGCCCAAAGGCCTGGGTCGTCTCCGCAAGCCAGGGCGCGACGGGGACGGGCTCCGGTGTGGGTGCCAGTTGTTCGGCGGCCCAGCGGTCGTAATTCTGCCATTGCTGAAATAAACCTTCCAGACGCGTCACCGCTCCCTCGATGATGAGCTGACGGCGCAGCACCTGGATCGCGTGGGCATCCTCGGGATGGGTGCTCGCCTCGCGTTCCGTGACCTGCGCCTGGCTCTTGATAATCGCCAGGGGATTGCGGAATTGGTGCGCCATCAGGGCGCTGAAGCGGAGCTGTTGGCTGCGTGCCTCCTCCTCCCGGCTGAAGGCAGATTCCAACTCGAGGGTACGGAGGGTTAGCTGGCGTTGTTCCAGCTGTCGGACCCGGGCGGCGATCCGGTCGCTGAGGAAGATGACCCCGCCGCCGCAACCTAGGATGAGCAGATGGACCAGGAGGGTCAGGGTGACAGCGGTGCCCGCAACCAGGACTTGCCAGACTTCCCTGGTCGCCTGAAGGGCGACCAGCCCGACCAGGGCCCAGACAAGATAGCGCAGGTGCCGCCGGTCGCGGACAAACTGGGTGGCGACGAAGGCCGCCGCAGTCGCCTTGTCGGTAAATCGGGTCGTCCAGGGAGGGATCTTCATCGGGACACCAGACCGGTAAGGGGGGTTATCGTGGGTTTGGTCCCAACGAACGCTTGCCCTGGCGGCGATCCTGCCGGCGGCCCGGGTCGCCCAGCGGCTTGGCCCTTAGCCGGGCCGCCGTCCGGCCTGGGGGCTTCAACTCAGCACCTTGAGATTCCCCGCTACCCGGAGGCGCAGGCCCTGGTTGCGCACCAGTTGCTCCCAGGTCCGGTAGGGGGATGGCGGCTGATATCCCTGGAGGCGGGCATCATAGCGACCCTCGATACCAGTCAGGACCCGCATGGCATCGGTGGCGGCGGCCTTGACCCCGTCATCCGTGGCGCGGGCCCCGCCCCAAAAGTCGTTGCCCGGCCAGGAGACCGGGTCCCAGGCGACCAGGCTGTAGAGCCGGCAGGCACTGAAATCCTCCCCCTCCTCGGCGTAGGCCTGGGGTGGGCAGAGCTGTGGCCTGTCCCGATTACCCCGGGTCAGGGGCCTTACCCGCAGGGAGAAGCCGTCAAAGTCATGCCGCTCGTTCACGCACTCGTTGAAGGGATCGTAATAGAGGGCCCGGATCTGGGTCATGCGCCCGGCGTGCCGGCCAAGCAGGCCCAGGAGGGCGTCCTTGAAGTAAGACCCCAAGGTGCCATGGAAGGGTCCGGCGAACTGGCCGCAGCCCAGGGCCGGCAGGGTGACCAGGGCCTGGTGCCCCCCCAACCTGGCCTCCTCGTTGATTTGGAGGAGCAGGGGCAGCAGCCGTCTTTCATAGAGGGCGCCATACCCCGCCGGATCGATACGCCCATCCCGGGTCACCGTGGCCCAATCCCCCGCCACGCCGCCCTGGTTGTTGCAGAGGATGGCGCCGGGGGTGAAGAGCAGGGTGCCCGTCAGGGGTTGCTCGTGGACCTGGGGGGCTCGATGGTGGCCATCATCGAAAATGCGCACCGCCATGGCGATGCCCAGGTCGCCGAGGAGGGTCAGTTCGGTGCTGTTCCAGTCCCGCCCGTCCCCATGAATAGCGCTCTCGGCGAAGATGTGCGGTGATTTGGTGTTAAGCAGATGTTCCAGAAAGGCCTCGTCGCTCAGGCTGGCGACATCCTGGTCCCGCAAGTCTGCCCGCAGGCGGCCCCCCGCGTGGGCGAGGCCATGCGCGGCCAGACCGGCGCGATAGTCTTGAAGCCCGCGGAAGCTTTCGGTATGCAGTAGGAGGCAATAGCTGTGCATGGCGTGACTTGGATCCGGGTTGGCGACAGGTGGATCAGGGCCGGGGGACCCTGATTGCCCTCCCGCCAGCGATGGAGCTGGCGGTGCGTGCAGTATGCAAAATGTGCCCGGGCAAAGATAGACATGGTCGTCGATCAAATACGACCAATAACGACATTTTATCCAGTTTTTTGATATAAACCATGATATTAAAAATTCGCGAATGGTGGAAAATGCCTCTCTGGAGGGCCGGCGGGGTGGGAAGGCTGTCCTCAGTGCGGGCCGAGCAGCCCGGCCCGGCCACTGGCGGACCGGCCCGGAGGGGCAGGGGACCGCGAGCGGTCGTGGCGATCCCGGGCTTTATGTCACTATAGTGCGAGCCTCCCTCTTCCGGATGTTTGATGAGCCACCCCGAACCTCCCGCAGGGTGCCGCCCACCCCCCGACGCGCTGCCGACGGGGTGGGCGAGTCCTCTCTCCGCCGCCCTGGGCTTTGCCTTGGGTGTCTGCCTCTTCTTTATCGCGAGCGAGCCACCGCCAGCCTGGCTCTTGGGGCTGGCGGCGGCAGGGATGGCCTGGCTGGCCTGGCACTGGGCGCCAGCGCGTCCCCTCTGCTGGTTGCTGGTGGGGCTCCTCTGGGCCCAGTTCCGGGCTTGCGACCTGCTATGTCACCCCTTCCCGGCGGACTTGGCGCGGGTGGATCTGCGTCTGGAGGGACGGGTGGCCTCGCTGCCGGAGTCCAAGTCCGGGGGGACGCGCTTCCAGTTTCGTGTCGAGCGCGCCTGGCGGGGCGAGGAGGCGCTGGGGTTCACGGGCCTGGTCCGCCTGACCTGGCGGGGGGCGCCCCCCTTGCGGGTGGGCGAGGCGCGCGCCCTGGGGGTCAGGCTCAAGCCGCCCCATGGCTTCGCCAATCCTGGTGGCTTCGATTACGAACGCTGGCTGTTCCAGCAGGGCATCGTCGCCACGGGATATGTGCGGGATGGCGGTGACCTGGGCCTGCTCAACCCCGGCGCCGGGTACTACTGGATCGACCGCTGGCGTCAGGGCCTGAGTGAGCGGCTGGGAAGAGCGTTGGCGGGCTCGCCGGCGGCGGGGCTGGTGCAGGCCCTGGTACTGGGGGAAGACACGGAGGTGACACCCGACCAATGGGAGGTCTTGACCCGAACCGGCGTCAATCACCTGGTCTCCATCTCCGGGCTGCATGTGGGTCTGGTAGCGGCCAGCCTCTTCTTTCTGACCCGCTGGTCCTGGTCGCGCTCGCCCTGGCTGGTGGCCCGACTGGCGGCGCCGCGGGCGGGGGCCCTGGGGGGGCTGGTGGCGGCCCTCATCTACAGCGCCCTGGCGGGCTTCGCCGTCTGCACCCAGCGTTCCCTGATCATGTTGTCGGTGGTGTTGGTGGCCCTCCTCTGGTCCCGCACCCCCCGGCCCTGGACGGGCCTGACCTTCGCCCTGGCGGCGGTCCTGCTGCTGGACCCGACGGAGGCCCTGAGTTACGGGCTCTGGCTGTCCTTCGGCGGGGTGGCGGCCCTCATCTATGGCCTCGGCAACCGGCTGGCCCTGGAGGGCCTGTGGCGGCGCTGGGGTCAGGCGCAGTGGGTGGCGACCCTGGGCTTTCTGCCCCTCCTGCTGTTGCTCTTCAGTCGGGCCTCGATGGTCTCCCCCATGGTCAACCTGGTGGCGATCCCCCTCTTTGGCCTGCTGTTGCCGCTGGTGTTGATCGCGGCGGCCCTGCTGTTGATCACCGGGATCGCGACCCCCCTCGTCTGGACCGCCGCCCTGCTGGCCTGGCTGCTGGATGGCCTGACGGCGATCGCGGCCTGGCCCTGGGCCTCGGTGGGCATTGGGGCGCGGCCGGACTGGGCCTGGGTGGCGGCCTTCGGCGGGGCACTGTTGCTGTTGGCGCCTCGGGGGCTCCCAGGGCGCTGGCTGGGTCTGCCCCTGCTGCTGCCCCTCGGGCTGCTGACCCCGCCCGCGCCGGCCACCGGCGAGGCCTGGCTGCGGTTACTCGACGTGGGGCAGGGGCTCTCCGCCGTGATCCGCACCGCCCATCATGTCCTGGTCTTCGATACGGGTCCGGCCTTCCTGGGCGGATTCAACACGGGCGAGGCCGTCGTGGTGCCCTACCTGCGGGAGCAGGGGGTGCGCCGCATCGATACCCTGGTCCTGAGCCATGCGGATCAGGACCATGTCGGCGGCTTCCCGGGCCTGGCCGCCCAGCTGCCGATCGACCGGATCCTGGCGGGTGAGCCGGGTGAAATGGCCGATCCCCGGGCCGAACCCTGTCTCGCTGGCCAGGGCTGGACCTGGGATGGGGTGGACTTCGCGGTGCTATATCCCTTCCAGGCCGGGTTGGAGGGTAACGATAGCTCTTGCGTGCTGCGCGTGGCCACCCAGGGTGCCAGCCTGCTGGTGCCGGGTGACCTGGGTCAGGCCCCAGAAAGGCAACTGGCGCGACGTGGGGGTCTGACCACGCCCCTGCTG
This sequence comes from Chromatiaceae bacterium, assembly GCA_044228695.1. GTDB lineage: Bacteria > Pseudomonadota > Gammaproteobacteria > Chromatiales > Chromatiaceae > M0108. Next base: position 58,472 of record JBGAUK010000005.1, on the reverse strand, counting down.
GTGGCCGGCCACCACGGCAGCAATACCTCCAGCAGCCGCGAATTCCTGGCGGCCGTGACGCCGGTTTGGGTGCTCTATGCCAGCGGCTTTGCCAATCGCTTCGGCTTCCCTTCCGCCCGGGTACGGGAGCGGGTAGCCGCCGTCGGTGCCCGGGAACTAAACACGGCGGAGGCCGGGGCCATCGGTTTCGTCCTGACCGCTGCGGGTCTGGAGGGTCCCGATCTGTATCGCGAGGCCCATCCGCGCCTCTGGTCCTGGGGACCCCCGGGCGAGAGGTAGCCGGGTTCCGGCGACCGGCTTGGGGTATCATGCCGCCCAGTGCAAGGCGTCTCCGAGAGGTGAGTAACCCGTGTTGGAGTTGATGAGGGCCGGTGGCTGGCTGATGTGGCCCATCCTGGCCTGTTCCGTGGTCGCCATGGCCATCATTCTGGAGCGCCTCTGGAGTCTGCGCCGCCGCCGGGTCATGCCGCCGGGGCTGATGGAGCAGGTCTGGCAGTGGCAGCGTGATCAGGCCCTGACCCCGGAGCGGATCCAGGCCTTGGCCCAGGGCTCCCCCCTGGGACGGCTCCTGAGCGCCGGCCTGGTCAACCGTAATCACTCGCGGGAGGTCATGAAGGAGGCCATCAATGACGTGGGCCGTCAGGTGGTGGCCAAGCTGGAGCGTTACCTCAACACCCTGGGCACCATTGCCTCGGTGTCGCCCTTGCTGGGCCTGCTGGGCACCGTCTTTGGCATGATCGATATCTTTACCGTCATCATCGACGCGGGCGTTGGCAATCCGGGTGTCCTCGCCGGCGGCATCTCCGAGGCCCTGCTGACCACGGCGGCGGGTCTGACGGTGGCCATCCCCAGCCTCATGTTCCATCGCTATTTCAACGGTCGCGTCAACCAGTTCGCCCTGGCCATGGAGGAGGAGGCCCTCAACCTGGTAGAGGTCATCAAGGGCGAACGCGAGGCCCTGCCGGAGGCGGTGGCGTGAATCTGCGTCCCCAGCGTCCCGAGCCACCGGATATCAATCTGGCGCCCCTGATCGACGTCGTCTTCCTGCTGCTCATCTTCTTCATGGTGACCACGACCTTCAAGGATGAGGTAGGCATCAAGGTCCAGTTGCCCCAGGCCCAGAGCCCGGCGGCGGCTGAGTCGCGGGCCCTGACCCTGGTCATCGACGCCAGCGGTGTCTTCTATGTCAACGACCGCCAGGTCGCGGACACCCAGCCTGACACCCTGCGCAAGGCCCTGGGGGAAGCCATCGGCCAGGCCCGGTCAGAGGCGGATGATGACCGGGCGCAAGGGGACCTGCCCCTAGTGCTGATGGCCGATGCCAAGACACCCCACCAGGCCGTCATGACCGCCCTGGACGTGTCCAGCCAGCTCGGGCTGACGCGCTTCTCCTTTGCCGCGAGCCGGACGCCAGAGGCACCATGAACCGCCCCGATGTCCTGGCCCCCGGCTCGGCCCGAAGCATCTATGTGCGTCTGATTGGTTACGCCAAGCCTTATTGGCGCATGTTCGCCGTCTCCGCCGTGGGCATGGTCTTCTATGCCGCCACCGAGCCCCTCTTCGCGGCTATGATGAAGCCTCTGCTGGATGGCACCTTCATCGACCGGGATGCGGAGGTGGTCAAGTCCATGCCCCTGATTCTGCTAGGCATCTTTTTGGTGCGCGGCATCGCCGGCTTCATCAATACCTATTGTCTCCAATGGGTGGGGCGGCGGGTGGTGGCCGACCTGCGCCAGGAGATGTTCGAGCACCTGCTGCGATCGCCCGCTAGCTATTTCGATACGCAGAGCACGGGGCAGATCCTGGCCAAGCTGACCTATAACGTCGAGAACGTCGCCGATGCCGCCACGACCGCCGTCACCACCATCATCCGCGATGGCCTGACCGTCATCGGCCTGGTGGCCTACATGCTTTATATCAACGTCATGCTCTCGGCCATCTTTCTGCTGGTGGGTCCCGCCATGGGCATCTCCATTCGCTACGCCAGCCAGCACTTTCGCCGCCACAGCAAGCGCATCCAGGACCGGGTGGGGGAACTGACCCATGTGGCCCAGGAGGCCATCGATGGCCATCGGGTCGTCAAGGCCTTTGGGGGCCAGGCCCGGGCGGCGGAGCGTTTCAGCTTCGTCAACGAAAAGACGCGCTCCCTGCAGATGAAGATGGTGGCCACCAACGCCATCAGCGTGCCCCTGGTGCAACTGGTTTCCGCCATCGCCATCGCGGTCATCATCTACCTCTCGACCATGCAGGGACTGCGGGAAGACATTTCGGTCGGCACCTTTATGTCCTTTATCCTGGCCATGGGCCTGCTGCTCCAGCCGATCAAGAGCCTGACGGGGATCAACAACCAGTTGCAACGGGGTATCATCGCCGCCGACAGCCTCTTTGAGCTGATCGATTCGCCCGCCGAGGTCGATACCGGTTTCCGCACCCTGGACCGGGCTCAGGGGCGGGTGGAAATTCGTGGCCTGACCCACGTCTATGACGCGGACAAGGGTCCCGTGCTGCGGGACCTGGATCTGGTGATCGAGCCCGGGGAGACCCTGGCCCTGGTCGGTCGGTCGGGTAGCGGTAAATCGACCCTCGCCAGTCTGCTGCCGCGCTTTTACGACCCCCTCGCGGGCGAAATCCTCATCGATGGCATCCCCACCCATGAACTGACCCTCGCCAGCCTGAGGGCTCAGATTTCCCTGGTGACCCAGGAGGTGGTGCTGTTCAACGACAGCATTCGCAATAACATCGCCTATGGTCACCCGGGTCCGGTCGATCAGGCGACCCTGGAGGCGGTGGCGGAGGCGGCCCATGCCCTGGAATTCATCCAGGAACTGCCGGAGGGTTTCGACACCCTGGTCGGGGATCGGGGCATCCTGCTGTCCGGGGGCCAGCGTCAGCGCCTGGCCATCGCCCGCGCCATGCTCAAGGACGCCCCCATCCTCATCCTGGACGAGGCCACCTCGGCCCTGGACAGCGAGGCCGAGCGCCATATTCAGGCGGCCCTGGAACGACTAATGAGCAATCGCACCACCCTGGTGATTGCCCATCGTCTCACCACCATCGAGCGTGCGAATCGCATCCTGGTTCTGGACCAGGGCCGGGTCGTGGAGACTGGGAGCCATGCCGACCTGCTCGCCCTGGATGGCCATTACGCCCGGCTGCACCGGATGCAGTTCAACGACGCTCCATCGGACCCGGCGCCATGAAGCTGGAAGCTATCTGGTATGGCCGCCACTGGCTGTCCCGGTCCCTGGTGCCCCTGTCCGGTCTCTACCGGCTGGTGGTCGCGGGGCGGCGATGGGCCTTCCGGCGCGGTTGGCTGGCGAGCGTGCGGCTGCCAGTCCCCGTCATCCTGGTGGGCAATCTCACGGTTGGCGGCACGGGCAAGACGCCCCTGGTGCTCTGGCTGAGCGACTTTTTGCGCCGCCAGGGCTGGCATCCCGGCATCGTCCTGCGCGGCTATGGCGGCTCGGCCCGGGACTGGCCACGCTGGGTGACGGCCCAGAGCGATCCCCGGGAACTGGGCGACGAGGCCGTGCTCCTGGCTCGCCGCTCCGGCGCGCCGGTGGTGGCGGGGCCGGATCGGGTGGCGGCGGGGCGGCTGCTGTTGGAAGGGGGCGCTTGCGATATCATCCTGGGCGATGATGGCCTGCAGCATTATCGGCTCCAGCGTGATCTGGAGATCCTTGTCATCGATGGCGCCCGCGGCTTTGGCAACGGCTTCTGTCTGCCCGCGGGGCCCTTGCGCGAGCCGGTCTCCCGCGGCCGGGACATCAAGCTCAAGGTCTCTACCGGGGGGGCCTGGCCCGGTGCCGAGCCCCTGGCCCTGCGACCGGGGGACCTGGTGAATCTGCGTCATCCGACCCGGACCCGGGCCCTGGCCCGCTTCAAGCGCCAGCGGGTGACGGCGGTGGCGGGGATCGGCAACCCGGAGCGCTTTTTCGCCCTGCTCCGCCGGGCTGGCCTGCATCTGGACGAGCGCCCCTACCCGGATCACCATGGTTTCACCGCTGCCGATGTCGCCACCTGGCCCCCGGGGCCACTCATCATGACCGAGAAGGATGCGGTCAAGTGCGAGCCCTTCCCCGGGGACGAGCATTGGTTTCTGCCCGTGGAGGCGGTCCCGAGCGCCGCCTTCGAGCGTCAATTGTCCGCAGCCTTGAAAGGTCTGAAGAATGGATAAGAAACTCCTGGATATTCTGGTCTGTCCCCTCTGCAAGGGGCCTCTCTATTTTGATAAGGCCGCCGCCGAGTTGCTCTGCCGCGCCGATCGTCTGGCCTTCCCCATCCGTGACGATATCCCCGTCATGCTGGAGGAGGAGGCGCGGGAACTGCCCGCCGATGAAGAGGTGCCCAGGGCTTGAGCGCGGCGGGGTTGGCCGAGACCGGGGGCGGGACCGTGCCGGGAACTCGGGGGACAGATTCGCTGGCGGTGCCCCGCTTGCCCTTCAAGGTCGTCATCCCGGCACGTTATGCGGCCTCGCGCTTGCCGGGTAAGCCCTTGCTGGAGATCGCGGGCAAACCCCTGATCCGGCATGTTTATGAGCGTGCCCAGGCCACGGCGGCGGCGGAGATCCTGATCGCCACGGACGACGAGCGTATCGCCGCCGCCTGCCAGGCCTTTGGCGCCGAGGTGGTCATGACCCGCGCCGATCATCGCAGCGGCACCGACCGCCTGGCCGAGGTCATCGCCCTGCGTGGCTGGCCCGACGAGACCCTGGTCGTCAACCTCCAGGGTGACGAGGCGGGCATGCCCCCCGCCCTGGTGGATCAGGTGGCGGCGGGTCTGGCCGGCCATGAGCGTGTCGGTATGGCGACCCTGGCCTATCCCATTCAGGATGCCGGGACCCTCTTCGATCCCCACGTGGTCAAGGTGGTGACCGACGCCCAGGGCTACGCCCTCTATTTCTCCCGGGCCCCCATCCCCTGGCATCGCGACGAATTTCAGGGCGGACGGCAGGCCCTACCGCCGGGGGGGGGCTTTCTGCGCCATATCGGCCTCTACGCCTACCGCGCCGCCTTTCTGGCGCGCTTTGTGGCCTGGCCGCCCGCCCCCCTGGAACTGGCCGAATCCCTTGAGCAGTTGCGGGTTCTCTGGCACGGCGAGGGCATCCATGTCGGTCTGGCTACCGAGGAACCCGGCCCCGGGGTGGATACCGCCGCCGATGTCCAGCGCCTCCTGGACTTCTTGGGGCGCGGTCAAGCGGCCTTGGGCGGATCGCTGGACACTGATGGGGACTGGCAGCCATGAAAAACAGAAGTTGCCAGCCTTGCACCGCCTGCTGCGATGGCTGGGTCAGAATGACGATTCAGGGTGTCCCCGTCTTCCCCGGTCATCCCTGCCCCCATAGCACCCGCCAGGGGTGTGATGATTATCCCAATCGCCCCATCGATCCCTGCGTCAACTTTTCGTGCGGCTGGATCATCGCTGCCAGTCCGCTTCCGGATTGGATGAAGCCGGACAATGCGCGGGTGATCGTCCTCTTCAATAAATTCCAATGGCAGGGCGTACCCGTCGATCTCGCCGTGCCCGTGGGCAAGCGCATACCGCCCCGGGCACTGGCCTGGCTGCGCAACTTTGCCGAGACCCACCGGCGCCCCCTCGTCCACACCGAGCAGATCCTGGTGGGGGGCGAATATCAGGAACAGCAGCAGGTATTCGGCCATGGCCCACCGGCCTTTCAACAAGAGCTGCTGCGCCGGCAAGGGGCCGGCCTGGCCCTTTGGTCCTGAAGAAATGGGCAGCTCCCTCCGCTTGGGGAAGGTCTCATGGTTCGCAAACAGCCCGAGATCAGCGACTTGCTGAAGAAGCTGTGGGACTGATGGCCCGATTAGCCTGTCTTACCCGCGCCTGGCTATGGTCAGCGGGGCGGGCGCTATCCCTGGAAGCTCGATGAATATCGGGGCGCATCTGAGCTGGCTTCTCGCGGGTGTTCTCTTGCTGAGCGCGGGCTTGATCCGGCTGCTGGCCGGGCCGGCCGGCAGGTGGGGACTTCTCGATCTACCCTCGACCCGTAAACACCATCGTCAGCCCGTGCCCCTGGTCGGTGGCATCGCCATCTGGGCCGCCTTCACCACCGGCCTGCTGCTCAAACCAGAATCACTTCCCGATTATGGGTTTCTGCTGGGCGGCATGACCCTCATGACCCTCCTCGGTCTCCTGGACGATATCCATCCCCTCAGTCCCTGGTTCCGCCTCCTGTTCCAAGTCCTGGCCGTCCTGGTGATGGGGCTGGCCGACCACACGGTGCTGACCAACCTGGGCAATCTCCTGGGGTCGGGCGATATCCTCCTGACGCATGCGGCTTGGCTCTTTACCATCTTTGCCGTCGTTGGTCTGGTCAATGCCTTCAACATGATAGAGGGGATGGATGGGCTCGCCGGCGGTCAGGCCCTGATAGCCACCGGCTGGCTGCTGCTGCTGGGTCTCCATGCCCCCATCCGCATCGAGGCACGACTCGAGTCCCTGCTGATCCTGGCCATGGCCGTTGCGGGCTTTCTCCCCTTTAACCTGCGTCATCCCTGGCGAGCGCGGGCCAGCGTCTTCATGGGCGATGCCGGCAGTAATTTGCTGGGCTATGTGTTGGCCTGGTTCCTGATACGGATGTCTCAGGGGGAGCCGCGGGAAATGGACCCGATCACGGCCGTTTGGATTCTGGCACTCCCGCTCATGGATACGGTGGCGGTGATGGTTCGCCGCCTGATGGCCGGTCACAGCCCCTTTGCCGCCGACCGTCAACACCTGCACTTTCTGTTGCTCGGCTATGGGTGGTCCGAGGTTCGGGGCGTTGCCATCCTACTGCTTATCGCCTTTTGTTTGGGGGGGCTGGGTGTCCTGGCCCAGTGGTTAGGGGTACCTGAATATTTGCGTTTCTATGCCTTTATGATTGTTTTTATGTTGTATTTCTTCATCACGACGAAGATGTTCCGGGTGTTAAAGAATAGGCCAGTGGTTGATACCGAGGAACGTCGCCGTCTTTCCGAACGGGCATCCTCCTAGCCGCCTCTAGGATTTTTGGTATGACAGCCCGGAATGGGCATTAGGAGTTGCAATATTACTATGTGGTCGCAGAGTTTGATCGGGTTTGTGGGCCTTTTTCTGTTGACCTGGCTGTTCAGTGAAAACCGGCGGGCTGTGCATTACCTTCCAGCCCTGGTGGCCCTGGCCCTCCAGTTCTTTATCGCCCTGCTGCTGTTGGAAATTCCGTTGTTCCGCCATTTCTTCCTGATCTTGAACGAACTGGTAACCAGCCTGGAGGCGGCGACCCGCGCGGGCACTAGCTTCGTCTTTGGCTATGTGGGCGGGGGCGACTTGCCCTTCGCGGTCCGGGCCGGAGCCAGTTCCTTTGTTTTCGCCTTCCAGGCCCTGCCCATGGTGCTGGTGGTCAGTGCCCTCTCGGCCTTGCTCTTTCACTGGCGGGTACTGCCCTGGGTGGTGCGGGGTTTCGCCTGGCTGTTGCGCAAGACCCTGGGCTTGGGCGGTGCCGCGGGGGTGGGGGTGGCGGCCAACATCTTCCTGGGCCATGTGGAATCGCCCCTGCTGATCAAGCCCTATCTGATGAAGGTTTCGCGCAGCGATCTCTTTCTTATCATGACTGCGGGTATGGCGACGATCGCCGGGACCATCATGGTCATCTATGCCAGTATCTTGTCAACGGTCATCCCCGATGCCTTGGGGCAACTCCTGATCGCCTCCATCATCAGTGCCCCCGCCGCCGTCATGGTGGCGCGGATCATGATCCCCGCGACCGACGGGGATGACGACGGCGTCCATTGGGAACCCCCCCGACAGGATTCCAGTAGCCTGGATGCCATTGCCCGGGGCACCCTGGACGGAGTTGGGTTGCTGGTCAATATCGTAGCCATGTTGGTGGTCCTGGTGGCCCTAGTGGCCTTGGTCAACCAGTTCCTCGGCTTACTGCCGGCCTTGGGTGGCGAGGCGATCAGTCTCCAGCGCCTGCTGGGCTGGGTCCTGGCACCCCTGACCTGGTTGATGGGTATTCCCGCAAGCGAGGCGGTCACGGCCGGCGGCCTCATGGGCGTCAAGACCATCCTGAACGAGTTTCTGGCCTATATTGAACTGGCGGGTCTGCCCGAGGGGGCCTTGAGCGATCGGTCGCGGCTCATCATGACCTACGCCTTGTGCGGCTTCGCCAATCTCGGCAGCCTGGGCATCCTCATCGGCGGCATGGGCGCCATGGTGCCCGAGCGCCGCGCCGAGATCACGGCCCTGGGGCCCCGTTCCATCGTCGCAGGTACCCTGGCGACCAGCTTCACTGGCGCCGTGGTCGGCTTCATCAGTCTATTTCCTCATTGAGCCCCCGGGCTCTTTCGATACAGCGGAGTTTGTCCATGAGCGAGCATCTTGAAGTCTCATTTCCGGGCGGAAAGCGGGTGGATGTCCGCGTTCGCGAGTTTGAGATCCATACCGATCAGTCCGTCAAGGGGGGAGGGGAGGCGAGTGCCCCCGAGCCCTTCGACCTCTTTTTGAGTTCGATGGCGGCCTGCGCGGGCATCTATGCCCTCAATTTCTGCGCCTCTCGCGACTTGGCGACCGAGGGCCTGGCCTTGAGCCTGGACTGGGATCGGGATGCGGCCAATCCCCTGGCCGCCAGCGTGCGCTACCAATTACGGTTGCCCGCGGGCTTCCCGGACAAGTATCGCTCCAGCATCCTCAAGTCCATCGAGCTGTGCGCCGTCAAGAAACACATCCAGAACCCTCCCAGCTTTGAGATTCTGGTGGTGGAATAGCCGCGCACCCATAAAAAAACCCCGCCGTAAAGGCGGGGTAATTCACCACTGAGGAGGTTCGAGAACGGAGGTGTCGGAACAAGACTGTGCCTCGCTTTATAATTAGCAGAATCCGTGCCATGCTTGCGATACCTCCTTGTGGTTGACCCCTGTATAGGCGAGGGGGTTACCAGGAATTATAATATTAACAGTAGCTTGTATACTAATTGCGGCCCAAGATCGTAGGCGCTGCTAATCTCCCGATGGCCAAGGTTATCTGATGTCCTGGTGTCTCCTCTTCCTAGCAACGCTCGAACCGCACTTCAAGGGTGCCAGAGGCCTGCTGGTGGCACCCGGATGGAGCCTGGATGTGGGCCAGGGAGGAGGCGCCTCGGGCCTGTCCTGGGTTCTTGTTCAATTCGGCGTCGATGCTATGATCCTGGTTGAGATTCAACCGCGAGAGGCAGCTGCCATGAGCGAAGCGACGAGGGTGCGGATTCTGTTCGTGTGCATGGGTAATATCTGTCGTTCTCCCACGGCGGAGGGCGTCTTCCGGCATTTGGTGCGAGGGGAGGGGTGCGATGAAATGATCGCGACCGATTCCGCCGGTACCCACGGCTATCACATTGGTGAGCCCCCCGACGAACGGGCGCGGGAGACGGCGCTGAGGCGGGGGATTGATCTGAGTGATTTGCGCGCCCGGCGCGTGGCCCGGGAGGATTTCGACCTCTTCGATTATATTCTGGCCATGGACCAGGAAAACTATCAGGCCCTCAGGACCATCTGTCCTCCGGTACATCGCGGCAAATTAAGACTCTTCATGGACTTCGCCCCGGATTACGGCATTCGCGAGGTGCCTGATCCCTATTATGGGGGCCCCCGGGGCTTCGAGCAGGTATTCGATCTGGTGGAGGCCGCCGCCTTGGGACTGCTGGAGGATATTCGCCAGCGCTGGCGGTGATTGGGGCCCAAGGCCCGACCCCGCCGAACCCGGCGGCCCTTACCCCTGGCCTGGGACAGGTCAAAAGAGTTGGGCCCAGGTGGGTCGGTTTTGGGGGCCACCGGCACCACCGCCGCGAGTTCCAGGACACCCTTCAAGGAGGACCCAACTGGGCTGTGGGGACGAGCAGCGATGAGAGCCTGAACCCGCCGGCGTCCTTGCCGTCTGGGGTCCAGGGATCTGCTCCTACCTAGTCGCCGTCTCCCGCTTCTCCGCTAGACCGATCGGCGACTTTCGGCTCGCTGGCCGCGGGTTCCGCCTTAGGGGCCTTGGGGGTCTTGGGCGCTTTGGTTGCCGGGGGCTCGCTAACCTTGGAGGTCTTCACCTTAACCTCTTCCACCTTGGCCTGGGGTGGGGTGTCGTGTGCCGGGACTCCGTCGTCCGGGCTGATGGATTCGGCCTCCACGAGGGGCTTGGGTGACTTCCTGGGCGCGGGGGTCTTGGCCTTTTCAGCCAGGATTTCGGGCTCGGGCTCCCCGCTAACCGGGCTGGGCTCGGCTTGGACTGCCGCCAGGGCCATGACTGGCTCAGCAGGAGCGACGGGGGGCTCCTTCACGGCCCGAACGGCGGGGGGGGCTGCTGCCTGGTCCTCGGTCTCGACGGCCTGCTCAGCCTCATCGGCGACCTCGGTGGCGGCGCGGCGGCGTCGGGGGCTCGGGGCCGGACTGGAAGCTGTGGTCTCGGGTTCGGGCGAGACGGGCTCCGGGGCCGTTTTGGCTTTCGACTTGGCCGGTATTTTGACCGGGGCCGTCGGCTCCTCGGCGACGAGCGCCAGCTGCTCCGGGATGACCGGGGTCTCGGCCTCCCTCGGGGTCTCGGCAAACTCGAGCGGCTGGACCTGGGGGGGGGGGGCGGGTATGGGTGCCGCCGTGGGCCGGGTCGCGGTCAGATCCTCGGCCGCGCTGGCCTCGGGCTGATCCTCGTCTTCGCCGACTTCATCCTGGTCGGGCTCATCCTGGCTGGCCTCGCCGCTATTGCCACGTCCACGCCGGCCACGTCCGCCGCGACGCCGCCGGGAGCGGGGTTTGCTGGGGGCTTCCGCGCCCTCCTCGATCGGGGTCGGGGTGGGCTCGGATTCAGCTTCGTCCTTCGAGGTTGCCTCGCCAACCACCGGTTGGGCAGCCGGGCGCTCGGTCCTTGGGGTGGGCGGCATAGCTTCGGGGATAAGCCTTGGCTCTTCCTCCCGGGCGGGCCTCGGTGCCTCGGCCTCCGGGGACTCTGGCCGGTGTTCGCGGGTCTCTTCCTCATCCAGGAGGTTTTGTTGGGGCCTTCTTGGGGCCTGCTCCTGGAGCGCAAGGGCGGTTGCGGGCTGGTTAGGCCTGGTCAGAGGCTGGGAGGTGGCATCCGCCGGGATGAGATCCCAGTCAAAAAAGTCCAGGGCATCGCTTTCCTCCATGGTGGCAGCCGGAGTGGTGGCGTCCTCGGGGCGGCGCGCCTCGCCGCCGCGACGGCCGCGACCGCGACCCCCGCGCCGGGAGCTGCGCCGGGTTTCGCCGCCGCCCTCGCCGCTGTCCCCGCCCTCGACCCTGGCCGGGGTCGGTGGAGCGGGGGGCTGCTCATCACTAGCCGGAGTGGCGGGGGGCTGGGGGCGTGACTGAGGACCACCGGTCAGAGGCCTGGGACCAAAGGCCTCTTCACGCCGGGATTCATCTCTCCGGGGGTCCTCGCGTCTGGGCTCGTCACGCCGAACCTCATCGCGTCGAGGTTCCTCGCGCCGGGTTTCCCCGCGCTTCACATCGTCCCGCCGGGGTTCCTCGCGTCTGGGTTCCTCACGACGTGCTTCTTCGCGGCGTGGTTCGTTGCGCCTGGCGGGTTGTTGCGCCGGACGTTGCCGGGAGGCATCCCGGTCACTGCCGCCAGTGGGGGTTCGGCTCGACTGCGGCTGGGATTCCGCCGGTCGGGATGAGGTGGCTGGCCGCGGGGCGGGTCTGGTCCGCCGCGGAGGCTCGGGCCGGGCGGTGGGCAACGGCGCTGGCACCGGGGCAGGTTCCTCGGCATGGCGCGGGGCGAACAGGTTGGTCCAGAGCCGCTTGAGCAGGCTTTCCGGCTGCCGTTGTTCCTGGGCTGGCTGGGCCGGCAGGGGTGGCTGTTCCTGGCGCCGGGGCGGCGGAGCTGGCTCCGAGGGGGCGAGTTGCTTGATAGCAGGTTCCTCGACGCGTACCGGCTCAGCGGTGCGTCCCAGTTCCACATGTCGCTCCTCGATCTTACCCACCAGTTGATAACTGGGCTGATCGGGGGTCAGCCGTTCCGCATCCTGGGTGCGAACCCGTTCGATGCGGTAGTCCGGTGTCTCTAGGTGCGCGCTGGGCAGGAGTAGGACGCTCAGGCGCTGGCGCTTCTCGATTTCGAGGATGGCACGGCGCTTTTCATTGAGGAGGAAGGTGGCAACGTCCACGGGCAACTCGGCCAGGATGCGCTCCGTGTTCTCCTTCATGGCCTCCTCCTCCAGAATGCGGAGGATGGAGAGGGCGAGGGACTCGACGCCGCGGATGGTGCCTTGGCCCTTGCAACGCGGGCACACGAGTTGGCTGGATTCGCCTAGGGAGGGGCGCAGGCGCTGGCGGGACATCTCCATGAGGCCGAAGCGGGAGATACGGCCGAGTTGGACCCGGGCGCGGTCCTCCTTCATGGCGTCGCGCAAGCGGTTTTCTACCTCGCGCTGGTTGCGCGCCGGGGTCATGTCGATGAAATCGACGACGAAGAGGCCGCCGAGGTCGCGCAGCCGCAACTGGCGGGCGATCTCGTCGGCGGCCTCTAGGTTGGTGTTAAGGGCCGTCTCCTCGATGTCGGCGCCCTTGGTGGCCCGGGCCGAGTTGATGTCGATGGAGGTCAGGGCCTCCGTATGGTCGATGACGATGGAGCCCCCGGAAGGTAGGCGCACCTCCCGTTGGAAGGCGGACTCAATCTGGCTCTCAATCTGGTAGCGCGTGAAGAGGGGCACCTCGTCCTCGTAGAGCCGCAGTTTGCGCAGGTTGTGGGGCATGACCTGGCGGATGAAGGTCTCGGCCTTCTCGTACATCTTGCGGTCATCCACCACGATCTCGCCAATATCCGTGCGCAGGTGGTCACGGATGGAACGGATGATGACGTCGCTTTCCTGATAAATAAGGTAAGGCGCTTTGCGTTCGGCGGCGGACTGCTCGATGGCCGCCCAGAGCTGGTTGAGGTAGTTGAGATCCCACTGCAACTCCTCGACGCTCTTGCCGACGCCGGCGGTGCGCACGATGAGCCCCGTGTTCTCGGGGATCTGCAGTTGGCTCATGGCGTCGCGCAACTCGGAGCGCTCGTTGCCCTCGATGCGGCGGGAGACGCCGCCGGCCCGCGGGTTGTTGGGCATCAGGACCAGGTAGCGGCCAGCCAGGGAGACAAAGGTGGTGAGGGCCGCGCCCTTGTTGCCGCGTTCTTCCTTGTCGATCTGTACCACCACCTCGCGGCCTTCGGTGAGGGCATCCTTGATATTGACGCGGGCGCCCGGCTTGTTCGCCTCCTCGGTGAAGTAGCTGCGGGCGATTTCCTTGAGGGGCAGGAAGCCGTGGCGCTCGGCCCCGTAATCGACGAAGGCGGCCTCGAGGCTGGGCTCGACGCGGGTGATGTAGCCTTTGTAAATGTTGGCCTTTTTCTGTTCCCGGCCCGGGGATTCGATATCCAGGTTGAAGAGTTTCTGGCCATCAACAATGGCCACCCGCAACTCTTCCGGCTGAGTTGCATTGATCAGCATTCTTTTCATTCTTTGTCTCGCAGCTAGGCGCGCTGGTCTACCGGGACTCTGGCCGGCCCATCGCCGCCGAGGTGGGGACGGATGACCGGAGGTCTGTCCAGCCGCGTTGGCCCTCCAGCCCCCGCCATTCGTGAGGCGGCGAGCGGTTAAGGGCCGCGCGGACAGGCGCGCGTGATCCTTCATGTCGCGGGGCCTTGTCTGAACCCCGTGCGCTTAGGACCAGCGCCTTTCTGTGCTGAGGGGGCGCTGGACCTTTGGGGCAATCTGGGCACTGGGATGGGGGCGAATCGAATCGAATCGAATCTAACCAAACCGATGCGCCGGGGCCGTCTCGGTGTACAATCCGCGACCGCCTGATGTAAGGGACGCCGCTGGTTTAGCGCAAGGTGCCGGCCGACGGCAAAGGGTATGTCGGGGCGCCGAGGGATTGGCACGGAGGGCGGCCTATGTGGTATCGCCCGGGAAATCGTCTGTTTGCATCGCCGTTCCAGGCTAAGGGGCCGGTACGTCGCAGCCTTCCAATAGTATCAGTGATCGCCGATCGCATCAATCGAATCAAGGTTATGGACCAAATCTCCTCTCACAGCTGTTGCTGCTTCTCACCTCATGCTGGATAAGGCCCCCCATCAGGCGGTCGTCCTGGTCAGCATCAATGCCGAGCTTGCCGGTCAGCGTATCGACAACTTTCTCTTGGCCAGGGCCAGGGGCGTACCCCGCAGTCATGTCTATCGCATCCTCCGGCGCGGCGAGGTCCGGGTGAACAAGGGCCGGGTCAAGCCCGACTACCGCTTGCAACCGGGTGATCTGGTGCGCATCCCACCCCTGCGTACCGTCGAGCCCCGGCCGCCGGGTGAGGCGCCGGAGTCCCGCCTGCGTGGCCTCGCCGGCGCCATCCTCTACGAAGACGAGCGCCTCCTGGTGCTGGACAAACCGGCGGGGCTGGCGGTGCATGGTGGCAGCGGCCTGAGTTTCGGCCTCATCGAGGCCATGCGCCAGATGCGGCCCGGGGCGGAGCTGGAATTGGTCCATCGCCTCGACCGTGATACCTCCGGCTGTCTGCTGCTGGCCAAGCGCGCCAGCACCCTGCGCGATCTGCATCGCCTCATGCGGGAGAATGGCGTCGAAAAGCGCTATCTGGCCCTGTTGGTCAGGCCCCTGCCGAGGCCCGAAATGACCCTGGATGCCCCCCTGCTTAAGAACACCCTCAAGAGCGGGGAGCGGGTAGTGCGGGTCGATACCGCCCAGGGCAAGCCGGCGCGGACCCTGTTTCGCCGCCTGCGGCGCCTCGGCGACCTGGATCTGGTCGAGGCGCGCCTCATTACGGGGCGTACCCACCAGATCCGTGTCCACGCCGCCCATCTGGGCGCCCCCGTGGCCGGGGACGAGAAGTATGGGGACGAGGTCGCCAACAAGGCCCTGCGCGCCCTGGGGCTCCGGCGCCTATTTCTCCATGCCGCCTCCCTGAGCCTGCAACCAACCCATCTGGACAAGCCTCTGCGTCTCCAGGCCCCCTTGCCCGCCGAGCTCGAGGCCCTGCTCGGGCGGCTGGAGGGAATTAAAAAGTAGGGGAAAGGCGGCCCTAGGGATTATCCTAGCATCCCAAGATTGGTCCCTAGGCGCCGTACCTGGCGTTTTCACCAGCGGTCTTCCTCTTTGCACGCTTCTTGCCGTATTAACGCCATTCCCCGCTGATCAGGCATTTTCGCCATGTCGTACAAATTGCTTGTCTTTGACTGGGACGGAACCCTCATGGATTCGGAGGCACGGATCGTGGCCTGCATCCAGTCCGCCTTCGCGGATCTTGGCGAGATGCCGCCGCCCCGGGAGATTGCCCGCGAGGTGATCGGCCTCGGGCTGGAGGAGGCCATGACCATGCTCTGGCCGGACGGGAGCGTCCTCCAGCGGCGCGAACTGGTCGATCGCTACCGCTTCCACTTTCTCGGTGGCCAGGAGACCGAGTCCCATCTCTTTCCGGGCGCCCGCGAGCTGCTGCAGGATCTCAATGCCCGTGGCCTGCTGCTGGCGGTGGCGACCGGCAAGAGTCGGCGCGGTCTGGAGTCCGCCCTGACGAGCACGGGGCTGCGGAGTCACTTTCATGCCACCCGCTGTGCCGACGAGACCTTCTCCAAACCCCATCCGGAGATGCTGCTGCAGGTCATGGCTGAATTGGGGACGGACCGGTCCGAGACCCTCATGATCGGCGACACGGAATTTGACATGGAGATGGCCCGCAACGCGGGCGTGGCGGCCCTGGCGGTCGCCTATGGCGTCCATCACCCGGAACGCCTGCTCCGCCATGAGCCCCTGGATTGTCTCAACGAGTTTCAGGAACTCCGGGAATGGCTGGAGCGTAACCTGGAGCCCTGAGGCCCCCCGTCACGGGCGCCATTCGATCCGCCAGACGTTGTGAATGCGCGGATTGCGGGCGAAGTCCTTGGGCAGGGTCGCGGCGGTGATATTCGTGATCTCCAGGGCCCCCCAACTGTCGAGGGCCTCCCGATCCAGTTGAAAGCGGCGCAGATTGTTGGAAAAGATGAGGATGCCGCCGGGCTCCAGGAGCCGGAGGGCATCCTGGATCAAGGCCACCTGATCCCGCTGGACGTCCAGGGTGGCGGTCATGCGCTTGGATGTGGAGAAGCTGGGCGGGTCCAGCAGGATCAGACCCCAGCGCCGCCGGCCGGCTTCGTCGCGCGGCCAGTGCATGCAATCCGCCTGGATCAGTTCATGGTCGCGCCCGCCAAAACCATTAAGGACGAGATTGCGACCCGCCCAATCCAGATAGGTGCGCGACAGATCCACCGTGGTGGTGGCCAAGGCGCCCCCAGCGGCGGCATGGACGCTGGCAGCGCCGGTGTAGCCGAAGAGATTCAGGAAGCGCCGCCCCGCCGCCAGTTCCCCAATCAGGCGGCGCACCTCGCGATGGTCCAGGAAGAGGCCCGTATCCAGGTAGTCCTCGAAGTTGATGAGAAAATTCAGTCCTCTTTCCTGAACTTGGAAGAAGCGGCGCTGGCTGTCGAGGCGTTGGTACTGATCCTTACCCTTCTGCCGCCGGCGGACGCGAAAGAAGATCTGCGTGGCGGGGATCTCCAGGACCTCCGCGATGACGCCCAGGGCCTCCCGTAACCGGCGCCGCGCGTCCAGGGGGTCGATGCTGGAGGGAGCCTCGTATTCCTGGACATTGGCGAGGCGTTCGCCCGTCCGGGTCTCGTAGAGGTCCAGGGCGAGGGCGTATTCCGGCAGGTCGGCGTCGTAGAGCCGATAGCAGTCCACCTGCTCGCGCCGTCGCCATTTCTCCAGATTTTTAAGATTCTTGCGCAGCCGGTTGGCCAGCATCGCGGCGCCAGGCCCCCGGTCCGTCACCGGCAGCGGGCGGGGCTGGTCGGAGACGAAATTCTCCTCCTTGACCTCAAAATGGAGCAGCCGGCAGGGGATGGGGCCATTGTAGAGGCTGTGATAACCCTTGGCCCGCAGGCCCATCCGCCGCCCCAGGTCCGGGTTCCCCATGAGGACGGCGGCCTGCCAGCCGCGAAATCGCTCGCGGAGCACTGTGCCCAGCAGACCGTAAAGACCCGTCAGCTCCTCGGCTTCGCCCAGGCGTTCGCCGTAGGGCGGATTCGCCACCACCAGGCCCAGATCCCCCTCGCGACCCGGGTTGGCCTGACTCAGGTCGCGGCGCTCGAAGTGGACCCTGCCCGCCAGCCCGGCGCGCTCAAGATTGTCGAGGGCCACGCGGATCGCGGCCGGGTCCCGGTCGTAGCCCCGGATCGAGGCCTTGATGGCGTCGAACCGCGCCAAACCCAGGGCCCGGCGCTCCTCCGCCTCCGCCAGAAGTTCCCGCCAGGGGCCCGCTTCATGCCCCAGCCAGCCGGTCATCCCCCAATGGAGGCGGGCGAGGCCGGGGGCGATGTCGGCGGCTATCAGGGCGCCCTCGATGCAGAGGGTGCCAGAGCCGCATAGGGGATCGAGGAGGGCGGCGCCCTCCCGGGCCATGGCCGGCCAGGCCGAACGCAACAGGATGGCGGCCGCCAGATTTTCCTTGAGGGGCGCGGCGCTGCCCTGATGGCGGTAGCCTCGCAGGTGCAGCGAGTCGCCCGACAGGTCCAGGCTGAGGGTCACCTGACCGCGATGCAGATAGGCCTGGACCCGCAGGTCCGGCCGCTCCCGGTCCACGCTGGGACGCTCGCCAACCCGGGAACGGAAGCGATCGACGATGGCGTCCTTGACCCGCAAGGCCCCAAATTGGCTGTGGCTGATGCCGCCCTCCGCTCCGTCGAACTGGATAGCGAAGGTGCCCCGCAGGGGGAGATGCTCCTCCCAGGGCAGGGCGCTGGCCCCGGCGTAAAGGCTATCGCTGTCAGTGGCCGGGAAGCTGGTCAGCGGCAGCAGCACCCGGTTGGCGACCCGCGACCAGAGACATGCGCGGTAGGCGTCCGCGACCGAGCCTGAGAAGCGGGCACCCCCCCGGGCCTCCTTGGCCGAGGGGAGGCCGAGGTCGCGCAACTCATCGGCAAGCAGGGATTCCAGGTGCCGGGGGGCGGTGGCAAAGAAGTCGGGCATGGCGGGGCAGGTGCTGAAAAGGGGCTGGCATGAGGCGCGTCGAAGGCTGACATCTTACGGCTTTTACTTGCCGATGGATGTGTTAACGGCCAATATTGGCGCCTGTTAACCCCAATTGGGACCCTACGCTTTCCCGCTGGCTTGCCGATCCGCCTTCGCGCAGGCCCAGTCCTGGCGGTTGAGACTCGCGGGGAGGGTGAACCAGGCTCGCGATATCTGGGCTTGGCTTTGCCTTTGGTGAAACTGTCGCCATGGCCGATCCGGGTTATACTTTAAATCCCTTTATTAACCTCCGCATCCATATCCGAGCAGCCCATGGACGCCGATTTACTCCGCATCATCCTCGCCGTGCTTGGCGCCCTGGTCATCGCCGGGCTCTACTATTGGGAGCAACGTCGCCGCCACCGGGACCAGGACGCGGAGCCAGAGGACCCTGATGACCTGGGTCGCCAGGGTCCGGATGCCGAAGGCTGGGAACTCAAGACCCACCACGACAAGATTGATACCAAGCGGGAGCCACGCCTGGGGGTCTGGGGTCGGGATGAGGGGGACCTGGAGGCCGAAGAGGGCGAGGGCGAATCCGGGCTTCAGTCCCGGGATAGGGCCGAGGCGACCCATTTCAATTTTTTCAAGCCTGATCCGGACCTCGCCGAGGAGTCCTTCCCGCCGGGCCCCCTGCTTCTGGTGCTGCACGTGGCTGCCTGCGGCCCTCATTTCCAGGGCGCATCCATTGTTCACGCCGCCCGCATCGCCGGCCTGGAGCCGGGCGATCAGGAGATCTTCCACTGCAAACTGGGCGACGAGCATCATACCGAAACCCTCTTCAGTATGGTTAACATGGTCAAGCCCGGGACCTTCCCCTTCGGCGCTATGGCGGAATTCGAGACCCCGGGCCTGACCCTCTTTGCCCAACTCGATGGTCAAGCCGGCGACCCTGGCCGATTGGAGGAACTGCTCGGCACCGCCCACAGCCTGGCCAATGACCTGGGCGGCGAACTACGCGACGACCGGCGTCAGCCCCTGACCGCCGAGGGCGAGGAGCGGTTGCGCCAGCGCGTCATGGCCTTCATCACCCACCGGATGGCGGAGTAGGAAGGGATGGCCTCGGCGGAGGATCCGTCCAGCCGGGCGGAGGCTTTGCGCCGGCTCATCGATTACCACGACTACCGATACTATGTGCTTGATGATCCAGAGATACCGGACGCCGAGTACGACCGCTTGTGGCGAGAACTCCAGGCACTGGAGGCCGCCCATCCCGAACTGATCAGCCCCGAGTCCCCAACCCAGCGCGTGGGTGGCCGTCCCCTGGAGACCTTCGCCGCGGTGGCGCATCGGGTGCCCATGCTCTCGCTCAAAAACGCCATGGATGAGGCCGAGATGCGGTCCTTTGATCAAAGTCTTCGCAAGGAGCTGGGTAGAGAGCGGGTTCGCTACGTGGCCGAGCCCAAGCTTGATGGTCTTGCCATCAGTTTAACTTATGAAGACGGCATCATGAGTCTAGCCGCAACCCGCGGTGATGGTCATCTCGGCGAAGACGTTACGGCGCAGGTCCGCACCATCAAGGCAGTTCCCCTGCGCCTGCGCGGCGAGGGCTGGCCCGGCCTCCTGGAGGTGCGTGGCGAGGTCTTTCTACCCAAATCCGGCTTTGAGGCCATTAACGAACAGGCCCGACGGGAGGGTGGCAAGGTCTTCGCGAATCCGCGCAATGCCGCCGCGGGTAGCCTGCGCCAACTGGATCCCCGCATTACCGCCCAAAGGCCCCTGACCCTCTATTGCTACGGTTTCGGCGCCGTCGAGAGGGGGGGCTTGGCGCTCACCCAGAGCGCTAGTCTCGAGCGCCTGAGGGGCTGGGGCCTGCCTGTGTCGCCCAAGATGCAGGTGCTGGAGGGCATTGATGCCTGTATCGCCTATCACACAGCCATGGGCGACCAACGCGCTGGCCTCGACTACGATATCGATGGCGTGGTTTTCAAGGTCGATGCCTTGGCGGATCAGGAACGGCTTGGCTTTGTCGCCCGCGCCCCGCGTTGGGCGGTGGCCTATAAGTTCCCGGCCATGGAAGCCTTGACGATGGTCGAGGCGGTGGAATTCAACGTGGGCCGCACGGGTGCCGTGACCCCGGTGGCGCGCCTCAAACCAGTGCAAGTTGGCGGCGTCTCCGTTGCCAACGCCACCTTGCATAATATCGACGAGGTGTGGCGCAAGGATGTCCGTCCGGGGGACACCGTTGTTGTCCGCCGCGCGGGCGATGTTATTCCCGAGATCGTGGGCGTGCTGCTGGAGCGCCGGCCCAAAGGTGCCGCCCCGGTGGCCCTCCCCGCTAACTGCCCAGTCTGCGGCTCGGCGGTCATCAAGCCCGAGGGCGAGGCCGTGGCCCGCTGTGTTGGCGGCCTTTACTGCCCTGCCCAACGCAAGCGGGCCATCCTCCACTTCGCCTCCCGTCGGGCCATGGATATCGAGGGCCTGGGCGAGGAACTGGTGGACCAGTTGGTCGAGCGGAACTTGGCGCGGGACCCCGCGGACCTCTATGCCCTGCGCCATGAAGACCTGGCTGGCCTGGATCTGATGGGCGACAAGTCCGCCCGGAACCTGCTCGCCGCCCTGGAGCGCAGTCGCTCCACCCGTCTGGCCCGATTCATTTTCGCCCTCGGCATCCGCGAGGTCGGGGAGGCTACGGCCCTGGCCCTGGAGGATCACTTCGGTGACCTGGAGCCCCTGATGGGGGTGAGCCTGGCGGACTTGGTATCCCAGCGCGGCGTCCCAGGTCTGGGGCCGGCCAAGGCCCAGGCGGTGGCCGGTTTCCTCGCCCATCATCCCGAGGTGGCGCCGGAGCCCGGGGAGGATCTGGCGGACTGGCTGGCAAGGTTGTCAATTCCGGGCATCTCTCCGCGCCTTGCCGAGGCCATTGTGGCCCGCTTCCCGACCCTGGAGGCCCTCCGTCGGGCTGGCCCCGAGGACCTGGAGAACCGCAAGCAGGTCTTGGTGGCTGGGATTGGCGACAAGGTGGCGGATCAGATCGTGCGCTTCTTCGCCCAGCCCCACAATCAGGAGGTCATCCGCAAGCTGCTGGCCGCCGGCATCCGCTGGCCCGTGGTAGGGGGAGGCTCCCCTTCCCAGGCCGATCGGGAGCCGTCCCTCGCAGGTCGCATCTTCGTTATCACCGGTACCCTGAGCCGGCCCCGGGATGAGATCAAGGACCAGCTCCTGAACCTGGGGGCCAAGGTGAGCGGCAGCGTTTCCGCTAAGACTGATTTCCTTTTGGCTGGTGAAGCGGCGGGTTCCAAATTGGACAAGGCCCTGAGCCTGGGTGTCCGAGTCCTCTCCGAGGCGGAACTGGAGGCCTTGCTAGTCAGCTGTCACCACTAGGCAATCTTTGGATCCCGACGGGGCCGAGACTAGTGGTAAAAATCCATTGGCGATGTTGGCTTGGCATGTAAACTGAGACTGAAGCCGCTATATCGGGCATGGTCCAAGCGGGGTTCGGAGAAGGCCCTGAATGCCCTGTTCCCCATGAGCAGGCTGGGGCGAACCGCCCGTCTTGAACCTTCACCGGCCGGGGCAAAGCTTGCCACCGGGAACTTTATCGATTTTTTCCTGAGGCTTAGATGCAAGATCTGACAAAAGAGCAACAAATCCTGGTGGCCATGCGTAAGACGCTGACGGCGATCATCCGGGACGTTACCCCCCCGCCGGGGATGAAGCATCCCCTGTCGGCGGGGACCATCGAGGACGTGCGCCAGTGCCTGGCCCTGATCTCGGCGCGGGAACGGGAATGGGCCGATCAGCAAGGGCGCGTCACCGAGCGGCCCTACTACACGGATGAGCCGCAGGCCGCGCAAGTGGTCCCGATGGCCGGCCTGGGCAAGAGCCGTAAACCAAATTGATCCATCCAGCGCTAGTCACGCTTCGGCATCAAGCGGGAGGGCCGGGAGGGTCGGGTAGCGGCGGGCGGGGGTGTCGACAGCAGGGATGCTGTCGCCAAGCCTACAGGGAGGTGTTCACGGTGTCCCCCGACCGCCGCTACCCGGCCCGGGAATGCAACAACTTAGGTTTTTTAGGTATATCTGCCAGAGGCCTGGACACCCAATGTCGCGGCGGCCCCAGGCTCGGATAGGGGCTACCCCGAGTGCCCAGCGCCGAGAAATTACTCGCCATTGATCGGGCCCATGCCTGGCACCCCTACACCTCGACTCTGAACCAGGACCCTGTCTATGCGGTGCGCGCCGCCCACGGCTGTCGCATCGAACTCATGGATGGTCGGGTTCTCATCGATGGCATGTCTTCCTGGTGGTGCGCCGTCCACGGCTATAACCACCCGGTACTCAACCAGGCCATCCGGGACCAGCTCGATCGGATGGCCCACGTCATGTTCGGGGGCCTCACCCACGAGCCGGCGGTGTCCCTGGTGGCGCGGCTGGTGGCCCTGACACCCGAGCCCCTCCAGCATGTCTTCCTCTGTGATTCCGGCTCCGTGGCGGTGGAGGTGGCCATCAAGATGGCCATCCAATATCACCAAGCCCGGGGCGAGCCCGGACGCCACCGCCTGCTAACCCTGAGATGCGGCTACCACGGGGATACCCTCGCCGCTATGTCGGTGTGTGACCCCGTCACCGGCATGCATCACCTCTTCTCCCACCTCTTGCCCCGCCAGCTTTTCGCCCCGGCTCCGGTTTGCCGTTTCGGCGAGCCTTGCCAGGACGCCGATATCGCCGCCTTCGAGGCCTTGTTGCGGGGCCACTGCCAGGAGCTGGCGGCGGTCATCCTGGAGCCCATCGTCCAAGGCGCCGGCGGTATGCGTTTCTATGCCGCAGATTATCTGCGGCGGGTGCGCGATTTGTGCGACGAAGAGGGCGTGCTCCTCATCGCCGACGAGATTGCCACCGGTTTTGGCCGTAGCGGCCGCCTCTTCGCCTGCGAACAC
Organism: Chromatiaceae bacterium; assembly: GCA_044228695.1. Classification (GTDB taxonomy): domain Bacteria; phylum Pseudomonadota; class Gammaproteobacteria; order Chromatiales; family Chromatiaceae; genus M0108. Next base: position 35,552 of record JBGAUK010000005.1, on the reverse strand, counting down.
GCCGGCATAGCCCCCGACATCATGACGGTTGGCAAGGCCCTGACGGGCGGCTACCTGACACTGGCCGCCACCCTGGCCAGCGCCGAGGTGGCGGCGACCATTTCTTCCGGCAAGCCGGGCGTCTTCATGCACGGCCCCACCTTTATGGGTAACCCCCTCGCCTGTGCCGTCGCCAACGCCAGCATCGAACTCTTGCTAGCGCGCGGCTGGCAGGCGGAGGTGCGGCGCATCGAGGCGGGTCTCGCCTCCGGACTGGCACCCTGTCAAGGGCTCCCCGGGGTCACCGAAGTGCGGGTGCTGGGGGCGATTGGCGTGGTGGAAATGGCAAGGCCCGTGGTCATGCGCGATATTCAGCGCCGTTTTGTCGATCGTGGCGTCTGGGTCCGGCCCTTTGGGCGACTGGTCTATCTGATGCCTCCCTACATCATCAGCGACGGGGAGCTGGAGTGGCTCTGCGCCGTGACGGTCGATATAATCCGAGAAATCAGCAACTAGCGTCTCGGCAAGCGCTCTTGCCCACCAAGCTTGTTCGGCACGTCACCCAGATCAGCCGGTTCATCGATATCCACCAACTCGCACCCATCGCCTAAAGGCGGGGCTAGCGGCTGGGATGGGAGGCGATAGCGTCCGGCCAGGGCCTCCGCCGGTACTCCGCGCCAATAATCGAAGCGCAACCGCCACATCAACAGGATGGTGCGCCAGGGCCCCTTGGACTCCCAACGCCGGCCGGAGGTGGTGACCCTCTGGGGCAGACAGGCGGGCGGGCCCAGGCGCTTGAGGCTCTTGGAGAGGGCGATGTCTTCCATGAGCGGTAGATCGGGGAAGCCCCCCAGGGCGGCGAAGGTGGCGCGCCGCACGAAGATGGCCTGGTCGCCGGTGGCGATGCCGGTGAGTCGGGAGCGGACATTCATGAGGGCGGCGACGACCCTCAGCACCCAGGGCCGGCCGGTGATGCGGACATCGAAGCGCCCCCATAGCCGCTGTTGCAGGGCGTCGCTGACGAGGGCGTCGGCCCCCTCCGGCAGGCAGGTGTCGGCATGTAAAAACACCAGGGCCTCGCCCTGGGCCTGGGCCGCCCCGGCGTTCATCTGGCGGGCCCGACCCCGGGGGGCGATGATGACCCGGTCCACCCCGGGGGCAGCCAAGATGGGGGTGCCATCGGTGCTGCCGCCATCGACCAGGATGACCTCGTGGCCCAGGGCGCGCAGTGGTTGGAGGGATGCCAGGGTTGCCGGGATGGCCGCTGCCTCATCCAGGGCCGGCAGGATGAGCGACAGCCTCATGGGCCGTGAGCCGGCTGGGGGTCGGTCAGAGCCCCGCCGCAACTACTGCCCTGGCCCGCGGTACAGCCATAGCAGTGATCGGCGATGGCAATGGGGCCCCAGGCAAAATCATGCTCCAGCAGGTCGCGCAGGTAGAGCTGATGGCGCCCCTCGTCATCGGGGCCGACCGGGGCCAGCCCCAGACCCAGTTGCTGATTGAAATCGCAGTCGAACAAGTGGCCCCGCCAGTCCACGCTGATCAGATCGCGGCACATGACCTGCTCCAGGTTGGCGGGTTGGAAGCTGTCCCTGAGCAGGGTCATATAATCGCCAAATTGGCCCCGGGAGAGAAGGGTGCTGCCAAAGCGCTTGATGGGCATGTTGGTCAGGGCATAGAGCCGGTTGAAGCGGATGCCATGGCGGGCCTGCAGCTCCCGCTTGTAGTCCGCCTCCAAGCCGCTTTGTTCTGGCGGCAGGCTGGGTCCACCGGGGTTGTAGATGAGATTCAGGTCGAGGCCAGTGCCTGGCTGACCGTAACCTAGGTCATTCAACCGTTTGAGTCCCGCGATGCTGCGCTGGAAGACCCCCGCGCCGCGCTGGGTGTCTACATTGTCTTCCAGATAACAGGGCAGCGAGGCCAGGATCTCGACGCCCTGGGCGGCGAGGAAGTCCGCCAGATCCTCGCACCCCGGCTCGGCGAGGATGGTCAGGTTACAACGGTCGATCACCTTCGCGCCAAGGGCGCGGGCTGCCGCCACCAGCCAGCGAAAGCGTGGGTGCAGCTCGGGCGCCCCTCCAGTGAGATCAAGCGTAGGCAGACCCCGGGCGGCGAGCACCTGGGGGATGAGGCCGATGTTGGCGTCGTCCATGGCCTCGGTACGTCCGGGACCGGCGTTGACATGGCAGTGCAGGCAGCTCTGGTTGCAGCGGTAGCCCAGATTCACCTGGAGGGTCGTCAGGCTACGGCGGCGCAGGGCCGGAAAGTCGGTGGCGCCTAGCAGGGGCAGGGTGTCAAGCATCTGGCGACGAGCCTCGCGATTCAACTATTGATTTTCCGATTTAGACCCAGCGCAGGTTAATCGCCGGTCTATCCCAGGAGGGCCGGATAGGGACTGGCGGGGGTGTCGACAGCAGAGATGCTGTCGTCAAGCCTACAGGGATGTATTCACGGCGTCCCCCGCCAGACACTACCCGGCCCTGAACACCGAAAACTCAGGGGTGGTGGGTAAGGCCACCCGCCGCGACTTCCTTGACCAGCGTCACGGCTCGGTCCAGCAGGGCCTCGTCGGTGTAAAAGTGCGGTGAAAAGCGGATACCCCCGCCCCGGAGGGCGCAGCTCACGCCCCGGGTCTGGAGTCCGCGCCACAGGCTGGGGTGATCGGCCCCCGGGACGCGGAAGGTGAGGATACCCGCGTGGCGCTCGGGGGCGCGGGGGGTCAGGACCTCGAAGCCGGCCTGATCCAGGAGACTCATGAGCCGGACGATACGCTGCTCGATGGCGGTCTCCACGGCCGCCATGCCCACCTCCTGCAGGAGGGAGAGGCTGGCCTCCAGGGCGTGGATGCCCAAGAGGTTGGGGCTGCCGCACTCGAAGCGGGTGGCGGTGGGGGATGGGGTCCAGTCGTGGCGATCGTAGTCGCCGGGGTGGGCGATCATGTGCCAGCCGAACTGGCGCAGCTTGAGCTTGGGCCTCAGGTCTGGCGCGACATAGAGGAGGGCGATGCCCTCCGGCCCCAACATCCACTTATGACCATCCGCCACGACGGCATCCACGGGGGTCCGTTTTAAATCGAAAGGCAGGGCGCCCAGGCTCTGGATGGCGTCCACGCACAGCAGAATACCCCGGCAGCGGCAGGCGGCGCTGAGACGCTCTAGGTCCAGGCGCAGGCCGCGGGCGTATTGGACCGAACTCACTGCGATCAGCCGGGTGTGGGCGTCGCACAGCCCCTCGAGGGCCGCCTCGGGGTCATTGGTGGTGTCCAGGTCCAGGACGCGGTAGGCAACCCCCTGATTTTGCAAGGCCTCCCAGGGCAGACGGTTGGAGGGGAATTCCTGGGCTATGCCCACCACATTGTCTCCCGCTTGCCAGTCCAACCCCTGGGCCAGGATGGACAGGCCCTCCGAGGTGTTCTTGACCAGGGCGATGTCGTCGGTGGAGGGGGCCTGGATGAGGTCCGCCAGGCGTTCGCGCAGCCGCTGTTCGGTGGCGAGCCAGGTCGCGTAGTCCGCCGAGCCGCGGCGGCCATTGGCCTCGGCGAAGCGGGTCACAGCCGCCACCGCCCGTCGCGGCCAGGGGGCAACTGCGGCGTGGTTCAGGTAGCAGAGGTCGGGCGAGAGGTCGAATTCAGGGTGCATGGCGGGCTCCGTTCAGGGGGGCGCGGGGTTGCTCCTAGTTTACCCTGCATCCGGGGCCGCATCGGCAGTGGCGTATTGGATTCAGTGTGCGGGGACGGCTTGCGGGTGGCGATCGCGCGGACGCCGCCGCCCTCGCCGCCCCGTCCGTGGTAAGCTCCCCGCGCATGGCAACAGGCTCCAAACCCCCATCCCCCCCCGTCCCGCCGCCTGGCTCCCTCGCCCCGGCGGAGGCAGGCCCCGCGGCCGTACGGGTGGTCATCCGTCGCCGCCCACCGCCGGCGGCCTCGGTCCTCATGCCCGCCAACCTGTCCCCCTTGCTGCGCCGCATCTACTTGGCGCGCGGGGTGCGGGACGAGTCCGGCTGCCAGCTCCCCCTGGGTGCCTTGCACCCGTCGGGAAGCCTGCTGGACATCGGCCGGGCGGCGGAGCGGCTGGCGGAATGGGTGACGGGCGGGGGCTCTATCCTGGTGGTGGGCGACTATGACGCCGACGGCGCCACCGGCAGTGCCCTAGCCGTGCGGGGCCTGCGCGCCATGGGCGCGAAGCGAGTCTCCTACCTGGTGCCGAGCCGTTTTGCCTATGGCTATGGCCTGAGCCCAGCGGTGGTGGACGCAGCCCTGGACTGGCGCCCCGACCTTATCCTGACCGTCGACAACGGCATCGCCGCCCTCGCGGGCGTGGCCCGGGCCAACGAACTGGGCATCCAGGTCATCGTGACCGACCACCACCTGGCGGGGGAGGTGCTGCCGGAGGCGGCCGCCATCGTCAATCCCAACCAGCCGGGAGACCCCTTTCCCAGCAAGCATTTGGCCGGGGTCGGCGTGGTCTTCTACCTGCTCGCCGCCCTGCGGGCCCGGCTGCGCGATCTGGGCTGGTTCGGACCCGATCGCCCGGCCCCCAAGCTGGCGGACCTGCTGGATCTGGTGGCCCTGGGGACGGTGGCTGATGTCGTCACCCTTGATCAGAACAACCGCATCCTGGTGGAGCGGGGCCTGCGCCGCATCCGCGCCGGCAGTGGCAACCCGGGGGTGCGGGCCCTCTTGGCGGTGGCGGGCTGTGACCCGAACCGGGCCGTGGCCCGCGACCTGGGGTTCCTGGCGGCTCCCCGCCTCAATGCGGCGGGCCGGCTAGAGGACATGGCCCTGGGCGTGGAATGCCTGCTGACGGACGATCCGGACCAGGCCGCCGCCATGGCGCGGGAACTGGACGACCTCAACAAGCGCCGCCGGGAGATCGAGAATGGCATGAAGGTCGAGGCCGAGGCTGCGCTGGCGGCCGTGAATCTGGAATCCGGCGGGCTGCCGCCAGCCCTGTGTCTCTTTGACCCGGGCTGGCATCAGGGCGTCGTCGGCATCCTCGCCTCCCGCGTCCGCGAGCGCTGGCAAAGACCCGCCATTGCCTTCGCCCCCGGCGAGGATGGCCGCTTGCGCGGCTCCGCCCGTTCCGTCGAGGGCCTGCACATGCGCGACCTGATCGCTGCCGTTGACCGGCGCCATCCGGGCCTGATCACCTCTCCGACGGCGAACTGCCCCCCCAGGACCTCGACCTGCCGACCGCCCAAAGCCTGCGCCACGCGGGCCCCTGGGGGAAGGGCTTCCCCGAGCCCCTTTTCGATGGAGTCTTCCGGGTCCTGAGCCGCAAGCAAGTGGGGGATGGGGAACATCTGCGCCTGCGCCTGCGCGCCGAGGGTGGGGCTGCTGGCCTGGCCATAGACGGCATCGGCTTCCGGCTTGGGGATCAGATGGATGGGCCGGGGGATCGAGTCCGCTTGGCCTACCGCCTGGATGTCAACGAATTCCGGGGCGAATTCAAGCCCCAATTGATCCTGGAGCACCTGGAATGGATCGCATGAAGCATGCCCATGAGCGGCAAGACCCCCCCGATGAGTCCCGCTACGATGGCCCGAGCAAGAGCCAGGTCAAGCGCGAGCACCATGTCCTCCAGGATCTGGCGAAACGCCTCCTGTCCCTGCCCCGGCATGAGCTGGAACGCCTGGAGTTGAGCGCCGCCACCTGGGCCGCCATCGAGGAGACGTCGCGCATCAAGGACATCCGCGTCCTGGGACGCCACTACAAGCGCATCGCCAACCTGCTGGCCCGGGACGATATGGCCACCGTCACGGACCTGCTGCAGGGTCAGGAGCACCAGAGGCAGGAAGAGGCCAACCGTCTCCACCTCCTGGAGGGTTGGCGCGAGCGCCTCATCGCAACCGGGGACGAGGCCCTGGGGGCCTTGCTGGATGAATACCCCCAGGTGGATCGCCATCAATTGCGGACCCTGATCCGGGCCGCCCGCAAGGACCGCGAGCAAGGCAGGCCCGAGGGCGACCGCCGTCTGTTCCGTTATCTGCGGGAGGCCTTGGTTTGAGGTGGGCGAGAGGGGCCAGGTTCACGGCCTCGCGTATCGCGATCGCTCGCACCCGCTCACGAAATCCCAGGGTCCGGTTCAGGACTAACAGCGTGATGGGATAAGGGTCACAGCCAGCGGGGGATCAGGATCAGGGCCCAGACACTGGTGGCGAAGACGATGACGAGGAAGACCGCCGCCGAGGCGATGTCCTTGGCGCGGCCGGAGAGCTCGTGATGCTCCAGGCCGACCCGATCCACATTGGTCTCGATGGCGGAATTCAACAACTCGACGATGGGTACCAGCAGCAGACTGCCGAGGAGCATGGCCCGCTCCACCGGCGTCTCCCCCAGCCAGAGACTCAGGGGCAGGAGCACCAGCAGGGCCCAGACCTCTTGCCGAAAGGCCTCTTCGTGTTGGTAGGCGGCCTTGAAGCCCTTCAGGGAGAAATACCAGGCATTGACCAGGCGCCGCCAACCCTTGGCATTTTGATTAGCCATGGGCTGGCGATCCTTTCCAGGCCAGATCCGGCTCCCGGGCAGCGCGGACATCGTCCAGGCGCCGCACCGGCAGGCTATGGGGCGCGCCCTTGACCCGCTCCGGGTCCGTCTGGGCCTCTGCGCGGATGGCGGTCATGGCCGCCACAAAGCTGTCCAGTTCCTCCGGGGTCTCGGTCTCCGTGGGCTCGATGAGCAGACACTCGGGAACCAGCAGGGGGAAATAGGTGGTGGGGGCGTGGAAGCCGTAATCCAGTAGCCGCTTGGCGAAGTCCATGGCGTTGACGCCCGTGGCCTTGGCCTCCCGGCGCAGGGTCAGGATGAATTCATGGCTGGCGCGCCGCTGGCCATAGGCGGGTTCGAAGCCGGCTTCAATCAGGCGCTTGAAGAGATAGTTGGCGTTGAGGCTGGCGTATTCGGCGATGCGCTTCATGCCCTCCCGCCCCACCAGGCGGGCATAGATGTAAGCCCGTAGCAGGATGCCGATATTGCCGCCAAAGGCGGTGAGACGACCAATGCTTTGGGGGCGGTCCGCCTCCTCCAGCCAGCGGTAGTCCTGGCCCTCCCGAGCCACCAGGGGGAGGGGCAGGAAGGGTTCCAGGCGCGCCGAGACGCCCACGGGGCCCGCGCCCGGTCCGCCGCCGCCGTGGGGGGTGGCGAAGGTCTTATGCAGGTTCATGTGGATGACGTCGAACCCCATGTCGCCGGGCCGGACCTGGCCGAGGATGGCGTTGAGGTTGGCCCCATCGTAATAGAGGAGGCCCCCGGCCGCGTGGACGGCCTCGGCGATGGCGCCGATGCGGCGGTCGAAAACACCAATAGTGCTCGGGTTGGTGAGCATGATGCCGGCGGTCTGGGGGCCCAGGGCGGCGCGCAGGGCCTCCAGATTGAGGTCGCCATCGGCGCCGGTGGGGATCTCGCGCACCCGGAAGCCGCACATGGCGGCGGAGGCGGGGTTGGTGCCGTGGGCGGCGTCGGGGACCAGTATCTCGGTACGGCCCTGGTCGCCGCGCGCCTCATGGTAGGCACGGATCATGGCCACACCGGCAAACTCGCCCTGGGCACCGGCGGCCGGGGCCAGGGACACGGCGTGCATGCCGGTGACCTCGCCCAGCAGTTCCTGCAACTCGTGGAGACAGGCCAGGATGCCCTGACCGTGCGTCACCGGCGCCAGGGGATGACGCGCCAGGAAGCCGGGCAGGGAGGCCAGGCTATGGCAGGCCCTGGGGTTGTACTTCATGGTACAAGAGCCCAGGGGGTAGAAATGGGTGTCGATGGAAAAGTTCTTTTGCGACAGCCGGGTGTAATGGCGCACGGCCTGGAGTTCGGAGACCTCCGGCAGGGCGGGGGGGGTGGCGCGACGCAGATGCGCGGGCAGGTCGCCGACCTCGGCGCGGGACAGGGGGGCCTGGGCGCTGGCGCGCCGGCCGGGGTGGGAGATTTCCTGGATCAGCATCTTGGGACCGGGATAGGTAGGGGGCGGACTGGGCTCGCCGCCACGGGTTAGCCGCGAATCCTGGCCTTAACCCCTAAGGGCAGGCCAGGGTACCGCAGGAGCCGAGCCCCCTCGGCGACTCGGCGAAGCGGCGACCTGGGAGAAGGGACCCGTGCCGCCTGCCGCGCGATCGTCAACGCAGTTGCCGTCGCCGAGGGGGCTCGGCTCCCACGGCGGCACAGGGGTCGCGCTCCCAGGCGGGGTCATCCAGCCAGGATCAGCCCAGGGCCGCCATGGCCGCGTCGTAATCCGGTTCCTGGGTGATCTCGGGCACCAGTTGCGTATAGACGACCTGGTTGTTGGCATCCAGCACCACCACGGCGCGGGCCGTGATGCCCGCCAGGGGGCCATCGTTGATGAGGATGCCGTAGTCCTTGGCGAAGTTGCGGGAACGCATCATGGACAGGTTGATGACGTTGGTGATGCCCTCGGCGCTGCAGAAGCGGCCGGAGGCAAAGGGCAGGTCGGCGGAGATGACCAGGGCGACGGTATCGGCGCGGCCGGCCATCATGTCGTTGAACTTCTTGGTGGAAGCGGCGCAGACGCCAGTGTCCAGACTGGGCACGATATTGAGCAGTTTCTTCTTGCCCGCGTAGCTGGCCAGGCTGACATCGCTCAGGTCGCCGGCGGTGAGGGAAAAGTCCGGGGCGCTGGAACCGACGGCGGGCAGATCGCCGGAGAGCTGGACGGGGTTGCCTTGAAGGGCGGTTTGGGCCATGGCGGGTCTCCTGGGGTGGGTGAAGGCTCGGCAGCCAGCCCTTGGCGATGATGCGCCGGGGCGGGCTGCCTGGGGGTTAAGGTGTAAGGATCAAAATTTGGGTTCAACCGGGCAGCGGGCCTGGGTGCGGGTCGCGATGACCCGCGCCAGCTTGGTGGCGTAGGCCGCGATGTCCTCCTCCGCGCGTAACTCGGTGGCACAGACCAGGATCGCGGGGCCCAGTTCGGGGTAATCCGTCCCCAGGTCGTAGCCACCCAGGATGTTATGCGCGGCGAGGGAACGGAGCACATCCGCCGCGGGCGCGGGCAGGCGCAGGGCCTGCTCGTGAAAACAGGGGCGATCAAAGATGGGCTCGACACCTGGGGTGGCGCACAGGCTGGCGGTCAGCCGCCGGGTATTGGCATGACAGGCGGCGGCGACCCGCTCGAGACCCTCCGCCCCCAGCAGGGACAGGTGGATGGTCGCGGCGGAGACCAGCAGTCCCTGGTTGGTGCAGATGTTGGAGGTGGCGCGGGAGCGGCGGATGTGCTGTTCCCGGGCCTGGAGGGTCAGGGTAAAGCCTGGCTTGCCCTCCAGGTCCAGGGTGCGGCCCGCGATGCGCCCCGGCAATTGCCGCATCAGGGCCTCCTTGCAGCAGAGGAAACCGGCATAGGGTCCCCCGGAGGCCAGGGGCATGCCCAGGGGCTGGGCCTCGCCACAGGCGATATCCGCGCCCGCCTGTCCCCATTCCCCCGGCGGCGAAAGCAGGGCCAGGGCGACGGGATTGACGACGCCGATGACCAGGGCGCCCTGGGCCTGGGCCCAGTCAGTGAGTAGATCGACCTCCTCCAGTACGCCGAAAAAATTGGGTTGGGGGATCACCAGGGCGGCGAAGGGCTCCGCCGCGAAGGGTGCCAGGGCCTCCAGGGTCAGATTGCCGCCGGCGGGGTCGAATGGCACCTCCACCAGTTCGATATCCTGCTGGCGGACGATGGCGCGCGCCACGGCCCGATAGCGCGGATGCAGACCCCGCGGCACCAGGACCCGGCGGGCCTTGCCGTGCCGATTGGCGCGCACCGCCATGAGGATGGCCTCCGCCAGGGCCGAGGCCCCGTCGTACAGGGAGGCGTTGGAGACATCCAAGGCGGTCAGGGCTGTCATCATGGACTGGAATTCATAGAGGATCTGCAGGGTGCCCTGGCTGGCCTCGGCCTGATAGGGGGTGTAGGCGCTGTAGAGTTCACCCCGCGCGACCAGTTGCCAGACCACGGCCGGGATGTGGTGGTCATAGGCCCCGGCGCCGATGAAGCACAGCGGCTGGCCGTCCGCCCGCGCCCGCGCCGCCATCAGGCGACCGACCTCCATCTCCGGCAGGGCCGCGGGGATGCCTTTCAGCTCCCCCGCCCGCAGGTTGGCGGGAATCTCGTCGAAGAGGTCATCGATGTCCGCGACCCCGATGACCGCCAGCATGGCCGCCACCTGGTCGGGGGTGTGGGGGATGAAAGGCATGGGTGGCGCTCGGGTTAGTCGTCATCCAGGAGGGCGGCATAGGCATCAGGGTCCAGCAGGCCAGCAAAGGCGCTGGCGTCCGCCGGGACGAGTTTGAATATCCAGCCCTCGCCATAGGGGTCTTCGTTGATGCGTTCCGGGGCGTCGGCCAGGGCGCCGTTGACCTCGGCCACGGTGCCCGCCAGGGGACTGAAGATGTCCGAGGCGGCCTTGACGGACTCGACCACGGCGCAGGCCTCGCCCAGGGCGACTTCGCGTCCCTGCTCCGGCACCTCGACGAAGACCAGATCCCCCAGGGCCTCCTGGGCATGGTCGGTGATGCCGACGGTCAGGGTGCCGTCGCCATTGTCCCGAGCCCATTCGTGATCCTTGGTGTATCTCAGCTCGCTGGGCACTTGGCTCATGGGGTCTCCTCCTAATAGGTTTGCTTGCCGATGGGGGACCCGAGGTCCCTGACCCGGCGATTCTAATCCAAGTCGATGCGGATGGTACCCTGACGCACGAAGGGGGGCTTGACCAGCCGGGCCGCCGTCGGCTTGCCACGGATATCCACCTCGCAGGGGTCGCCGCTGGCCAAGGCGATGCCGGGGGCCAGGCGCGCCAGGGCGATAGATCTTTGCAGGCTGGGGGCGTAACCGCCAGAGGTGATGATCCCCGCCTCGCGCCCTCCCACCAGTACCCCTTGGTGGGCGCGCAGGACGCCACGCCCTGTGAGCAGCAGGCCGACAAAGCGGCTCAGGCCTCCGGCGGACCGCCGGGCCTCCAGGGCCGCGCGGCCGATGAAATCCCGCCCGGCGGGTTCCCAGGCCAGGGTCCAGTCGAGTCCGGCCTCCAGGGGAATGGTGTCCTGGTCCATGTCCTGGCCGTAAAGGTTCATGCCCGCCTCCAGGCGGAGGGTATCACGCGCCCCCAGGCCACAAGGGACCACCCCATCCGCCACCAGGCCCAGCCAGAGGCCCGCCGCTTGGTCCGCCGGTAGCAGGATCTCGAAGCCATCCTCGCCGGTGTAGCCGGTGCGGGCGACGAACCAGTCCCCGTCGCCGAGGCCAAAAAAGGGCGCCAGGGCCAGGGCCGGCTCCCGCAACTCCGGCGGCAGACGCGGGGCCGCCAGCCGCCGGGCCTCCGGCCCCTGGACGGCGATCATGGCCAGGTCCGTCCGGGGCTGGATGGCAACCTCCCGGCCCTGGGCCTGGGTCTGAATCCAGGCAAGATCCTGGTCCGCCGTCCCCGCGTTGACCACCAGCCGATAGCGCTCCGGCCCCCGGAAATAGACGATGAGATCGTCCAGGACGCCCCCGGCCTCATTCAGCATGCAGCTATAGAGGGCCTTGCCCGGCTCCCGGAGCCTGGCCACGTCGTTGGCCAGCAGCCGGCGCAGAAAGTCCCGCGCCCCGCTCCCGGTGATATCCAAGGCCCGCATGTGGCTGACATCAAAGATCCCCGCCCCGGCGCGCACCGCCAGGTGCTCCTCGATCTGGGAGCCGTAGTGCAGGGGCATGTCCCAGCCGCCAAAAGGCACGATGCGGGCGCCCAGGCGCTGGTGTTCCGCGAAAAGGGGGGTGCGATGACCCATGGTGGGCTTCTCCAAATGGCAATGGAGGTAAAGGATGCCGTCAGATGGCCGAAAAGGGAAGGGCGGGACGCGGCACCCGCTCAAACTTCCTCGTGGAACGGGAACCCGATAGCCTTCCAGGCAGGTATAATCCCAGCCTCTTTTGATCCTCACCAGGAAGCGAATCCATGCGCCTGCAACCCGTGATCCTGTCCGGCGGCTCCGGCACCCGTCTCTGGCCCCTGTCGCGGGAGGCCTACCCTAAGCAGTTTCTGCCCCTGACCAGCGAGCACACCATGCTGCAGGAGACGGTGCGCCGGCTCGATGGGCTCGATCGCGAGCATCCGCGTCTCGGCATCGGGGTCGCGGACGCCGTGGTGGTCTGCAACGAGGGGCATCGCTTCCTGGTCGCCGAGCAGTTTCGCCTCATCCAGCGGGAGCCGGCCTCCATTATCCTGGAGCCCGAGGGGCGCAACACGGCCCCGGCCCTCACCGCCGCGGCCCTGGTCGCCAGCCGCGAGGGCCAGGACCCCGTGCTGCTGGTCATGCCGGCGGATCACACGATGCGCGACGAGGCGGGCTTCCGCCAGGTAGTGGCGGATGGCTTCACCCTGGCCGCCCAGGGGCATGTGGTGACCTTCGGCATCGTCCCGACCAAGCCGGAGACCGGCTATGGCTACATCCGCCAGGGCGCGGCCATCCCGGCGCCGGACCTGGCGGGGTCCGCCTTCGGCTTGCGGGCCTTCGTCGAGAAGCCGGACGCGGAGACGGCCCTGGCCTATCTGGAATCCGGCGACTATTTCTGGAACAGCGGCCTCTTCATGATGCGGGCCTCGGTGTGGCTGGGCCTGATCCAGCAATTCCGACCCGACATCGCCGCCGCCGCCGGACGCGCCGTCGCCCAGGGCGAGCATGACGGCATCTTCCTACGCCTGGACCCGGACAGTTTCCATGCCTGTCCCAGCGATTCCATCGACTATGCCGTCATGGAACACCTGTCCGAGGAGAAGGCCGCCCCCGGCGCCTCCGCCCTGGTGCTGGCCCTGGCCGTGGGCTGGTCCGATGTCGGCGCCTGGTCGTCCCTCTGGGAGGTCCGCGATCAGGACGAGGAGGGCAATGTCCTGGATGGCGACGCCTTTGTCCACAACGCCCACAACAACCTGCTGGTGGCCCGGCACCGCATGGTGGCCGTCATTGGGGTCGATGGCCTGGTGGTGGTCGAGACGCCGGATGCGGTGCTGGTGGTCAGCAAGGAGCACGCCCAGGATGTCAAGGCCGTCACCCAACACCTCCAACGCACCCAGCGGCGGGAATTGCGGCACCATCAGCGATCCCACCGGCCCTGGGGCGATTTCGAGTCCATCGACCATGGCGAGCGTTACCAGGTCAAGCGCCTCACCGTCAAGTCCGGCGAGACCCTGTCCCTGCAGATGCATCACCATCGTGCCGAGCACTGGATCGTGGTCTCCGGCACCGCCCGCGTGACCAACGAGGACCGCGTCTTCCTCCTGACCGAGAATCAGTCCACCTACATCCCCGTGGGCGCAAAGCATCGCCTGGAGAACCCCGGCTCCCTGCCCCTCGAAATCATCGAGGTCCAGTCCGGCTCCTACCTGGGCGAGGACGACATCGTGCGTTTCGAGGACGTTTACAAACGCAACTCCAAGGATTAGGGGCCGGTCGCGCGGGGCGTCGGCTCGCCATGCCGACGCCCCCGCCCCCGGTCACGCCGCGACCCCGGCGGGCTACCGCCCCATCCTCTGTCCCCTTCCTTCTCCCTTTCAGCCTTTACGAGCTCAATCAACGCCATGGGTTTCAAATGCGGCATCGTGGGTCTGCCCAACGTGGGCAAGTCCACCCTCTTCAACGCCCTCACCAAGGCCGCCATCGCGGCCGAGAACTATCCCTTCTGCACCATCGATCCCAATGTCGGGGTCGTGCCCCTGCCAGACCCGCGGCTGGACGCCATCGCCGCCATCGTCAAACCCAAGGCCATCCTTACTACCAGCATGCAGTTCGTCGATATCGCCGGTCTGGTGGCGGGGGCGAGCAAGGGCGAGGGGCTCGGCAACAAGTTTCTCGCCAACATCCGCGAGACCGACGCCATCGCCCACGTGGTGCGCTGCTTCGAGAACGATGACGTGGTCCATGTCGCCGGTAAGATCGATCCCCTGGGCGACATCGAGGTCATCAACACCGAGCTGGCCCTGGCGGACCTGGAATCCGTGGAGAAGGCCCTGGATCGTGCTACTAAGCAGTCCAAGACCGGCGACAAGAAGATTCTGGCGCGCAAGGAGTTGCTGGAGCGGGTGCGCGAGCGTCTGGATACCGGTCAGCCCGTGCGCGCCATGGGCCTGGAGCCGGAGGACCTGCTCGAGTTGCGCGACATCTTCCTGCTCACCGCCAAGCCGACCCTGTATGTCGCCAACGTCGCCGAGGACGGCTTCCAGGACAACCCCTTCCTCGACGCCGTGCGCCAGTGGGCCGCGGCGGAGGGTGCCGAGGTGGTGCCCGTCTGCGCCGCCATCGAGGCCGAGATCGTGGAACTGGAGCCCGAGGAGCGCGCCCTCTTCCTCGCCGACCTGGGCCTGGACGAGCCCGGCCTCAACCGGGTGGTGCGCGCCGGTTACCGCCTGCTGGGCCTGGACACCTACTTCACCGCCGGCCCCAAGGAGGTCCGGGCCTGGACCATCCCCAGGAACGCCCGCGCCCCCCAGGCCGCCGCCGTCATCCATACCGATTTCGAGCGCGGCTTCATCCGCGCCGAGGTCATCGGCTATGACGACTTCATCGCCTGCAAGGGCGAGCAAGGGGCCCGCGAGGCCGGCAAGCTAAGGTCGGAAGGCAAGGAGTATGTCGTTAAGGATGGCGACGTGGTGCATTTTCGCTTTAACGTCTGAAGAGGCGGCTTGCTGGGCGCTGCGTGCTAGGGCTGCGACGAGGGGCTGGCGCGCCTCATCACCCGCTTTTATCAGGCGGTTTACGGCGAAGGCCGCCAGGAAGCCATTGCAGACATCCTCCTGGGTCTGGTGACCGCCAAGTTTGGCCCCCCATGCCGGCCATGCGCCAGCGCCTGGCCAGTGCCGACACCCTGTTGAGCTGGTCGGAACCTATCCTCAAGGCCGACAGCCTCGACGAGGTTTTCCGCGATTTTCACTGGGGCACGTGGGGCAGTTCGCGCCATGGCTCGCCCGCTTTCTCGGCGTCCACGCCTGATCCTGGATAAACCGCTAAGTCGGCTATGCCTTGAAGTTTGTCGAGCGGGAGGTGGGCGGGATGGTCGCCAACGAGATCAGGCCACACTTGGCCCGAGGGAGACGACCCGCTGGGGGCCCAAGGTCAAGAGGAACTTGTGCTAACGGTCGGCGGTGAAATCGGGGCCATGAGGGCAACTTGGTTCCTGCCCCCTGGCCCCATCAAGGCTTACTTCTTGATGATGGGATCGTTCATGCCGGCGTCGAAGAAGTCCTTATGGGCCTTCTCGAAGCTGACGCAGGCGGCACCGCCTTTATCGACATTCATGCGGGTGCATTTCCGGGTGCCCTTGGCCAGGTCGGCGCAGGGGCCGCCAGCGGCAAAGAGGGCGGCGCAATCCTTAGCCATCTGCTGCTTCAATGCGGCCTCATCCTCGGCGGCCATGGCAACCGTGGTGAGAAGAAGCAAGGTGCAAAAAAGTACTTTTTTCATGTTGTTTCCCGTAATCGCATTAAAGTGAAATGCTGCTGGCGCAGCCTGCTCTTTGCAAAAGAGTTGCCTTTTGCACACACCCATCAATAACCCAGGACTCGGCAGGGGGCCTGGATTTTCTTGCGGGATTCCTGAAGTCGCGCTTCTTGCTGGTTTAGTAGTTATTAGGCAAGCGGGCGAGTTGTTTTTGGTGAGGGTATCTAATCTGACTACCAATCATCAAGGATGATAGGGGGCGTATATGACATTTATATTACTAAATAATGACTATTTCCGGTGGGCAAAGCGAGGGACCCCTTCCCGCCCGCCCCAGGCTGGAAAGGGCTTAATGAAGGCGGCTAAGGGTGTTTCAGCCTTGTCCAGGTTGGGCCATCTCGGGCAGGCTGACGGGCAGTCCACCTGGCTCAGAGCCTGATTTTGTGATGGTGCAAGTCATAACCCCGGTCGCGGTAGAAGCGAAAACGCTCCCGGCCGGCCTCGCGGCTGGCGGCGTTGGGGTCCAGGGGTTCGCAGAGGCGCTCGAAGCTGGCGAATCCGGGCGGGACGCTGGGGTCCAGGTTGATCATCACCTGGTCATGGCCGGCCAGGGGTTCGTCGCCGATGAGGATGGGCGTCAACTCCGGGTCGGTTTGACCGATCCGGCCGTGGGGTAGAAAACTCTGATCGTCGTAGGTCCAGAGCAGCCGGTCGAGGTGCTCGGCCTGGCTGGGGTCCGTGACCCGGATGTGAATACGGACGGGGTCCTGGCCGCTGTGGTAAATGCGATCGGCCAGGCGGCAGGCGAGCAGGAAGCGGTCGCCGCGGCTGCCGTCCTCCAGGGAATAGAAGTCGATGCGGGTCAAGGTCTGGCGCTCCAGCGTCGCGAGGGCCCCGGCCAGGTGACTCCGGCCGGGGCGCGGGGTTTAGAGCTCGCCACTGCGCTGGAGCAGCCACTGGACGAGCAAGGGCACGGGCCGCCCCGTTCCCCCCTTCTCCTTGCCACTGACCCAGGCGGTGCCGGCGATGTCCAGGTGGGCCCAGGGGTACTTTTTGGTGTACCGCGACAGGAAGCAGGCGGCGGTGACGGCGCCGCCATCGCGGCCGCCGATGTTGGCCATATCGGCGAAGTTGCTGTCCAGGAGGCTTTGATAGTCCTCCCAGAGCGGCATGCGCCAGGCACGGTCATAGGCGCGGTCGCCGGCGGCCAGGATCTCGCCGGCCAAGACCTCGTCCGCCGTGAAGAGGCCCGAGGCGACATGACCCAGGGCGACGACGATGGCGCCGGTGAGGGTGGCGATGTCGATGACGGCGGCGGGCTCGAAGCGTTCGCAATAGGTGAGGGCGTCGCAGAGGATGAGGCGGCCCTCGGCGTCGGTGTTGAGGATCTCGATAGTCTGGCCGGAGAGGCTGGTGACGATGTCGCCGGGCTTATTGGCGTCGCCATCCGGCAGGTTCTCCGAGGCGGGGATGATGCCGATGAGATTGATCGGTAACTGCAACTCCAGGGCCGCGCGCATCGTGCCCAGGACACTGGCGCCACCACTCATGTCGTACTTCATCTGATCCATGTCTGGGCCCGGCTTGAGGCTGATGCCCCCGGCGTCGAAGGTAAGGCCCTTGCCCACCAGGACCAGGGGCTTGGCGCCCTTCTTGCCGCCCCGGTGGTGCATGACGATGAGCTTGGCCGGCTGGCGGCTGCCCCGGGAGACCGAAAGGAGGGCGCCCATGCCCAGCTTGGCCATGTCCGCCTCTTCCAGGATGGTGACCTTGAGGGCGGGGAAGTCCTTGGCCAGGGTCTCGGCCTGATCCGCCAGGTAGGTCGGGGTGCAGATGTTGCCGGGCAGGTTCCCGAGCTCCTTGGCCAGGGCGACGCCCCGGGCCATGGCCTGGCCATGGCGCAGGGCCTGCTTGGCCCGGCTCGTCTCCGCCGGGTCCGGGATCCAGAGCTGAAGCCGCTGGAGGGGGCTGGGCGGCTTCTTCTCGCTCTTGGTGCGCTCGTAGCGATAGGCCTTGTCGAGGGCCGTGGTTACGGCGTCGCGTACGGCGAGGTAGCGGTCCAGGTCCGGGGGGGCGGAGGCGGGCAGGGCGCAGAGGGCCTCCGGGGCACTGGTCTGATTGAGGTGGGCGAGGGCGGCGGCTAGGGCCTTGCCGTAAGTCTTGCGGTCGTATTTCTCCTGGGGACCCAGGCTGACGAGTAGCACCCGCTCGGCGGCCAGGGCGGGTACCTCATGGAGCAGCAGGGTACGGCCGGCCTCGCCGTCCAGGTCCCCCTTGCCGATGATGCGGCTCAGGTGGCCCTGACTGGCTGTGTCGGTGAGCTGCGTGGGTGCCGGCAACTGGCGCTTCTCAAAGACGCCAAGAATGAGGCAGGGGCTGGTACGCCCCGCCAGGTCGCCGCTCTTAATGCTGAATTCCATGGAAAATCTCTTTTGGTGTAGGGGGTTGAGGCTGGCGGGGGACTGGGGTGCGCCCCCCGCCCCGACCGATGTTAAGATGCCAATTCGAACATCCTACTAAAATCAGCGTCCCGCTTGAACCGCCTGGCCATGATCGCGCGGGCGCGGACCGAAACCGACGACGGAAACAAGTGTGAAGATCCTGGATCGATACCTAGGCCGGGCCGTGATCGGCGGCACCCTGCTGACGATGGCGGTGCTGCTCCCTCTGATCGCCTTTTTTCTCCTCGCCGACGAGGTGAACGACCTGGGGGAGGTGTATGGCTTCGCCGATGCCCTGGCAGTGGCGGGTTTGAGTCTCCCACGTTACGCCTACCACCTCTTTCCCATCGCCACCCTGATCGGGGCCCTGGTGGGCCTGGGGGCGCTGGCCAGCCATTCGGAGCTGGTGGCCATGCGGGCCACCGGCATGTCCATTGCCCGCATCCTCTTCGCCGCGCTCAAGGCCGGCCTGGTGCTCGCCCTGCTGGCCCTGGCCCTGGGCGAGTTCGTGGCCCCCTCGGCGGAGCAGGCGGCGGTGCAATGGCGCAGTGATGTCAAGTCCGGCCAGGTCACCCTGCGCACCCCCCAGGGGCTGTGGGCGCGGGATGGTGACTCTTACATCAACATCGGGGAGATCCTGCCGGGCTCTCGCTTGAGCAATATCTCCATCTACGAAACCGACGCTAACCGGCGCCTGGTCCTCGCCACCCACGCCGATGTCGCTCACTATGCCGATGGCGAGTGGGTGTTGGCGGGCATCTCCCGCAGTCGCATCTCCGACGAGGGCGTCGAGGTCCAACCCCTCGCCAGCACGTCCTGGTCCTCGCTGCTCAACCCCTCCCTGCTACGGCTGGTGGTGGTGGAGCCCCAGGCGCTCCCGGTCTGGGACCTGGCGCGGTATGTCCGCTACATGACCGCCAATGGCCAGGATGCGGGCAAATACGAGACCGAGATGTGGACCAAGATCACGCATCCCTTCCTGATCCTGACCATGATCCTGCTGTCCATCCCCATCCTCTTCGGTTCAGCTCGCAGCACCGGCCTGGGGGTGCGGCTCTTTCTGGGTATCATGCTGGGCATGGCCTACTATCTGGTTAGTCGCGGCTTTTATTTCCTGGCGATCCATTTCGGCCTGGCGGCCTGGCTGGCGGCGATCCTGCCGCTCCTGCTCTTTGGTCTCGCGGGGCTGTGGGTGCTGCGCCGGGTGAGTTGACCGGCGGCCGCCGAGCGGGACTGGCTTATGCCGGTCTCTGCTGGCGCAGGAGCATGACCGGGCGGGTATGGGAAAGGTGGTCGTGGGGGGCCAGCCCCCGCGAGTCGAAGGGGACCCAAAGGAGGCCGAGGGGCGCGGGGAGCAGGCTGGACCACAGCAGGCGTCGTCCGGCATCGCCGAGGGACAGGGGCTGGCCGTCGTCCCGCAGCAGGCGAAAGCGCCAGGCGCGCATCCCCAGGGTCTGGCCGCCGTGAACCCAGAAATAGGCAAAAAACCCGTAGCCGACGGCGATTAGGTAAAGCTGGAACAAGACCCGGGGCCAGCCGGCGAGCCACACCTCGGTCCCGCTCAGGGCGGAGGCGGGGACGATCACCAGAGTGGCGGCGAGCAGCAGCATCCCGAACAGCAGGATGAGGTCGTACAGCAGGGCGGCGAGACGCCGGGCGAGTCCCGGCACACGGGCCTGGGCGATGTCGATGGCCATGGCGGGCGGCGCGGCTCCGGCTAGGCAGGGGCGGGAATGCCCTGTGTGGCGCCATTGTCCCAGTATTGCGGGGACCCGTCATCAGTCGTCGGCCAGAGGCTGGGAATGATACCCATAGCCCATCAGAGTCTGGCGGACAACGGAAGGGTCGGGTGGCGGCGGTTGGGGTATCGACAGCAGGGATGCTGTCGCCCAGCCTACAGGGACGTATTCACGGCGCCCCGCAACCACCGCCACCCGACCTTAACAATCCGAAAACTCGTGTGTATTCAGTACAAACCCGCCCTCGGGTCGCTCCCGAGGGCCTGATCCTCACCAGGGCCATCCCCGTGATTCGTATCGACCTCAAACCCATCCTCTTCCGTCTCCTGCGCGGTGTGCCCATGCCGGTCATCTCCATCCTGGTGGGGCTGGCGGCGGGCCTCCTCGTCTGGGGGGTGCTGGAGCAGATCCAGAGCGAGCAGATCGGGCGCATTTTCGGCCAGGAACTCGAGTCACGCCTGGACCTGCGGTCGCGGGAAAGCCTGATGCGCTTTGATCACTATCTCGCGCAATACGCGGCGACCACCCGGCTGGTCGCCAAGCATCGCCTCCTGGCGGAATACCTGGAGCCCCAGATCTGGACCCTGGGCGAGGATTTCACGCCCCGCCGTTACCTGGGCGAGCGCCCCCCCTGGCTGCCGGATTTTCTGGAGCGCGATGGCCTGACGCCACCTAGCCATGTGTTGCTTGTCGATGGCGCGGGAAAGTTGCGGGAGATCTATGCCACCGGCGCTGTCCCTCTGCCGGCCGAGATCGCCGCAGGGGTGGAGGACCATCTGCGCCATGATCGCGAGATCCGTTCCATCTTCACCGTCCTCGAGGACCAGGTCTTCCTGCTGGTGAGCGATGCCGTCGAGGATCGCCAGGGCTTCGTCATGGGCAGCCTGGTGGTCCTGGTCCCCGTCGATCAGGGCTTTCTCGTCGCCTCCCAGCGGGGCCTGCTGGCCTCGGATAGCGCCATCGCCCTGGTGGATGCGGATGATCAGCGGGTCCTGGTGAGCCTGGACCCGGATTGGCTGATCCCGGGCAGCCCCCTGTCCCGGTGGCGGGATACCTACCTCATCACCTCGCAATCCCTGTTTGGCTACGAGGGGTCGGACCTCAACCTGCTGTTCACCACCCTCGTCTCCCATGACAGCGTGGACCGGATGTCCCGCCATGTGCGCATTTTCGAACGACGCCAGCGTGGCATCGCCGCCCTGGTCTTCATCGGGGCCTTCACCCTGGTCATCTACCTGGTGTCGGCGCGGCTCAATAAGGTTCTGCGGCGCCTGTCCGGTTTTGCCCGCCAGGCCCTGGGGATCGCGGATCCCGGCTTTAGCCGTGGCGCCAACCAATTGATCCTTCTGGAGGACTGGGTTCAGCAATTCACGCTCCTGGTGCTGCGCGCGCGGGAGGAGACCAGCCGGCGGCATGAAATCGCCATGCGCGAGAGCGAGGCTCTCAAGGCGGCGGTCATGGAGGCCTCCCTGGATTCCATCGTCACCCTCGATCGCCATGGGCGGGTGCGGGAACTCAATCCCACCGCCGAGCGCACTTTTGGCTATGGCCGCGACCAGGTCTTGGGCGAGAGCTTCAGTCGCCTCTTACTAGCGGGGTCGGCGCGGTCCAATTTCTATGCCCTGCTGCGGGAGGGGCGCCGCGCCCAGCGCGAGGGCCGCGAGCCCCAGACCCGCAGTGAGCTGCTGGCGCGGCGGGCGGACGGCACCCGGGTGCCCATGGAGGTCTCCGTCGTCCCCATCCAGTTGGAGGATGAGTTGTTCCACACCCTCTATCTGCACGACATCACCAAGCGCAAGGAGCGGGACCGGGAGATTCGCAGCCTGGCGGGCTTTGCCAGCGAGAGCCCCCACCCCATGCTGCGCGTCAGCCCCGCCGGCCACCTGCTCTACACCAATCGCGCCAGCGAGCCCCTGCTGCGGATGTGGGGTGTCGCTGGGGAGGGACCCCTGCCGGCGAACTGGCTGGCCCTGGCCCGGGAGGCCCTGGCCGAGGGCCATCAGCGGGAGGGGGAGTTCGAATTCGACGGTCTGGTCTATTCCAGCCTCTTCGCCCCGGTCAGCGAGTTGGGTTATGTCAACATCTATGCCCGCGATATCACCGCCGTGCGCCGGGCCGAGCAAGAGTTGCGCCGGCACCAGGCGGAGCTGGTCCATGTCTGTCGCCTCAGCACCATGGGCGAGGTGGCCACGGGCATGGCCCACGAACTCAATCAGCCCCTGGCGGCCATCGTGAACTATGCTAGCGGTTGTGGCCGGCGCCTTCGCCAGGGGAGCGGCGATCCGGAGGAACTGGCCCAGGCCATGGACCGCATCGGCAGCCAGGCCCAGCGGGCGGGGGAGATCATTCGCCGCCTGCGGGGTCTGGTGGGCAAGCAGGCAACCGTGCGCGTCCAGGTGGATCTCAATCACATGGTGGCGGAGGTCAGCGCCTTTGCCGAGTTCGAGATCGCCAAGCTGGGGCTGACTATCGAACTCGATCTGGCGGTGGGCGAGATTCCGGTCCGCGTCGATCTGGTGCAGATCGAGCAGGTGCTCCTCAATCTGGTGCGCAATGCCCTGGATGCCCTGGAGGAGGTCCCCCCGCACCGCCGGCGGCTCACCATTCGCGGCCGCCGGGAGGACCACTGGGCGGTTGCCACGGTCGAGGATACGGGACCCGGCATCCCACCTGAGGTCATGGCGAGGCTCTTCGATCCCTTTTTTACCACTAAGATCAATGGGATGGGCATGGGCCTGCCGATCAGCCAGACCATTCTGGACAACCATGACGGCCAGATTCGGGTCGATTCCGAACCCGGTGTTGGGACCCGCTTCCAGGTATTGTTGCCCTTGGCTAGCGAGGCGGACCCTGTCTAGGTGACGGGACCGCGGCGGCCGGATCCGGGTTGGCGGGGGGCGTCAACCCGTGCCCGTGAGGCGCTTCTTGACCCGTCTCAGCCCAAGCCAGGCGAAGCCGACGACCAGGGGGACGGCGATGCCCATGGCGAGGGTGGCGTCGATGGGCAGTCCCCCTTGCTCCAGGCCCTTGAGGGCGTAGCCGATCAGCCCGACCCCGTAATAGCCGATGGCGATGACGGACAGGCCTTCGACCGTCTCCTGGAGGCGCAATTGCAGGTGGGCGCGGCGATCCATGGACTCCAGTAGTTGACGGTTTTGCTCCTGGAGGGAGACCTCCACGCGGGCCCGCAAGAGGCTGGTGAGCCGGGCGGCGCGCTCGGCCAGGTCGGTCTGGCGATGTTGGGTGGACTCGCAGGTGGCGATCGCGGGGGCCAGGCGGGCGTCGAGAAACTCGGTGAAGGTCTGCAAGCCCTCGATGCGTTGTTGGCGCAGTTGCTCCAGTCGCTGCTGGACCATGCCGTAATAGGCGCGGGAGGCGTCGAAACGATAGGTGGTGCGCGCGGAGATGGCCTCGATCTCGGCGGCGAGACTGGTCAGATCCGCCAACAGATCGCTTTCAAAGCTGGGGTCCGCCGGGGTGCCCCGGCTGGCCATGCGGGAGGCCAGCAAGGCGAGCCGACGGTCGGCCTCGCCCAGGGTGGGGGAGACTTCCCGGGCCAGCGGAAACCCCAGCAGGGCCATGGCCCGGTAGCAGTTGATATCGAGAATCCGCTTGGTGAGGCGTCCGGCCTGGCTGTCGGACAGGCTACAGTCGCGCACCAGGATGCGCATGAAGCCGTCGGGGTGGATGCGCATGTCGGACCAGGCGCGGGAGGCCCCGCCCACCACCCCGGAGCCGATGATGGGGTTGCCCGCGAAGAGCGCGGCCAGTTCTCGGGCGTCGCGCTCGGGGGTATCGCAGGCATCGATGGCCAGGGTGACCGCGGCGATCACCTCCCCGGGGAGGTCGCGCAGCCACTCCTCGGGCAGCTCATTGAGCAAGGGCTCGGCGAAGGGATGGACGAAGGCGCCCTGCTGACTGAAGGTGTAGGTGACGAACTCGGTATGACGCTCCCAACGCACCCGCAGGGGCCCCAAGTCCGCCGAGTAGTACTGGTGGATCCGCTCCGGGATCGGCCGTCCATAGTGGGCCAGCAGGCGTTTGAGGTGGGCGACGTTGCGGCCGGTCCCGGGCTCGCCGCAGACGACGCCGAGATGGGAGATACGCTGCGGGGCGCGGAGGGGGTCAAAGGTGCGGGCGTGCAGTTCAGCCGCGACGGCGTGGCGGAGCGGGTGCTCTCTGAAGACAAGGGACATGCTGGGGTTGATCCTGTTTGGGTAACGCGGGTGGCCGGGCTAGGGCGGGGTCCATCGAACCCGCCTATTTTAGTGCCAAGCATTGCCGAGGTGCTCCCCTTCATGAGGTTCCGGAAGAATCGCCGGGGGATATGGGCTAGACTTCGCGTCGGTTAGGTCATCCTCCCTATTGCGAGAAAGCCGATGAATAGCGAACCTACCGTCTTCGTGGTCGATGACGACGAGGCCATGCGCCACTCCTTGGAATGGTTGATCGCCTCCGCGGGCCTGCGCACCCACTCCTTCGGCTCCGCCGAGGAATTCCTGCGCACCTATTATCCGGGCCAGGCCGGGTGCCTCTTGCTGGATGTGCGGATGCCCGGCATGAGTGGTCTGGAGTTGCAGGCCTATCTGGCGCGGGAGGAGATCCGCATCCCCGTGGTCATCATCACCGGCCACGGGGACGTGGCCATGGCCGTCAAGGCCATGCGCGCCGGGGCCCTGGACTTCATCGAAAAGCCCTTCAACGACGAGGCCCTGATCGCCAGCCTGCGCGCGGCCCTGGATGCCGACCAAAGGCGCCGTGTCGATCGGCTGCAAAGGGCCGAGGTCGCCCGGCGGCTGGCGGAACTGACCCCCCGCGAGCATGAGGTGATGGCGATGGTCACCGAGGGACGCTCCAATCGTGAGATCGCCGCCGGCCTGGGCGTCAGCACCAAGACGGTGGAGGCCCATCGGGCCCGGGTGATGGACAAGATGCGCGCCCAGTCCCTGGCGGAATTGGTGCGCATGTGCCTGGTCGCGGGCATCCTGGCCAACGACGCCCCGGCGAACTGAGCCATGGACGGGGGTGACAAAGCGGGGAGGACGGTCCCGGTCGGCCAGGGCCGGCGCGCGGTTTTATCCTGGGCCTGTTACGACTGGGCCAACTCGGCTTTCGCCACCGTCGTCATGGCCGGCTTCTTCCCGATCTTCTTCAAGCAGTTCTGGGCCGCGGACCTGGCGGTGACCGACAGCACTTTCTGGCTTGGCATGACGAATACCGCCGCCAGTGCCCTCATCGTAGTCTGCGCCCCCCTCCTGGGGGCCCTGGCCGACCAACTCGGGGTCAGGAAGGGCTTTCTGCTGATCTTTACCGCCTTGGGGGTCTTGGGCGCCGGTGCCCTTTATTTCGTGGGCCAGGGTCACTGGGGCCTCGCCCTCGCACTGTATCTTTGCGGCCTGGTGGGCTTTTCTGGCAGCAATATCTTTTACGATGCCCTGCTGGTGGCCGTGGCCGCCCCCGCCGATTACCACCGGGTGTCCGCCCTGGGCTACGCCCTGGGCTATCTGGGCGGCGGCTTGCTGTTTGCCCTGAATGTCCTCATGACTCTCTTTCCAGCCAGCTTTGGCTTGGCCGGTGCGCAAGAGGCGGTGCAAGTGGCCTTTCTGGGCGTGGCCCTCTGGTGGTCCCTTTTCGCCCTGCCAGTGGCCCTCTGGGTGACGGAGCCCCCGGGCCAGGGTGACCAGCCCCTGGGACGGGCGGCGCGGGAGGCCTTCCGGGAACTGGGCCGCACCCTGGCCGAGATCTGCCAGCGCCGGGATACCTTCCTCTTCCTGCTGGCCTATTGGTTTTACATCGACGGGGTGGACACCATCGTCCTCATGGCGGTGGATTTTGGCCTGGCCATCGGCCTGGCGGCGGACAGTCTCATGATCGCCCTCCTCATCACCCAGTTCGTCGGCTTTCCGGCGGCCCTGGCCTTTGGTTGGCTGGGGGGGCGCTGGGGGGCCAAGCCTGGCATCCTGCTGGCCATTGGCGTCTATGCCCTGGTGGTGCTGCTGGCAGCGGGCATGACGCGGGTGGAGGAGTTCTATCTGATGGCGGCGGTCATCGGTCTGGTCCAGGGTGGCATCCAGGCCCTCAGCCGAGCCCTCTTCGCCGGCCTGGTGCCGCCGGGCCGTTCGGCGGAGTTCTTCGGCTTTTACAACATGCTGGGCAAGTTTGCCGCCGTCCTGGGTCCGGGCCTGGTGGGCATCGCGGCCCTGGTGACGGGCGACCCGCGCCTGTCCCTCTTGCCGATCCTGGTCCTCTTTCTGATCGGGGCCGTCTTGTTGTGGCAGGTAAAGGTGCCAAAGGTGGGGGAGGGCGGTGCCTGAGAGGCAGCGCCTAACGGCGTCTGATTTCCTTTGTAGACTGAAGGTACTCAAGGTCTCCGCGCCACCAGAATCATCGACTTGGCCAGTGCGGGTACCCGTCCGACGTGCGCAAAGCTGATATCGACGGACTCGGCTTCGCTTAACAAGTCACCCAAGGTCCGCCGCGACCGATGCTTGACGTGGCTCTGGTTCCTGAAGGCCATGAAGGGGGCATCCAAGCGTCCATTCAGCCCTTGGGGCGTTTCAGAGGCCCAAAACCCGCATCTTGCCCGGTTGCCGAGGGTGGCGTCTCCGAGGAGGGCTGGCGCCGCTTGCCGATGGCCTTGCGGTCCCGGTGGCGCTCTTTGACCTTGGGGGCCTGGTCGACCGCTTTTTTCGGCCGCTTGTCCGCGGGTTTCTTCCGGGGCGTCTTTGAGCGGGTCGGGCCTGTATAGCGGGCCTCCAGGCCCGGTAGCTTCAGGGGCTCCAGCTCCAGTTGGAGATAGCGCTCGATACTCTCCATGCGGTTCCACTCGGGCGAGCTCACCAGGGTCATGGCGAGGCCCAGGGCCCCGGCACGGCCAGTGCGACCGGTCCGATGCAGGTAATCACTGCCGCTGCGGGGCACCTCGAAATTGATCACCAGATCCATCCCGGGCACGTCCAGGCCGCGGGCCGCCACGTCCGTGGCCACCAGGACCCGGATGCGGCCCTCCCGCAAGAGATTCAATACCCGGTTGCGCTCGCCCTGGTCTAGTTCGCCATGCAGGCT
Organism: Chromatiaceae bacterium; assembly: GCA_044228695.1. GTDB lineage: Bacteria > Pseudomonadota > Gammaproteobacteria > Chromatiales > Chromatiaceae > M0108. The sequence continues at coordinate 8,931 of JBGAUK010000005.1, read as the reverse complement.
GGCGGCGCGATGAGCCTTGCCGACCAGGAAATTGCCCAGGGCCGCCGCCTGTTCGCGCGTATTGGTGAAGACCAGCACCTTCTCCACCGTGCTGGCGGTCAGCAGGGCATCGAGGAGGGCCCGCTTGTGCTCCAGGTCGTCCGCCAGCAGGCGCTGGTGATGGATGTCGGGGTGGGCGGCGCGGTGATGGTCGGCCTGGACCCGCTGGGGGTCGCGCAGGGCCGCGTCGATAAAGGACTGGATGCCGGTCCGGGTCAGGGTCGCCGAGAAGAGCAGGGACTGGCGGTCCGGGTTGCACACCTCGATGATCCGCATGACATCGGGGGCGAAGCCCATGTCCAGCATGCGGTCGGCCTCGTCCAGCACCAGCACCTCCAGATCCCCCAGGTCCGTCGCGCCCCGCTCCAGGTGATCCAGGAGTCGCCCAGGCGTGGCGATGAGGATGTCCGGATTGCGGCGGAGGCCGGCCACCTGTTGGCTGGCGGAGACGCCCCCAACGATGACCCCGGCGGTAAGCCGCGTGAAGCTGGCGACCTGGAGGAAATGCTCCTGGATCTGATACGCCAGCTCCCGGGTCGGCGCCAGGACCAGGGCGCGGATGCCCTGGCGCGGCGCCGGCTGGGCCAGAAAGCGCTGCATCATGGGCAGCAGGAAGGCGATGGTCTTGCCTGACCCGGTGGCGGCGGTTACCAACAGGTCGGAACCGGCGATCGCTAGCGGGATCACCAGCCGCTGGACCGGGGTCGGCTCGCTGAATCCCAGCTTATCCAGGCCCCTCGTCAGGGCCTCGGGCAGATCGAAATCGGTAAAGTTAGCGTTCATGGGGTCGCAACATACACCAAACCGCGGCAACGGGCAGCCAATCGCCACATCTGAATCAGCCCGCCTTGCCCCGCCAGGTATAGACGGCGGTCACGGCGTAGTTCCAGACGGCGCCCACCAGGATGCCGGCGAGGGCGGAGATGATCCAGCCGGAATCGCCCTCGAAGAGGTAGGTGGCGATGCCGACATTGGCGATGGCGCCCACGGCGCAGGCCAGGACGAAGGAGAACCAGCCCCAGATCAGTTGCCGGCCGCGCAGACGGACATCGCGGTAGGTCAGGCTGTTGTTGAGGAAGAAGTTGGTCGTCATGGCCACCAGGGCGGCTACCGTCTGGCCCAGGAGGAAGGAGGCCCCCAGGAAGCGGTTCAGGAACCAGAGCACCGCCAGATGCACCACCACCCCGGAGCCGCCGATGAGGGAAAAGGCGATGAAGCGCACCGGTATGCGGGGGCCGACGAGCTTTTGCAGCAGCATCAGGGCGTATTCCCAGATCACGGCGTTGTCCAGTTTGCTTTCCCCGGCCTGGCGCTGCCGGAAGCCGTAGGGGACCTCCTCGAATTTCAGGGGCCTAGGCACGGAAGCCAGGATGTCGAGGAGGATCTTGTAGCCGACCCCGCTGAGGTCGTACACGCAGTCCGCCAGAATTTCGGCCCGCACCAGGAAGAAGCCGCTCATGGGGTCGGTAAGGTCCGCATGGGTCAGGCGCCGGGCCAGGCGGCTCGCGAACCGGCTCATGGATTGGCGGCGCTCGTTCCAGTCGCCGAGGCTGCCGCCGGCGACATAACGGCTGCCGACGACCAGGTCGAGTTCCCCGGCCTTGAGGCGCTCCAGCATCAGGGGTAGACGGGTCTCGTCGTGTTGCAGATCGGCGTCGATGACCGCCAGATAGGGCGCCGTGCTCGCCAGCATGCCCTCGATGCAGGCAGAGGAGAGACCCCTGCGGCCAACCCGCCGCAGTAAGCGAATCCGGGGGTCCCGCCGCGCCAGTTCCTGGACCCGCGCCGCCGTGCCGTCGGGGGAATCGTCATCGACGAAAATGATCTCCCAGGCGATGCCCTGGAGGCAGGCCTGTAGCCGCCGGGCAATTTCCGCTACGTTGTCGGCCTCGTTGAAGGTCGGGATGATGACGGCGACTTCGGGCGGCGGGCACGAGCCCAGGGCCGGAGAGGGATCGAACATGGTGGGTTTTTCCTGTGGCGAGCGCCGGCGGCTCCCCGCTGGCCCAATTATTGTAAGCTAAGAGGCCTTGGGCGGACAGCCAACCCCGCTTTCCGGCGACACCCGGAGGAGCCCGGCCCTCCGGGCGACGAATCTCGAACCAATCCCCTTGCCTCCCTGACCCTGCCTCGGAACGCCATGCCCTCAGGTCGATCGCTCCCGGATGCCGATCCCACCCGTTACTGGGTGGTTTGGGCCTTCGCCTTTATCCTCCTCTGGCGGCTGTGGGCGGCCTGGATGCTCCCGGTGACCCAGGACGAGGCCTACTATTTCGACTGGGCGCTGCGCCTCGACTGGGGCTATTTCGACCACCCGCCGGGGGTGGCCCTGCTGGGCCTGGGCGCGCGGCTGGTTCCGTCCACGGCCCTGGCGGGGCGGCTCGGCAATCTCCTGGCCGCGACCCTGACCTTGCTGGTGCTCATCCGCTTCTACCGCGCCTGCGGCCTGGATGCCCGGCAAACCTTGCTGGCCCTGGTGATGACGAGCGCGACCTTCGCGGGCCTGGTCGCTGGGGTCCTGGCCACTCCGGATACCACCCTGGCCCTGGCCTGGGCCCTGGCCCTGCACGAGGGGCTGGCGGCTCTGCGCGGTGACCGCCGCCGCTGGGTGACGGCGGGCCTGGCCACCGGGCTGGGACTGCTCGGCAAGTATGTCATGGCACTCATCGGCCCTGTTTTTCTCTGGGCCATCCTCTGGGCGGACCCCAAGGCCTTGCGAACACCCTGGCCCTACCTGGGGGCACTGGCGGTCCTGCTCGTCTTCGCGCCCAACCTCGTCTGGAATGCCCAGCACGACTGGCTCACCCTCCGCTTTCAGTTCGGCCACGGTTTTTCCACCTCCGCCGGTGCCCTCTCGGCCGAGGCGGTCGGGACCGCCCTGGCCCTTCCCGAGCGGGCATCCGTGCTGGAACAGGCCGGCCTGGGGGAGCGTCTGCTGGCCGTCCTGAGCTTCCTGGGGATCCAGGCTGCCCTCTGGGGCCTGATGATTTTTCCCCTGGTCGCGGGGCTCTGGCGGGGGTGGCGCCTCCGTGCCCTGGCCGGCCCCTGGGTATGCGCCCGGCCCTCCGGGCGACGAACCCCGAGTCAACCGCTGCGGCGCGGGTGGGGCTGGCGTACCCAGGCCCGGCCCTGGGTTCCGGACCGGGGTGCTCGCGCCCTCCTGGTCGCCGGAACGGTCTTCCCCCTGGCCTTCTTTGGCCTGGTGGCGGCCTTCAGTGCCGTCCAGCCCAATTGGGCGGTGCTCTATCTGCTGACGGGTGTCCCGCTGGCGGTCCTGGCTATGGCGGGTTATCGCCGCGCCCTGCTGGCGACGGCGGGGGCCAATGTGCTCCTCGTCAGCCTCTACCTGCTCCACGCCCGGACTGGCATCCTGCCCCTGCCCGACAACCAGCAGCGCATCCTGCATGAGACCCATGGCTTTCAGGCCCTGGCCAGGGAGGTTGAGGGGCTGTCCGGCCCCGTTTTCGCCGATCGCTACCAGTTGGTGGCCATGATGCGGTTTTACGCGCCGGGCCTGGAAATCACTCAATGGCCTGGCCTGTTCCGGGCCTCGGAATATGTGCGCGGTTCGTCGCCCGGAGGGCCAGGCTCCGACCGGTCTCTGGACAGGGAGGCTATCGCCCGGGCGGGAGGCTGGTGGCTGCTGAGCCGCAATCCCCCACGGCCGGTGATCCCGGGTTTCCGGCTCGACCGGCAAAGGCTCCTGTATGATTGCCTGCGGGAGGGTTTGCTGGAGGCCACTACCGGCCAGCCAGACCCTTGCGCCGAACCGATCCATCGCTGGTGGCTGCTGCATTATGTCCCTGATCCCTCAACCTGAGTCCGGCCCGGGCCGCCGCTTCCTGAACGCGCCGGTCTGGCTGTGGCTGGCCTTCGTGGGCGTTGGGGTTATCTTCATCCTCCTGCCCCAACTAGATCTCGCCGTCTCCGCCCTCTTCTTTACCCCGGGGGTTGGCTTCACGGCCCGGGGGACCTGGTTCGAGCGGCTGGTGCATCAATCCACCTACTGGTTCCTGGTTCTGGGCACCCCGGCCATGGTGGGCCTGTGGCTGGCCCGTCGCCGTGGCTGGCTCCGGGGCTCGCTTCGGGGCCTGGGGATCGGGGGTCGGGACCTGGCCTTGCTGCTGCTGGTCCTGGTCTTGGGGCCTGGGCTCCTGGTTAACGGCATCCTGAAGGAGCATTGGGGTCGCGCCCGGCCCCTGGACTGCCAGGAATTCGGCGGCACCCGCGCCTTTAGCCCCGCCTTCGTCCCCTCCGACCAGGGAGGGAATTCCTTTAGTTCGGGTCACGCCTCCGGCTCCAGTTACTGGGTCGTCGTCGCCCTGGTGCTAGCGCCCCGGCGCCGGCTCTGGCTCTGGCTGGCCCTGGGCTATAGCCTTCTCGTCGCCTGGGCGCGCCTGGCCGCGGGAGGCCACTTTTTGAGTGATATCCTGGTCTCCTGGTTTATTGTCGCCCTCCTGGCCTACTGGCTGGATGGGCTCTTGTCTTCGCCCCCTCCCGAGCCGGGAGCGGCCCTGATCCCGCTCCGATAATCGCCAATGACCCCTCCCCCTCCGCCCTCCAGCGACACCCGTAGGAGCCCGGCCCCCCGGGCGACCAACCCCAAGTCAAGCCGTCTGACTTTCGAACGACCCATAAGGGCCGTGCTGGTGCTCATTGGCGCCTTCCTAGTTCTGCGCCTGATCCTGGCCGCGACCCTCGGCCTGGGCGTTGACGAGACCTACACCCTGGCGAATGCGCGGGATCTCTCCCTCTCCTATTTCGATCATCCGCCCCTGCATTATTGGCTCATCCATTTCACCGTGCCGGTGCTGGGCGGGGGCCGCGGGGCGCGGCTGCCCTTCATCCTCCTGTTCGCCGGCTCCACCTGGCTGCTCTTCGCCTTGACCCGCCACCTCTTTGGCGCCCAGGCGGGGGTCTGGGCGGTGCTGGCGCTCAATTTATCGGCCTTTTTTAACCTCTCCGGCGGCGGTCTGGTGCCGGATGGTCCCCTGCAATTCTTTCTGCTGGCCGCCACCCTGGTGCTGGCGCGTGGGCTCTTCCCCACCGGGGACCCGCCCTCACCCTGGACGACCTGGCTGTACGCGGGGCTCTGGCTCGGGCTGGCGGGGTTGTCGAAATACCATGCCGCCCTGTTCGCGCTGGGCCTGATCATCTATCTGGTCAGCGTGCCCGCGCGGCGGCCCTTGTTTCGGCACCCGGCCCCTTGGGTGGGGGCTTTGATCGCTCTTATCGTCGTGTCGCCCGCCCTCATCTGGAACATGCAGCATCAATGGGTATCCCTGGCCTTTCAGACGGGACGCGGCCTGCCCCAGGGACTCCGGGTCGGTCAGGTTTTCGCCAATATCGCGGGCCAGATGGCGTGGATCCTGCCCTGGATCTTCGTGCCGCTGGTCATCGCCGCCTGGGGCGCCCTGCGCGCCGGACGCGGGGCGGAGCGCTCCTGGTATTGTCTCTGTCTGGCCCTGCCCGCCATTAGTATCTTCACGATCGTGCCACTCTGGGGTAGCCGGGGCCTGCCCCATTGGCAAATGCCCGGCTGGCTGCTGCTCTACCCGATGTTGGGCGCTTACCTGGCGCGGGCCGCCGTTAAGGGCTGGCCCCGGCGGTGGGCGATCACCTCCGCCGCCGTTCTGGTGGGTCTCATCTTCATCATCGTCGGCCATGCCGCGACGGGCCTGGGTCGCGTCTGGTTCCCGGGCCTCCTCGCCAAGGACCCAACCCTGGAGGCCCTGGAGTGGACCCCTCTACGTGACGAACTCCAGGCGCGTGGCCTGCTGGATCGCCCGGGGCTGTTCGTGGTGGTGCCGCATTGGATCACCGCCGGCAAGATCGATCATGCCCTGGGGGATGCGCTGCCGGTCGTCGTCTTCGGCCAGGACCAGCGCCACTTTGCCTTCCGCCATGACCCCGCCCTGTTCCTTGGCCGCGATGCCCTCATAATGGGGCGAGCGGACGATATCGAGGAAGACCTGCCCGCCCTGCGGACCCATTTCGAGCGTATCGAGGAGTTGCCGCCCTTTGCCTTTGGCCGCTCCGGCCTGCGGGAGCTGGAGACGCGCATCCTGCTGGGCCGCACCTTGAAGTTGCCACTGCCGGCGGCCTACGGCAGGGTCATCACCCCCTCGGCCACCGCCAACTGACGCCGCCCTGCCAGCGGCCTCCTTCAATACGAGTTAAGTGAAGACGCCATGAACCTGAAATTTTGGAAGAAGGGTCCTCCCCAGGGCCCGGGGCCGGGAGAGGCGGGCTGGGAACAGTCCCTGCTGGAACGAGTCGTTACGGACAGCCTGCGGGAGCAGAGACGGAGCCGGCGCTGGGGCATCCTCTTCAAACTGCTGACCTTTACCTATCTCTTTATCCTCCTGGGGGTCCTGTGGCAAGACAAGCTCTTCGATCGCCTGACCCCGGCCGAGAAGCACACCGCCGTCATCGATATCAAGGGGGTCATCGCCGCGGGTACCCAGGCCGGCGCCGATGATGTCATCGACGCCCTGGACAAGGCTTACGAGGATGAGAACACCAAGGGCATCATCCTGCGCATCAATAGCCCCGGTGGCAGCCCGGTGCAGGCGGGGCAGATCAATGACGAGGTGCGCCGCCTGCGGGAGAAACACCCGGCCATCCCGGTACATGCCGTGGTCTCGGATCTCTGCGCCTCGGGTGGCTACTATGTGGCCGTGGCGGCGGAGGCCATTCATGTGGACAAGGCCAGCCTCATCGGTTCCATTGGGGTGCGCATCGATGCCTTTGGCTTCCAGCAGGCCATCGAGGAACTGGGCATCGAGCGCCGCCTGCTGACCGCCGGCGCCAACAAGGGCATCCTCGACCCCTTCTCCCCCATGCCAGAGACCCAAAAGGTCTTTCTGCAGAGCCAGTTGGATCAACTGCATCAGCAGTTCATCGGCGTGGTCAAGGCGGGGCGGGGCGACAAGCTCAAGGGCGGCGAGGAGCTCTTTAGCGGCCTCTTTTGGAACGGTCAGGACAGCCTCGAACTCGGCCTGGCTGACCAGCTTGGCAGCACGGAATCGGTCGCCCGGGACGTGATCGGGGCCGAAAAGATTGTGGAGTTTACCGCCAAGAAGGATCTGTTCGAACGCCTGGCCAACCGGATGGGGACGGCCATGGTCAACACCTTCGTTGAACTGACGGGGGGCGCCTATCCCATGGCCCGGTAATCGCGAGGGATCGCGTCTAAACCGGTAATGGCCAGATCGAATTCAGCCCGGAGGACCGAGGACATCCACACCCTCGGCCTCGAGCATGGCGACTAGCCGGATGAGGGGCAGCCCGACGAGGGCGCTGGGGTCGTCGCCCTCCAACCGCTCGAACAGGGCGATGCCCAGGCCCTCGGACTTGAAGCTGCCCGCGCAATTGAAGGGCTGTTCCCGGTCCAGATAGCCCGCTATCTGTTTCTGGGTCAGGGCGCGGAAGTGGACGCGAAAGAGCTCACGCGTAACCTGGGCCCGGCCGGTGGCGCTGTTCAGGAGGCACAGCCCGGTCTGAAAGACCACGGCCTTGCCCGCGGCCTGGATGAGCTGGGCTAGGGCCCGCTCGCGATTGCCGGGCTTGCCCAGGATCTCGTCATCGACGCAGGCCACCTGATCCGAGCCGATGATGAGGGCCGCGGGAAAGGCTGCCGCTACCGCCTGGGCCTTGGCTTCAGCGAGTCGCGTCACCAGGGCCTCCGGGGACTCACCCATCTGGCGCGTCTCATCCACCTCCGGGTTGGCGGTAAGGAAGGGCAGGCCCAGTCGCTGCAAGAGTTCGCGACGGAAAGGGGAGGTGGAGGCCAGTACCAGGGTGGGGAGTGTCACGGGGGCCTCGGGGCGGGGGCGGGGGGAAAAGCCTCGGTTCTGGGGGAGGTGGGATCGACCTGCCTGCGGGTTCGTTACCCACGATCTCGTTCCGGGGAGGGCGCTGGCGGGGCCAACAAGGCCCCACCGGCGCGGCCCTCAGCGGGTGCGCTCGCAGACGCCCTCGGGGAAGAAGAAGGCGATCTCGACGGCGGCGGTATCCGGGCCATCGGAGCCATGGACCGCGTTTTCGGTCACTTCCTGGGCAAAATCCGCGCGGATGGTGCCGGGGGCGGCCTTGGCCGGGTCGGTGGCGCCCATCAGCTCACGGTTGCGGGCGATGCCATTCTCCCCTTCCAGGACCTGGACCATGATGGGCCCGGAGGTCATGAAATCCACCAGTTCGCCGAAGAAGGGGCGCGCCTGGTGGACGGCATAGAAGGCCGAGGCCTGTTCGCGACTCAGGTGCAGCATGCGCGCCGCGATGATGCGCAGGCCGCCCTGCTCGAAACGTTGATAGATATCGCCAATGTGATTCTTGGCGACCGCGTCGGGCTTGATGATGGAAAAGGTGCGTTCGATAGCCATGGGGCGAAGACTGCCTGCGTGGATTGAGATAGGGAAGGGCGGGGAAGCCCGTCGGCGCGGTCGCGCCCTGCCGGCCCCAAGCCCGCCCGGCTAGGGAGGGCGAAGTTTAGTCCCTGACGATCCAGGTGGCAATTCAGGGGGCGATAAGGGCCACGGCTAATCTGTTCTAGCCTGCCGTCGCTGGCCATCCCCGCGAGCGACGGCGGGAATTTTCGGTCATGCCCAGGTAGTCGAACACCAAGCGGACGTTGCGTGCCAGGCGCTGGAGGGTGGCGGCGACGGTGTCGCGGGATTTTGCCTTAATGGCGCCGATGGCGAAGCGGCGTAGCGCGGTGATGTTGGCGGGGCCGTGGCCGGTGCGGAGGGTGCAGCGGTCCTCATCCCAGTTCCAACGCTGCCGGCCATGGAGAGCGAAGCGAAGGCCGGTAGTACCCGGAAGGCGTCGGCGCGCGCGTGCCGCCGGAGGGGCGCAGGGGCCGCAGGTCCCGGAGCCGTGGAGGCGGTATGC
>JBGAUK010000059.1:0-21770 GCA_044228695.1 Chromatiaceae bacterium | reverse complement strand
ATCACGGGGCTCCTCGATGGTTCGGTTATGACGAGCGGCAATATTCCCATACAATAAGAAATGATGACACCCCCTAGGTTCATCCACTTCTGACCGCCCCCGACCCCTGATCTCCCATCAACCCGGATCGCCCGCCCAACCGGCATGCATAGCTGACCCTCGACACCGTGAGTCGCCAACACCCCGACCAGATCGCTGCGGAGGCCGACGGAGAGGTCTTGATGATGCACGTGGAATCCGGCAACTATTTTGGCCTGAACGAGGTCGCCAGCTTCATCTGGAACGAAATGGACCGGCCGCGCACCCTCGCGGAGCTGTGCGCAGCCGTGCAGGGTGAATTCGACGTTGACGCCGCGCGCAGCGAGGCCGATGCGCTGGCGTTCATCACCGGAATGATCGCGGATGGTCCGGCGGAGGTGGTGCCACCGACGGCGAGCGATGGGGAGCGCGGCGCCTGAGGCGGGTGCCACCCTGGCTCGCCAGCGCGGACCCGCCCGGCTCGCCGGGCATCAGAAGCAAGTCGGCAGCCCCTGGGCCAGGTCCGGGTGACTCAGGTTCAGGCCCAGTTCCTCCCGCAGTCGGCGGTTGCTCAGACGCCGGGATTCGGCCAGGTAGGACATCATGCCCGGGGACACGAGCCCCGCGGCCTCGCTGAGGGGCACGAGGGGCGGTCGCGGCAGACCGGCGGCGTCGGCGACGCGCAGGAAATAGTCGGTCATGGTGGAGGGATGGCCGTCGCAGACGTTATATACACTGCCCGGCGCGCCGCGAGCCATGGCGGCAACGCAGGCGGCCACCAGGTCGTCGGCGTGGATGCGATTCGACCAGGGTGAATCCTCCTCGCGCGCCAGGGGCAGACCCTGACGGATGCGCTCCAGCGGCAAGCGGCCTGGCCCATAAATACCCGCCACCCGCAGAATCACCAGGTCGGCACCCGATTCCCGGCTCCAGGCCCGCAGGGTCTCCTCCGCATCCCAACGCCGCAGCGAGCGATCCGCCACCGGCGCCGGCGTCCGGGTCTCGTCCACCCAGTCCCCGCCGCAATCGCCATAGACCCCGGTAGTACTTAGATAGACGAGGCGGCGGGGATGACCGCCCCGGCGGAAGGACGCCACCAGGTGCCGGGTCAAGCCATCCTCGACCCCGTCCGGTGGCGGCGGGGCCAGGTGGAACAGGTCCTCGCCCGCCCAGCGCAGGTCATCCAGTGGCTCCTGGGCCAGATCCCGGGCCAGGGCCTGGAGGCCCGACCGGGCCAGGGCCAGGCGGCTGGCCTCGCTCCGCGTCACGGCGGTGACGGGATAGCCCTGATCCCGATAAGTACTCGCCAACCGCAGGCCGATATAGCCACAGCCCAGTATCCACATGGCATCATTCTCTGCTCGCCCGTCCGGCGACGCCGGATTCTGGCCGGGAGTTTATTGCAATTAGGGCCTACTGGGCGCATCTTTTCCCACCAATCGGGCACCGGACAAACAGTCGCCCCGCCCTTATCCCTTACTCCGACGAGGCCCAGCGCGCCATGACCTTCGACATCCAGACGCAACCCGGCGGCCGCCATTTCCAGGCCGAGGCGGGCGAGACCCTGCTGGAGGCGGCCCTGCGCCAGGGCATGGTCCTGTCCTACGGTTGCCGGGGCGGCCAGTGTGGCTCTTGCCTTGCCACCCTGATCGCGGGGCGGGTGGCCTACCCGAGTGGCAACATCCAGGCCCTGGCGGGCCGCGAGCCCAGCGCCTGCCTCGTCTGCCAGGCCGTGCCCGAGAGCGATCTGGTCCTGGGCGTCACCGAGATCCGGGGTGCCGCCGAGATCGAGGTCCGCACCCTCCCCTGCCGGGTGGTGGACAAGGAGGCCCTGAACCACGACGTGGTGCGGCTCCACCTCAAGCTGCCCGAGAATCAGCGCCTGCCCTTCCTGGCCGGTCAGTACCTGGACTTCCTCCTGGAGGGCGGCAAGCGGCGCGCCTTCTCCATCGCCAACGCCCCTCACGACGACGCCCTCATCGAGTTGCATGTGCGCCATGTCCCCGGTGGCCAATTCACCAGCTTCATCTTCGACGCCCTGGCGGAGAAGGCCATCCTGCGCATCCAAGCCCCCCTGGGGACCTTCACCCTGCGCGAGTCATCGGATCGCCCCATCATCCTGGTGGCCGGCGGCACGGGCTTCGCCCCCATCAAGGGCATCATCGAACATGCCCTGTACCTGGGCGTCAGCCGCCCCATGCACCTCTACTGGGGCGCGCGCCAGCGGCAGGATCTCTACCTGCCGGACCTGCCCCGGCAATGGGCCCAGGATCATGCCAACTTCCATTACACGCCGGTCCTATCGGAGCCCGGCCCAGACTGGACGGGCCGGACGGGTTACGTCCACCAGGCGGTACTGGCCGACTACCCGGACATGAGCCCCTTCGATGTCTATCTGGCCGGCCCGCCCATCATGGTCGAGAGCGGCAGCAACGCCTTCGCCACCGCCAGGCTCAGCCGGGAGCACATGTTTTCCGACGCCTTCGAGTACGCCAAGCCCACCTGAAGACCTGAGCGCCGCGAGTCACGCGGCCAGGTCGGAGGAACCTTCTTTTCCCGGCCGGCGCGAAACTTACCGCACCAGGCGTAAATTCGTTACCATTAACAAGCCGCTCCGGGCGCGCGCATCTTTATTACCCCATCCCAACTGGAATATCCGTGGCCACGACCCTAACCTTCGAACATCCGCTCAACGAACGCGCCCGCACCCAGATGCGGCTCGAACACCTGTTCGAAAAGCTAGCCTTCCTCCAGCCCCAGGACAACCCCTGGGCCTCGCGGGCCCTAATCGAGACCTTGCTGGATATCGCCACCATCAGCTCCCGCGCCGACATCAAGACCGAGCTCATCAAGGAACTCGACCGTCAGGCCGCCACCCTGGAGCGCGTCCGTGACAAACCGGGTGTCAGCCGCAAGGCACTGGAGGGTTTCCTCGCCGAAATCAACACCGCCGTAGAGGGCCTGCGCAACCTGGAGCGCCCCATCGGCCAGCGTATCCGCGAGAACGAATTTCTCAAGGGCGTCGCCCAGCGCGGCAGCCTCCCGGGCGGCACCTGCGGCTTCGACCTCCCCCAGTACTATCACTGGCTGGCCCGGCCCGTGCGCGAGCGTGACCGTCAGATCGCCCTCTGGACCGAGGACCTGGCCCCCGTCAGAGCCGCCATCCACCTGCTGCTCGACTTCATTCGCCGCAGCGGCGCCCCGCGCCGGGTCATAGCCCACGAGGGCCTCTATCAGGAGTCCCTGGAATCCCCCGCGCCGGCCCAGTTGATTCGTATCACGGTGGAGACCGACCCCTCCCTCTTCCCCGAAATCAGCGGCCACAAGAACCGCTTCGCTATCCGCTTCCTGCGCGGTGGCATCGAGGAGGCCCCGGAGCCGATCCGCGACGACCTGGAATTCAGCCTGACCTGCTGCGTGCTCTAAGGCCCCCGGCGGGAAGCGTCATGACCGAGACACGAGTAGCCTGTCCCCATTGCGGCGCGTCCGTCCCCTGGACCGCCACCTCTCCCTGGCGGCCCTTTTGCAGCGAGCGCTGCCGCCTCATCGATCTGGGCGCCTGGTTCGACGAAGGCCACCGCATCCCCGCCGCCCCGGAAGAGGACCCCGATGCCGCGCCGCTGGAGTCGCCGGAGGCATGGGAAAGTCACCAGGACGACCACACCGGCGCGCGCTCACACTGACCAGAGACCCCGGATCGCCGCGATGCCTTGGGCGCCCCGCTCGATCGCCTGATCCAGATCCCCGATTCCCAGACCCCCCAGGGCATAGACCGGCAGCCTGGCGTCCGCCACCAGGACCGCGAACCGCTCCCAGCCGAGATGAGGCGCCCCGGGGTTTGGGGACTTGGGCCTGAGGGGCGAGAGGAGGGCGTAGTCCAGACCCAGGTCCGCCGCTCGCGCCAGATCCGCCGCCCCGTGACAGGAGGCCCCCACCAGAGGCCATGCGGGTGGACGCTCCTTCAGGCCCGCCAAATGCTGGCCAGTCAGATGCAGACCATCGCCGGCCAGCCCCCGCGCCCGTGCCGGATCACGGTTCAGCAGCAACCGCGCCCCCTCCCGCCGGCAGAGATCACGGGCCGCGAACGCCAGGGAGGCGTAATCCGCGTCCGGCAAGTCATGGGCGCGCAGTTGCACCAGCCTTATGCCTCCCGCCAGCGACCGCGCCAACCGCGCCAGGAACACCGCCGACTCCGCCGGGTCGTCCCCGCTAATGAGATAGCGGGATGGCAGCCGGAGGGCGGTGATGATGGGCCGGTCGGCGGCGGGAAAAGCCTTGGGGTCCAGGTCATCCGGGTGCCGCCAGCTCAGGGGCTGGCCCTCCCGACCGATCGGCTCCCCCGAGTAGGCCGTCACCCGATGCACCTCCAGCACGAGCCGCCGGTCGCCATAGTCGTGAGGGACGCGGATCAGGGGCCGCGTGGCCAGGACCCGAATCCCCAGCTCCTCCTCCAGTTCCCGCACCAACCCCTGGAGCGGCGTCTCCCCCGGCTCCAGCTTGCCACCGGGAAACTCCCAGAGCCCGCCCTGATGCACCTCCAAGGGGCGCCGGGCGATCAGCACCCGCCCTTGGGCATCCTGGATAGCACCAGCAACGACATGGATCAGGCTCATGGCGACGGGACCTCTTGGTGGCTTAGCCATAGTGTGATGGAATGACGATCGCCTTGCAGTCACCCGCTGCACAGGGTGAAAATCAAAATATTCGATTATTTCATTGCAAGGGACATCCGGATGATCGCCCATCACGCCCTGGTCCTCAATCTCCACCAGCCACCCGGCAACCTTCAGGCCATGCTCGACGAGGGCAACTGGGAGGCAACGGAGATTCTCTACGCCCTGGACCGCATACCGCGCAGTCTTTGGGGTTACGAGGACCTGGCGCGGGTCCATCTGTCCCTGTCCGGCACCCTGCTGGAGACCTTGTCGGACCCGGCCTTCCAGGAGCGGGTCTATGGCACCGTGGATTGCGGCGCCCTGCTGTGGCAGTTCCAGAACCAAGACCTGTTCGAGATCCTCGGCACCGGCTATTACCACCCGGTCCTGCCCCTGACCCCCGAATCCGACCGGCCCCTGCACCTGAAGCGCTGGCTGGACATGGCCCGACATCTCTTCTGGCGGCCCGCCTTCCAGGGCTTCTGGCCACCGGAGATGGGTTTTTCGATGGAACTCATCCCCCTGCTGCGGGCCCATGGCTATCGCTATGTCCTGGTGGATAGCGAGCACGTCAAGCCGATCACCCCGATGAAGTGGCACGAACTGCGCTACCGGCCCCATGTAGCCCGCTACCAGGGCGCCGAGATCCTGGTCATCGTCCGCGACCGCGACCTGTCCAACGCCCAGGAATCCGGCATGGAGTTAGACTGGTTCCTCAAGGAGGTGGAGGAGCGCACCCGCTGGTGCGACTTCCCGCCCCTGGTGACCACCTGCACCGATGGCGAAAACGGCGGCTGGTTCCGCAACACCACCCCCGGCGCCAACTTCTGGAGCGCCTTCTATCTCCCCCTACTGGAGCGGGTGCGCGCCGGCCGGTCGCCCGTGGCGCCCACCTTCATCTCCAACTATCTGAACGCTTATGGCCCCATGGGCGAGGTCTCGGTGGAGACCGGAGCCTGGAATACCGGCTGGCACGATGGCCGCGACTTCATCCAGTGGACCGGTTCCGACACCCAGAAGGCCTCCTTGGAGGCCCTGGTCATCCAGAACCGCGCCCTTGATGCCGCCCGCGCCCAGGTCCGGGACTTGGGTCTCAGCCAGGACGAAGCCCTGGCGCGCGACCTGGAGGAGGCCACCTGGCGCCTGCTGCGGGCCGAGACAAGTTGTAATTTCTACTGGGGCGAGGCCTGGGTGGACCGGTCCGAGGCGGATCTCGTGGTCTCCCGCCAGGCCCTGGAGCGGGTCAGGGGGAGCTTGCCTGAGCCACCCACCAGCCTGGCTCCCGCCGAGTCCCCCACCCCGCCGGACCCCGATGCCCTGGCGGGGGCCCCGGGCTCCCCCGCATCGGCCGCCCCATCCGACACTACTCCCCCATCCTCAACCCCAACGGAAGGTTCCCAACCGTGAATCCGCTTCCCGAAATGATCGAAGGCGTTCCTAATGTCTCTGGCCGCGAGGCCGATGTCGCGCGCACCCTGGCCGCCGGCGCCACCAAGACCCTCTTCCGGGACCGGGGGGGCATCGACTTCGGCCAGGTCCGCGCCGCCTCCGCCATCGCCCTGCACATGCACCAGCCCCTGATCCCGGCCGGCGGCGGTGACCTGCGCAGCGCCACCCTCATCGGCAACCTCCAGCACATGATGGAGAACCAGGGCTTCGGCGATAACCACAATGCCCCCGTCTTCGCCTGGTGCTACAAGCGCATGGGCGAGTTCATTCCGCAATTGATCGGGGAGGGCAAGTCGCCGCGGGTCATGCTGGAATATTCCGGCACCCTCTTTCACGGCCTCCGCCAGATGGGCCGGGGCGACGTCCTCGACGCCCTCAAGGGCGTCACCTGCAACCCGGACTACAGCTGGGCGGTGGAATGGCTCGGCATGCCCTGGGGCCACGCCGTCGCCCCCTCGACCCCAGCCCAGGACTTCCGCCTGCATGTGCGCGCCTGGCAGCACCACTTCGCTGCCATCTTTGGCTGGGAGGCCCTGGAGCGGGTGCGCGGCTTCTCCCCCTCCGAGATGGCCCTGCCCAACCACCCGGATCTGGCCTATGAGTTCGTCAAGACCCTGCGGGATTGCGGCTACCAGTGGGTCCTGGTCCAGGAGCACACCGTCGAGCAGCCCGAGAACGGCCGCCACCCCGAGCGCCCCCACCTGCCGCATCGCCTGGTCTGCACCAACTCCAAGGGCGAGGCCGCCGACATCATCGCCATCATCAAGACCCAGGGTTCGGACACCAAGCTGGTGGCCCAAATGCAGCCCTGGTACGAGGCCCAGGGCCTCAATCGCCTGGAACTGGCTGGACGCGCGGTGCCGCCGCTGGTCACCCAGATCGCCGACGGCGAGAACGGCGGCGTCATGATGAATGAGTTTCCCTCCAAGTACCTGGAGGCGGTGCGCGCCGCCAGCGGCTCGCCCGTGCCGCTGCTAAACGCCAGCGAGTATTTGGAGCACCTCTTCGCGCTGGGTATCCGCCCCGCCGACCTGCCGGTGGTCCAGCCCCTCTTCCACGGCAAGATCTGGGAGCGGATGCAGCCCGGCGACGGCCCCCAGCGCCTGGTCAGCGTCATCGAGGAGCTCAAGCGCGCCGATCATCGCTTCCACATGGAGGGCGGAAGCTGGACCAGCGACCTCTCTTGGGTGCGCGGCTATGACAACGTCCTCGGCCCCATGGAAGAGGTCAGCGTCCTCTTCAACGAGAAGGTCCTAAGGCCCGGTGTGCCCAGCGATCAACAGCGCTACCGCAACGCCCTCTTTCACCTTATGTCCTCCCAGACCAGTTGCTTCCGCTACTGGGGCCAGGGCCTCTGGACCGACTATGGCCGGGAGATCTGCCGGCGGACGGGGGAAATACTGCGCAATGATTTTGGCTGAGGTCCAGGCAAAATCCCATGCGCGCCACACAAGCTGCCGCTGTTGCTTGCCCCTGTGGCTTAGCGGGATCCTATGCCGCTTGCTGCGGGCGCTTCCTGGACGGCGCGCAGAATCCGGTGACCGCCGAGGAACTGATGCGCTCCCGCTACGTGGCCTATGCCCTGCGCCGTGAAGAGTATCTGTTGCGTACCTGGCACCCCAGCACCCGCCCCGCCGCACTCGACCTCGAGAAGGAGGCCGTGCGCTGGCTGGGCCTCAAGGTCATTCGTACCCTTGCCGGTGGCGCCGAGGATGACACCGGCACTGTCGAGTTCGTCGCTCGCTACAAGGTGGGAGGGTTCATGGCCCACCGGCTCAGGGAGGCCAGTCGTTTCGTCCGCGAAGAGGGTCAGTGGCGCTATCTGGATGCCGAGGGGCCGCCTAACTGACCTCGTCTTTTGCCTGGCCTGGGATATAGGGAATGAGCCCACGCCGATAGGCTTCAGCTTGAATCTCCGCGGGTGCCTGCCGCGCATCGAGCAAAAACCCATTGACGCTTATCATCCAGGCCACCGGGTTCTGATCCATCTTGCTCGGCAGGGACCAGCGCGGATCAAAATGATACATCTTGAACATTTCCCGGATAATTTTCGATTTTCCGCCGACCGTGGATGACTTCACGCCAAAGGCCGTGCACAAGTCAGGCACACTCATGGAGACGGCCTGAGAACGGTCAAACAAAAAGTTCACCACCCCTAACGCATGCAGAATGCCAGCCGCCCACACCCTTGGCTCACCGCGCAAGAGCGGTGAAGGACGTTTGCGAGCCAAACTCGCCGTCAGGGCGCGGCATAGCGTCGCCCACTCCTCATTCAAATGCTGCTGACAGACGGCATCCGTCAAGGCAATAACGGCCTCATACGCTGGTCGGTTGGCGAGGGGAACGGATTTCATTTCGGACATAGATGACTCGCGAGAAAAGAGGTGCAGGTTAGGCGTTACGCCGCCTCGCTCATTGGCCTGATTGTCGCTTTTGGCATAATGCCTGAAGTAAGCCGCGCCGCGAAGCGGCGTCGGGTTGAATGAGTTATCAGGCTCGATTGGATTTTCCTCCCTTTCCGAGTCGCCCGGCACTTCCCTCGTCACCGCGCCACCAGCGCGAACACGCCCCAGCCCAGGTATTCACGCGTGTAAGCGGCGTAGCGCTCGGGTTCCGAGGTCAGTTTGGCTCGAACTTCTTTCGTGAACTCGTCGTCGGGATTGGCTTCAAGCCATCGGCGCATGGTGAGCCATTTGGCCGCCTCGTATCTGTCCCAGCCGTCTTGGTCAGCCAGAACCATTTCAACGACGTCGTAGCCAAGGTGGCCGAAAGACGCGAGAAGTTCTGGAACCCTGAGAAAGTCGGAGATCGAGTTGGCAAGACACCCCTTGGCAACATCCTCCGTCGGCGGGAACTGCCGCCAGTAGGGCTCGCCGATGAGGATGATCCCTCCGTTGCGCAGGCTCCGTGCCAGAAGCTCGATAGTACCGACGACTCCCCCAGCGATCCAAGTGGCACCGACACAGGCTGCCACACTGGCCTTCTCGTCTGAGACATAGCCGGCAGCATCGCCATGGATGAACTTGACTTGATCGGCGACGCCGAGTTCTACAGCACGGAGTTTCGCTTGCTCGGTGAACAACTGGCTCATATCGATGCCGGTGCCGATGACGCCGTGATCGCGTGCCCAGGTGCACAGCATCTCCCCCGAACCGCTGCCGAGGTCGAGCACTCGGGCCCCAGATTCCAGACGCAGCGCCGCGCCGAAAATGGCGAGCTTTTCGGGTGTGATCGGGTTGTGGATACGGTGAGCGCTCTCAGTGATGTTGAAGATCCGTGGAATATCCATTGCAGAACAGCTCGTTACGGGTGTGAATAGGTTCGGTCACCGGTCGTTGTCAAGCAAGATGTTGCAATAACTAGGTGGCGTTACGGGGATTCTTAGTCAAGCGTAACCCTTTCGTTCATGACGATACCGGTGCCAACAACGAGTCGATAGGCGAAGTTAGCCCGCTCGCCATCGGGGGTCACGCTGATTTTGTGCTTCCGTGGGTGCTCCGTCATCTGGGTTGAAGTGATCACACCAGGAACGATGGCTGTTTAGGCCAATAGGGGTTAGCGTGGCTTGGCAACGGGGAAATTCGCCTGGTACCCCAGCGGTTCCCGCAGTTAGTCTATGCTTTGCGGGAGGCTAGGTAACCCGCCTGGCCCACAGACTCAGGAGTTGAAGAAGATGTTCACAGCGCGAAATTCCACAATCTGGCTAATTCTGGCCGGGCTTCTGATGGGCGGCGCCTGCTCCGCCGCCTCTGACATCCCCAATCTGGTCGGGACCTGGATGGTGGAGACCGAAGGCGGTGTCCTTGCCTTGACGAACGGGCCGCGAGAGCACATTCACCATAAGGGTGAATTCAGCAAGCTCAAGGGCGAAGCCGTGGTCACCAAGCAGGAGGGCCGCATCGTTCACGGCGTCTTCACCTCACCCCGCGCAAAGGAGAGCTTCATTGGCGCCATCACCATGGATAACAAGCGGTTCTACTTCGCCGACGAGGACGGTATGCTGGAGGGGGATTTTATCGACAACGATAAGCTCAACATTATTTACCGCCACACCACGCCGACCGACACGGTGATAGGTGTCGGAACTTGGACCCGCAAACCCTAGCGATCCGCGGGGCTCAACCCAACTCCGGCCGCGCCGTCGTCATTGATGACTTCCAGCCGGGTTTTGACCGTGCCGAGGATGACGCGCGGCAAGGCTCAGCGCGCACTAACTGTCATGAGGGAACGCGCCATACCCCTGAAAATGAAAGTCTTCACCGTGATTTTCACGCTAACGATAAGGGCCCTGGAATAAATATACGGCACCCGCAGCGCCCACATCACCCCTTACCAACCCACCGACAATCCCCGTTATAAACGCCATGCCCAGACTGACCCCCTTGCAATGGTCCCTGTTCGCAGTCTTTCTGATCTTCTACGGCTTCGCCGTTTTCGCCTTGACCCGGGATTACTACCTGCGCCACCCGCCCAGAAGTCTGGCCAGCGCGGACCCGGCGAGCCAGGCAGCGCCCAAGACGGCCCCCACGGCCACGCCCCCCACCTTCATCCAGCGTGAGATGCTCGCCGCCGGAGCCCCAGCCGCCTCCCCCACCGGTACCGACCCGGAGCAACTGAATGATGCCGGGGACAAGTTGTTCGGTCAGCAGCGCTACGCCGAGGCCATCCCCTATTACCGGCGAGCCCTGGAACTCGCCCCTGGCGACGCCGACGCCAGCAATGACCTAGGCCTGGCCCTTTTCTACACCGGCCAGACCCCCGAGGCCATCAAGGTCCTGCGCGCCGGTGCGGAGCGCTCCCCGGACTTCCAGCGCATCTGGCTCACCCTCGGTTTCGTGAGCGGCGGCGCTGGCGACAAGGCCACCGCGCGTGCCGCCCTGGAAAAGGCGCGGGACCTGGGCCCGGACACGGGCATCGGCCAGGAGGCGGCACGCCAACTCAGCCGCTTGAGTGACGGCTGATCTCGTCCCTCACCTGCACGGGATGATAGCCAGACCCATAGACTCCGAGCCATCGCTATCAAAATGAGAGGAATTCACCATGCCGCCCAGCACATTGGCTCCCTGCATCACCACCGACAAGGTAGCAGAGTCCCGCGATTTCTATATCAAGCACTTCGGCGCCAAGGTCACCTTCGACTGTGGCTGGTACGTCAACCTGGAATTCGGTAAGGAGACGGCCTCTCTGCAATTCATGGCCCCTCAATCCGATCAACCTCTGTGTAACCCCGCCGGGCTGACCTATAACTTCCAGGTAGCTGATGTTGAAGCTGAATATCAATCACTGATGGCCTCAGGACTGACCGCCATCATGCCCCTTGAGGACCATCCTTGGGGCGATCGCGGCTTTGCCATTCAAGACCCCAACGGCATCGTACTCTATATCTTCTCAGCGCGTGAGCCTGGCCCCGAGTTCAAGCAATATTATCAAGCTTGATTTTCTCCCCCGCCCTGGCGTTCGAGCCTATGCTGACCGGGCGCCGGGGAAGCGGGTCAGGCCGGTCCACGCTCGGTCATTACCCAGAGATCATCCCTCGGGGACCACCCTCGGGTCTGATCGGAGCATGAGCCCTGGCGGTCTCAGTCCCTGACAGCCAGGGCGACCGTGTAGTGGGCGCCCTGCTTGAGCTTGTCATAGTTGCCGAAAACCTCAGTGAGATTGCGCTTCATGAATTCGCGCAGCCCGTTGATGGTGACCACATAGAGGCGCCCACCGGGATTGAGCCGCTGGCGGGCGTCATGCAGATAGAGACTCAGGGCCTCCTTGCCGACCTTGGCGGGGATGTTGCTCGCGATGAGTTCGAAGCGCAGGGTGGGATCAATGTGACGGAAGCCATCGCTCAACTGGGCGCGGGCGTTAGGCAGGCGATTGAAGGCGACATTGCGGTTGCTGAACTCGACGGCGACAAAGTCTTTGTCCACCATGAGGGTCCGGCCCCCCGGCGCGAGCGCCGCCAGGGCCAGGCCAATGGGGCCATAGCCGCAACCGAGATCCAGGCAGTTGTCATCCGGTCCCACCTCGACATGCTGGAGCAACAAGCGGGTGCCCTCGTCAATCTCGCGCGGCGAGAAGAGGCCCCAGGTGGAGCGGAAAACGAAGGGGCGGCCCACCAGTTGGGTCTCGAAGACAATGTCTTCCCGAAATTTATCAAGTTGTTGTTTGGTCAGCATGACTCCACCTTGGCTGTGAATGGTTCCCATAGGATGATCCCTGGGGTTGTCCCCCGGAGACTCCCGGCGCCAGATCCCCTCCTGGTGATGCCACGGGCCGGGACCTTAAGGATGGGCGCATTCTCCCAGAAACTTGTTCACCCTGGCACACTTGCCGCGATTTTATCCCCATGAACGATCTCTCGGGCCGTCTCCAGATTCAACTGCGTCGCCGCCCAGAGGGGTTGGCGGTCACCATCCATTCCTCGCGCCTCGTCGGGGCCAGCCGGGTCTTCATCGGCAAGGGCCCGGCGAAAACGGCCGCTACGCTCCCCAGCCTCTTCAGCGTCTGCGCCACCGCCCAGGCTGCCGCCACCGTCTCCGCCTGCGAGGCGGCGCTGGGCCAGACTCCCAGCGCCACTCTCCTAGACGCTCGCCGCCTGCTGGTCGATGTGGAGACGGCGCGGGAGCACCTCTGGCGCCTGCTCCTGGACTGGCCGGGGTTGCTCGGCGAGGGACCGCGGGGGCCCGCCATGGCCCGGGTCATGGGCGCCTGCGGTCAACTGCGCTCGGCCTTGGCGGCGGGTGGGGATCCGCTGGTGCTGGGCAACCCAGAACTCCGACCGGACCTGGCGGCCGCCACGGCGGCCTTGACCGCTCTGGCGGATGTTGCCACCGCGCAGGTGCTGGGCCAAGTCCCCCCTGACTGGCTCGCCGCGACCCCCACCGCCACGGAACTCGGCCACTGGGCCGCGACCACCGACACCGCCGCCGCGCGGCTGCTGGGTCTGGTCGCCAGCCAGGGATGGAGCGCCGTGGGTCGTTCCCCCGTGCCGGCCCTGCCGCCCCTGTCCAGCGCCGCCCTGGAGGCGCGCCTGGGCGGGACGGGGGCGGACAACTTCATCGCCAGGCCCCTCTGGGCCGGCGCCCCAGCGGAATCCTCCCCCTTCACCCGCCAGTCTGGCCAAGCCCTGGTAGCCGACCTGACCAGGGAGCAGGGCAATGGCCTGCTGACGCGCCTGGCCGCGCAACTGGTCGAACTGGCGGTAATCCTCGCCGGCCTGCCGGGACGCCTGGCGGTCTTGGCGGCTGGCGGGCATGGCTCCGGGGGAGAGGTGGAGAGGGAGGGTGATGGGGCGGTGGGCAGGGAAGGTCGTGAGCTAGGCAACAGGGCTGATGGCGGGGAGCGTCGCGAGGTAGTTGTCGGGGCGGATGGCGGGGCAGGCGAGGCCTTGGGAGCGGACCTGGGGGAGGGGGCGGCGGCAAGGCAGGGTCCACCCCTATCCGGGACCAGCCTTGCTGATGGGGTGGGACTGGGCCAAGTTCAGGCGGCCCGCGGCCTCTTGGTGCACCGGGTCGCCATCCGGGCTGGCCGGGTGGCGGACTACCGCATCCTGGCCCCCACCGAGTGGAACTTCCACCCCCAGGGCGCGGCGGCGCAGGGCTTGGCGACCTTGCCGGACGCGGACGACGAGACCTTACAGCGTATCGGCGGGCTCTTCGTCACCGCCCTAGATCCTTGTGTTGCTTACGATTTACGAATAACGCCGGAGCCTGGACGGGACCACCCTTAGGGGCCCAGGATTGGCGCGACCTCAGTCACCCCCCCCGACCTTCGCTCCCGCCGCCTTCAGTCACCCCCCGAGGTCGCGTATCATGCACCCAAGGACTGCATTGATTGACCGAGATTTGCCCATGTGCCTGGCCGTTCCCGCCCGCGTCATCGCCCTTGATCCCGACACCGACATGGCCACCGTCGCCCTGGGCGCCGTCACCAAGGAGATCTCCCTGGCCCTGGTGGAGAACACCGAGGTGGGGGACTATGTCCTGGTCCACGTCGGCTATGCCCTGGGGCGCATCAGCCCCGAGGAGGCCGAGCGCACCCTGGCCCTGATCGCCGCGGCGGGGGGGCTGGCGGCGGCATGAAATTCATCGATGAGTTCCGCGATCGGGACCTGGCCCGGGGCCTCGCCACCGCCATCGATCAGGAGGCCGCCAGGGGCCGGACCTACCGCCTCATGGAGTTTTGCGGCGGCCACACCCACGCCATCTTTCGCTACGGCGTCCAGGACCTGATGCCCGCCCAGGTGCGCTTCGTACACGGCCCTGGCTGCCCGGTCTGCGTCCTGCCCACCGCCCGCCTCGACCTGGCCATCGCCATGACCGAGCGCCATGGCCTGACCCTTTGCACCTACGCCGACCTGATGCGGGTCCCGGCCTCCAACCGCTACAGCCTGCTCAAGGCCAAGGCCGCCGGGGCCGATATCCGCATGGTCTATTCGACCCAGGACGCCCTGGCCATCGCCCGCGCCAATCCCGAGCGCCAGGTGGTCTTTTTCGCCATCGGCTTCGAGACCACCACCCCGCCCACCGCCGTAGCCCTCAAGCAGGCCCAGGCCGAGGGGCTCGGGAATTTCAGCGTCTTCTGCAACCACGTCCTGACCCCCCCGGCCATGCGCGCCATCCTGGCGACCGCCGGTCCCGAGGGCATCGCCATCGATGGCATCCTGGGGCCCTCCCACGTCAGCACCGTCATTGGCTCCGCGCCCTATGACTTCGTCCCTCGCGACTTTGGCAAACCCCTGGTCATCGCGGGCTTCGAGCCCCTGGACGTGATGCAGGCGACCCTGATGCTGATCCGCCAGATCAATGCTGACCGCGCGGAGGTGGAGAACCAATACAGCCGCGCCGTGACCCCGGAGGGCAACCGCAAGGCTCAAGCCCTGATGGCCGAGGTCCTGACCCTGCGCGACACCTTCGAATGGCGCGGCCTGGGCTTTCTGCCCGACAGCGCCCAG
Organism: Chromatiaceae bacterium; assembly: GCA_044228695.1. Lineage (GTDB taxonomy): Bacteria > Pseudomonadota > Gammaproteobacteria > Chromatiales > Chromatiaceae > M0108. The sequence goes on along the minus strand of JBGAUK010000059.1, from coordinate 6,701 downwards.
CGCCTCAACGAGGCCTTCGCCGATTTCGACGCCGAGCAGCGCTTCCGGGTGGCCGTCCCCCCCAGTTGCGAGGTCAAGGGCTGCGAATGTCCCGCCGTCCTGCGTGGCATCAAGGAGCCCGCCGACTGCCGCCTCTTCGGCACCGTCTGCACCCCCGACAATCCCATGGGCTCCTGCATGGTCTCCTCCGAGGGCGCCTGCGCGGCCTATTGGAGTTATGGGCGCTTCCGGGACGCGGCCTGAGGCAGGCCTTTTCTTGTTATAGAACCCGCTCACCCACCCGCCGAGACACCCACGCCTATGACCGCACAGCCACGCCCATTCGCCCAGGGCCTCGATATCAAGCGTGGGGCGGTGGACATGACCCACGGCAGCGGCGGGCGGGCCATGGCCCAACTCATCGCCGAGCTCTTTCAGCACTTCCTGGACAACGACCTGCTACGCCAGGGCAACGACCAGGCCCTGTTCCAACCCCCGCCGGGCCGCCTGGTGATGAGCACCGACGGGCATGTCATCTCGCCCCTCTTTTTCCCCGGTGGCGACATTGGCTGCTTGTCGGTACACGGCACCATCAACGATGTCGCCATGGCCGGCGCCCGGCCCCTCTACCTGGCGGCGGGCTTCATCCTGGAGGAGGGCTTTCCGCTCGCCGACCTGGCGCGGATCGTGGAAAGCATGGCACGGGCCGCCAACGAAGCCGGGGTGCCAGTGGTGACGGGCGACACCAAGGTGGTAGAGCGCGGCAAGGCGGATGGCCTCTTCATCACCACCACTGGCCTGGGCGTGGTGCCGGAGGGCATCGACATCTCCGGGAACCGGGCCAGGCCCGGGGACGCCATCCTGCTGAGCGGCACCCTGGGCGACCACGGCGTCGCCGTCATGTCGAAGCGCGAAAATTTGGGCTTCGGTACCGAGATCCTGTCGGACACCTCCGCCCTCCATGACCTGGTGGCCGCCATGGTGGCGGCAGTGCCGGACATCCACTGCCTGCGCGATCCCACCCGCGGCGGCTTCGCCACCACCCTCAATGAATTCGCCCGCCAGTCCGGAGTCGGCATGCGAGTCCGCGAGACCCAGATCCCGGTGCGCGAGGCGGTGGCCGCTGCCTGCGAACTATTGGGCCTGGACCCCCTTTACGTCGCCAACGAGGGCAAGCTCATCGCCATCTGCCCGGGGTCGCGGGCCGAGACCCTGCTGGCAGCCATGCGCGCCCACCCCCTGGGCCGGGACGCCGCCATCGTCGGCGAGGTGGTGGCGGACCCCCACCAATTCGTGCGCATGGAGACCGCCTTCGGCGGCGAGCGCGTCGTCGATTGGCTCACCGGCGAACCCCTACCCCGCATCTGCTAAGGCAGGGGGTCAGGTCTATACAGGTAGTATTAAGGTCGTTAACTCTGGCCCTCAGCTCTGCTGGCAGCGCGTCTCCCGCATCAGCGGAGCGGCGACGAGGGCGATGAGGGCGCAGCCAAAGGACAGCCAAAGACCATTGAGGTAATCGCCGCGCCCATAGAGGCGGACACCCTCGCGCATAGCCCCGTCCCAGGTCAGATCCAGGACCCAGCCGAAGGCCGGCTGCATGACGGCGGCGCCCAGGAAGAGCCCGGTGTTGACCAGGGCAATGGCCATGCCCGCCACCCGGGCCGGCAGGACCTCCTTGGCGGCGGCATAGACCACCACGTTGCCCCCGGCGGTCAGGCCCAGCAGGGTAAAGATCAGTAGACCACTCCAGCCCGGTCCCCAGGGCAACAGGATTAGGGCCAGCCAGGCCAGGCAGGACAGGGCGGTCCCCGCGATGATCACCGGGCGGCGCCGGCCGATGCGATCCGAGATCCAGCCCACCTTGAAGGCGCCAATGGCGAAGGCCGCCAGAGTCACCGTGGTGTAAAGGGAGGCACCGGCGCGATCCAGCCCATGCAGATCCCGCATCAGCGGCACCGCCCACAGGCCGGCGAAGGCCAGGAAGCAGCCGGTGAGGCCAAAATTGACCCAGAAGCCGGGCCAGACGGCGCGCGTCGTCATCACCTCCCGCAGATCCCGCAGCCAGTGCTGATCCCGGGCCGGGTGGGACGGCAGGCCCTCCTGCTCCCGGAGCGAGGGAAAGCCCGCGTCCTCGGGCCGGTTCCGCACCAGGATCAGGGTCAGCACGGCGAAGGCGATGGAGACGAAGCCCGCGCTCACGAACACCGAGCGCCAGGACACCTCCACCAGCAGCAGGGCCAGGGGCCCGGCGGCCATGATCGACCCCAGGTTGCCCAGCAGCAGGGTGAGCCCGCCGATACGCCCGTACTGGCGGTCGGAAAACCAGACTGCGTTACTCTTCATGAGCCCGATGAAGACCACGGACACCCCCAGGCCGACGAGAAAGCGCCCCCAACTGGCGGTGGCAAAATCTGGCGCCAGCCCGAAGAGGATGGAGCCCGCCCCCGATACCAGGCCACCCAGGGTGACGCTGATCCGCGGCCCCAGGGTGTCGGCCAGCACCCCGGACGGGATCTGCAGGGCGGTATAGATATAAAAATAGGTCGCCGCCAAGGAGCCGAGGGCCGCGCCGCTGGTCTGGAAGGCCTGCATCAGGTCCGCCGCCACCACGGCCGGCACCATGCGGTGAAAGAAGACCATGATGTAGGAGGCGATCAGGGTCCAGAAGACGGTCCAGCGGACCCGGTTGAAGCGGGCTTGATCAAAGGCGGGGGTGTTCATGGGCGGGTAGCCTAGGGGCCTGGAGCCGGGAAAAAGGGGCAGGATGACCCGCCGGTAACATTTTGTCAAACTGGCGCGCGCGGGGCTCTGTTACCATCCGCCGGGTTTCAACCACTGGGAGCGATCATGCCGTCCGACCCCATCATTGCCGAAACCAAGCCTGCGGAGTCCCTGGCCGCCATCGACCTGGGCTCCAACAGCTTTCACATGATCGTCGCCCGACCCCTGGAGGGCGATTTCCAGGTCATCGACCGGCTCAAGGAGATGGTGCGCCTGGCGGAGGGCTTGACGGAGGACCGGGACCTGAGACCCGAGGTAGCGACCCGCGCCCTGGCCTGCCTGGAGCGCTTCGCTCAGCGGTTGCGCGGCAAGCCCCCCGGCAGTGTGCGGGCCGTGGGCACCAACACCCTGCGGCAACTGAACCCCTCAAGCGGCTTCCTGGCCCTGGCCGAGGCGGCCCTGGGGCATCCGATCGAAATCATCGCCGGACGTGAGGAAGCGCGACTCATCTACCTGGGTGTAGCCAACGGCCTGGCCGCCGGCGACCAGCGCCGCCTGGTGGTGGACATTGGCGGCGGCAGCACCGAGATCATCGTCGGCGAGGGCTTCACGCCACGGCTGCGGGAGAGCCTGACCATGGGCTGCGTCAGCGCCTCCCTGCGCCACTTCAGCGACGGGGTCATCACCGCCGAGCGCATGCACCGGGCCGAGTTGGCCGGGGCCCTGGAGATCCGGCCGGTGCGGGAGCTCTTCCGTCAGTCCGGCTGGCGCGACGCCGTCGGCAGCTCGGGCACCATCAAGGCCATTGCCGCCGTGGTGGCAGCCCAGGGCTGGGGCACGGACGGCATCTCGGCGGACGCCCTGCGCCGCCTGCGGGAGGCCCTGGTGGGTTTCGGCTGCGTCGCCGACATCGACCTGGATGGCCTCGCCGAGGAACGCCGACCAGTCTTCACCGGGGGCGTCGCCGTGCTGAGCGCGGTCTTCACCGCCCTGGGCATCGAGCGGATGCAAGTCTCGGACGAGGCCCTGCGCGAGGGCCTGCTCTATGAAATGATGGGCCTGGTGCGGCATCTGGACGTGCAGGAGCGCTCGGTCGCCGTGCTCGCTCAACGGTTCGGCATCGACGAGGCCCATGCCGGGCGCATCCGCGACACGGCCCTGGTCCTCTTCGGCCAGGTGGTCCGCGATTGGGGTCTGACGGACCCCCTCATGCCCAACCTCCTGACCTGGGCCGCGCGCCTGCACGAGATCGGCCTGGCCGTCGCCCACAGCCAATATCAGAAGCATGGCGCCTACCTGGTGGCTAATGCGGACCTCTCGGGCTTCAGCCGCCCGGAGCAATGCCTCCTGGCCAGCCTGGTGCTTGGGCACCGACGCAAATTCCAAGCCCAGGACTTCGCCGGGCTGGCAACCCCTTGGCGCCGCGCCGCCCCGCGCCTCTGCGTCCTCTTGCGCCTGGCTATCCTCCTGCATCGGAGCCGCTCGGCCGCCGCCAAGCCCTCGCCCCTGCTGACCGCCAGCGAAGAGGGTCTTCTCATGCGCTTCCCCCCCCACTGGCTCGATGACCATCCCCTGACCCGCTTTGAACTGGAGGAGGAGGCCCAGCGCCTGGCGGCGGCAGGCATCCAACTGGATTTCGCCTGATGCGCCCGGTCCAAACTGCTAGAATCCCCACCAGAGGCGCCATTGTGCCACGCGCCCGTAACCAACAAGAGCCACCCAGCCTCGGCCACCCCGGCCGGGGTCTATAAACCCAAAACCTGGAGGAATAAACCCATGGCCGCACTCTTTTCCGACGCCTGGATGAAGCAACTCATGGACGCCTGGAACGACGAACCCGAGGTCAAGGACAAACTCGCCGAGATCAACTTCGGCTCCGTCATTACCTGTGGTTTCAAGAACGAGGAAAACCCCCGGGGCGTCTTCGTGGTCGAAAACGGCGTCTGTATCCGCGCCGGCTCCTGGAGCCCCAGCGACCCCGCCCCCAACTGGGACATGCGCGCCGATCTGAGTGATTGGCTCAAGTGGGTCGAGAAGGGTATCGGCATGGCCGGCATGGGCATGGCCTTCATGACCGGCAAGCTCAAATTCAAGGCCGGCGACTACAAGGCCATGATGAAGGACCCGCGCATGGCCAATCCCTTCGTCAAGAGCTTCGGCTTAATGCAGAAGATCGGCGCCGACGAACTCGGCTGAGCCCGGTTAGCGGGGTCCGCCCCCACCCTGGCCACCAAAAGCCCGCCCCTGGCGGGCTTTTTTTATCCTCGCCAACCCCGGTTCCCTGATCAGTCTCGGGCCACAAGCAACCGGCGTGCCAGCAGGGACTCCATATCCCGGCGGCCATCGGCAATCAGATAAATGATGACCCTGCCGTCCAGTACGCGGTAGATCACCCGATAGGGCTTGAAGAAAAGCTGCCGATATTCCCGGATACCCAGGGCGCTCAACTCCCGGGGATAGCCACCCCTCTCCGGGCAGGTCACAAGACCTTCGACCACCGCCAGCAACTGATCCAAGACTAAGTCAGCCTTCTCGATGGAGTCGAACGCGGCGATATAGTCATGGATGGACTCCAGGTCATGCTCGGCCCCCGCGGTCAGCAAGACCTCGTAGGAGGTGCCGGGTCCCGACATCAGACGGCCGCCCCTTTGGCCCGCAGGCGCGCCACCACATCGGCCAGGGGCTTGACCTTGCCGGCTGCCAGGTCCTGATTACCCAGCGCCAGAATTTTCAGCAAGGCCAGGGTTTCCTGGGTTTCCTCGAACGAGGCGATGTCCTGCAGCACCGCCCTGGCCTCCCCATTCTGGGTGATCACCAAGGGTTCACGCCGCTGACCAAGCTGGGCCAGCACCTCCGCGGCATTGGCCTTGAGGTAGGTGATGGGCTTGACTTGTGATGAGTAACGCATGGGAGCACCCGGTAAATAACAGCGTAGGACTGAATATAGTCCTTAATAGGCCCTGTTGCTAGGCGGCCCTCACCGCCATGCCGCTGGCGGCCGCCAGGCAGAATGCCGGATACCTTGGCGATCAAGGAACGATCATCCGGTCCAGGAGTCTCACCGGCTGGGGGATGCCACCCACCGCGTTCGTGCGGCATTTGGCTTCGGCGGGCGGGATCGGTAACCTGTTAGCCGTTGGCCCGTCTCCGTGACCAACCGGATGTCCGCATCCCTATCTTTTTCGACTATCTGCCATGAGGAGAAAAAACCCATGAACTGGAAAGAACATCTCGACAAAGCCGTTGCGGCGGTAAAAGAGGCCGCCACCAGCGAGAAGGCGCAGGAAATCGCCGCCAAGGCCAAGGCCACGGCTGGAGCTCTGGTGGAGAAGGTCAAGTCTGGCGCCGTTGACGCGGCCGATGCCATTGTCGAGGCCAATCGCGACCCCTCGGCCCTCTCGGTGCATTTCATGAACGTGGACCTCACCATCCTGTCCCCCAGCGAGGGCATCTCCATCACGCGGCCGGATGCCGCCACCCTGGTCTTGGCCGACGGCCAGGGCAATGGCCTGGTGATCAATGCCGCGGCCGACCCCGCCTACGTCGCCGAGATGATCGGCACCGTCACGAGACTGAGTGGCAACACCTTCGACCTGGGCGCGGAGGACGGCGTCAATGTGGTGATCACCAAGTTCTGATTACCCCTGGAGGCCACGCGCCAGCCCGCCCCTCGTGGCGGGCTTTTTTATGCCCCTGGGTTCTTGCAGGGGCATGAGGGGGAGAAGGACGACAGCCAACTCCGCGTAGGTTGCGGTTTCCTGGGCTGGGTGGTGGCGGGCGGGGGCGGGGGTGGGGGGGGGGGGTTGGGGGGGGGGGGGGGGGGGGGGGGGGGTTAACGCGGCCTGCCCCCTCTCCCCCGGCCCCTCCCCCGCGTGGGGGGAGGGGAGTGACGCTTCTACCAGCGTTAGGATTGGGTGTCACTGGCCTGGAGTGCGGCGACGATGCGGTCCTGGTCGGCTTGGCTCAGATCTGGATGCATGACCTGGCGGGCGAGTTGCTGG
>JBGAUK010000058.1:0-23804 GCA_044228695.1 Chromatiaceae bacterium | reverse complement strand
CGCGCCGCTCCTCTCTAAACCAACGCAGCGATCATGGAAACCCGTAAAGACCTCGACGGACGGGCCATCGGCCTGATGCTGATCGCCTTACTCATGTCCTTGACGCTGCTGATGCCCATTCCCGGCAGCGATGGGCTGGAGCAGGATGTCAAGCGGATGCTCGATAGCATCGCCTTCGACGACGCCGTCCTGCATGGCATGTTGGGCTTCCTGCTCTTTGCTGGGGCCTTGCATATCAAGGTCTCCGACCTGGCCCGCTACAAGGTCCCGATTCTGCTCCTCGCGAGTCTGGGTGTCCTCCTCTCCACCCTCCTGGTGGGCCTGGGTGCCTGGCTGCTGTTTTACCTGGTGGGGCTGCACATGCCCTTGATTTATTGCATGCTCTTTGGGGCTCTGATCTCCCCGACGGACCCCATCGCGGTGCTCAGTATCCTCAAGCAGGCCGCGGCCCCCAAGAGTCTGGAAACCAAAATCACCGGCGAATCCTTGTTCAATGATGGCCTGGCGGTGGTGCTGTTCCTGATGCTGGCGGAGATCGCCATGAGTGGGGAGGACATGGGCCTTGGCACGGTCTTGGGTGCCTTCCTGTGGGAAGCCTTGGGGGGCCTGGCCCTGGGCCTGTTCAGCGGCGCCTTGGCCTGTCGTTTGATGCGGAGCATTGACAACTATGAGGTGGAGGTCCTCATCACGCTGGCGGTAGCGAGCGGCGCCTATGCGGTGGCGGAGCATTGGCAGGTCTCGGCGCCCATTACCGTGGTCATCGCGGGTCTGTTCATTGGCAATCTGGCGCGCGTTGGGGTCTGGTCCGCCGAAACCGTCCGCTATGTCGATAGTTTCTGGGAGTTGGTCGACCAATTTCTCAACTCGGTCCTCTTCGTGCTGATCGGGCTTGAGGTCATGGTCTTGACCCTGAGTGGCTCGATCATCCTGGCCGGCCTCCTGGCCATTCCTCTGGTCCTGCTGGCGCGGGCCCTCAGTACCGGCCTGCCCCTGGCGGCCCTCACCCGGTTTCGTACCTATTCGCCAGGGGTGGTGGCGATTCTCACCTGGGGTGGGCTGCGCGGTGGCATCTCGGTGGCCATGGCCCTGGCCGTGCCCGACGGTGAGTACCGCGATGTGATCGTCTCCGTGACCTACATCGTGGTGGTCTTTTCCATCATCGTCCAGGGCCTGACCCTGGGCACCGTGATCCGGGTGATCGGGTCCCGGGCCAACCTGGAGTTCAACGCCTGCGCCCTGTCCCCGGAGGATTCGGACGCCCGTTGAGCCGCCTCGGGCGCCTTGCCGCAAACCCCATCAATCCGCGTATATAATAATTCGCTAAATAACCGAATATTCTGGAATACCCCAATAGCCCATTCGGGAAATTCCCAGTTTTGTCGGCGCCCAAATCCGTTGATAATACCCAGACGATCTAACTCAGCCATGACTTTATCAACCGAGGAGGTCAAGACCGTGACACTGCAACAGCAACAACGCCGACTTTTCATCAAGGGCACCCTGGCCGGGGGGGCGGTTCTGGCCGCCTCTGGTCTGATCCTGCCCCGCCTGGCCATGGCCGCCTGGCCGGCCGAGGCCTTCCACGCCACCACCCTGGATGATGCCTTGACCAAGGTGTTTGGCTCCAGCGCGCTGGAGACCAGCGACAAGGTGGTGCTCAAGGCCCCCGGCATCGCCGAGAACGGCGCCGTGGTGCCCATCTCCATCAATGCCGAGCAACTCGAGAATGTGGAGTCGATCAGCATCTTCTCCGAGAAGAATCCCACGCCTTTTGTCGCGCGCTTCAGTCTCAAGCCCGGCTGCGTGCCCGATATCTCCACCCGCGTCAAGATGGGTGAAAGCGGTGACGTGATCGCCGTGGTGCAGGCGGGTGGCAAGCTTTATAGCGCCCGTACCAACGTCAAGGTCACCGTCGGCGGCTGTGGCGGTTAAGCCGGCAACCTGAAGATCCCTGTTTTTGGAGAAGAATCCCATGTCAGAAGTCAAACTCCGCGCCGCTCTCAAGGATGGCAAGTGCGAGGTCAAGGCCCTCATGACCCACCCCATGGAGACCGGGCGCCGCAAGGACCCCCAAGGTGCCGTCATCCCTGCCCATTACATCGAGACCGTCGAGTTGCTGCATAACGGCAAGCTGATGCTCGAGGCCGATTGGGGCGGCGCTATTTCCACCAACCCCTTCTTTTCGGTATCCCTGAAGGATGTGGCCGTGGGCGACAGCATCGAGGTGCGCTGGGTCGATAACAAGGGCGAGAAGAGTTCCGGCACGGTCAAGGTCAAGTAGTGCCGACGGCTGCGGCCGTCGCCCTTCGCCCGCTAAACCGCCCCAGAGGAGGATGCCATGTATAAAAACGCCTTGTGTGCGTTACCCCTAATGCTCGCGGTGGCCAGCCCGGTCTGGGCCGCCCCCGACAAGAGCCCGGAGGAAGTGCTCCACGCCCTGATCGATGGTGCCAATTCGGCCTATCTGACCCAGAGCGAGCAGAATCTCATGATGATGCAGGACGATCCGGCCTACTGGATCGCCGAACAGGGGGAGATCCTCTTCAAGGAGCCCCGCGGTCCCAAGCAGGTCTCCCTCGAAAAGTGCGACTTTGGCAAGGGCCCCGGCGTCCTCGAAGGGGCCTATGTCGAGATGCCGCGCTACTTTGCCGACACCGGCAAGGTGATGGACCTGGAAAGCCGGCTCATGTACTGCATGAAGAGCCTCCAGGGCTTCACGGCCGAGGATAAGGAACTCAAGGATAAGCACGGCAACACCGACCTGGTGAAGCTCCAGACTTACATCGCCATGCAATCCAATGGCATGCCCTGGAATCCCCCCATGGATCATCCTATGGAGAAGGCGATGCGGGCGGCGGGCGAGGAGTTCTTCTATCGCCGCGCAGGCATCAGCGACTTCAGTTGCGCCACCTGTCACGCCGCCACGGGCAAGCGCATCCGCGCCTCGGTGCTCCCTAATGCCAACGTCCCCGAGGAGTGGACCAAGGCCATCTCCTGGCCCGCCTTCAGGGTCGGTCACGACGCCGTGCGCGGCAGTCAGCACCGCGTCTCCGAGTGTGTCTGGCAGATGCGCCAGGCGGAAATCGTCTATGGCTCCGATGCCGCCATCGCGATCATTTCCTACTGGACCGATAAGGCACGGGGCCAGCCGGCCATCCTGCCCGACATCAAGCGCTAGCCGTCGCCCAAGGAGATCGAGACATGATAGATAAGACCCTCATCGCGGCGCTGCTGGCCGCGACGACCCTGATGCCCGCAATCGGCCTGAGTGCCGATCCCACACCTCAGGCCGCCACGGGGACCGCGGCCACCGGTAAAGCCGCCGCCGGGACCAGCGCGACCGAAACAGCCCCCGCGAACAAGCCCATCGCGAAGAAGAAGCCCGTCAAAAAGAAGAAGACGGCGCGTAAGGCCGCAGCTGATAAGGCCGCGGCTGAAAAAGCCGCCTCGGACAAGGCTGCCGTCGACAAGGTCGCGACCGAGAAAGCCGCCGCTGACAAGCCTGCCGCCGCTGTTGGCGCCAGTCCTGCCAGTCCCACCGGCACCTCGGGTGCGGGTAAGGCCCTGGCAGCCGGGGCCCTGGGCGCCGCGGCCGTCGGCCTGGCGGCAACCGCCGCCGCGTCGCAGACCCCGGTCGATTACACCAAGATGACCCCGACGGAACTGACCGAGTACCTGATCTTTGATGCCAATGGCTTCAAACTGGATCAGCCCACCCAGGAAGGCAAGACCGGACGGGAGCGCATGACCCAGGACGAGTTGCAAAAGACTTGCTCGGCGCTGCATGGCAAGACCATCGATGCCGAAACGGCGAAAAAGGTCCAGGCATTGGCTGTCGCGTCCCGCGCCTATCCCGAGGGAGGTGTCACCCTGGGGGACTGGAAGCGCGGACAGGCCCTGGCCCAGGAGGGCGCTGGCTATCGTCTGGGGCCGAAGGCCGACGACAATGCCAAGAAGTTCGGCGGTAATTGCTATGCCTGTCACCAGATGGACCTGAAGGTAGCCGCCCACGGCACCCTTGGTCCCAGCCTGACCGGCTTTGGCAAGACCCGGGGCAACACCCCGGAGACCCAGAAGTATGTGTACGAGGTGCTGTATAACGCTCACGCCTACTTCCCCTGCACCAACATGCCCCGCTTTGGCGCCAATGGCTTCCTGAATCAGGAACAGATGGCCGACCTCATCGCCTATGTGCTCGACCCGGAATCCCCGGTCAATAAGTAGTAACCCCGGCCCATCCCGAGCCTATTCCTGACTCGGGCTTGGCCAACTCATTACCCCAGTCACATACTCCCCGTCAGTCACCCCAAGTAGAGGATCCGGACCATGTCACTATCACGGCGTGAATTTACCCGCCTGCTGGCCTTGGGCGGCATGGCCGGGTTGTTACCGGGCGCGGCCCGGGCCACGACTCAAGCGGTCGAGGGCGGGGCCCTCTATGAGGGCGGTCGCTTCGGTAATGTGCGACTGCTGCACATCACCGACACCCACGCCCAGCTCAACCCCATCTATTTTCGCGAGCCGAGCGTCAATCTCGGTGTCGGCGCGGCCTTTGGGCAGCCCCCGCACCTGGTGGGCGTGAACCTGCTGAAACACTTTGGGATCGCTCCCGGTGGCAGGGAGGCCCACGCCTTCACCTTCCTCGATTTTGACGCCGCCGCCCAGCGCTACGGCAAGGTCGGTGGCTTCGCCCACCTGGCCACTCTGGTCAAACAGCTCCGCGCCGAGGCGGGGGAGGGCAACAGCCTGCTGCTGGACGGTGGCGACACCTGGCAGGGCTCGGGCACCGCCCTCTGGACCCGGGGCAAGGACATGGTGGGCGCCTGCAATCTGCTCGGCGTGGACGTCATGACCGGCCACTGGGAGTTCACCTACCAGGACACCGAGGTGATCGAGAACATCCAGGCCTTCAAGGGCGACTTCGTGGCCCAGAATATCTCGATCTCGGACACGGCCCTGTTCGACTACAAGTTCGCCGACTTCCCGGGCTTCGACGAGGCCAGCGGCCTGGCCTTCAAGCCCTACACCATCAAAGAGGTCAACGGTACCAAGGTGGCCGTGATCGGCCAGGCCTTCCCCTACACCCCCATCGCCAATCCCCAGCGCTTCATCCCTGACTGGCGCTTCGGCATCCAGGACCAGCACATGCAGGAGATGGTGGACAAGGTGCGGGCCCAGGAGAAGCCCGATGTCGTGGTGGTGATCTCCCACAACGGCATGGACGTGGACCTGAAGATGGCCGCCTCGGTGCGCGGCATCGACGTCATCTTCGGCGGCCATACCCACGACGGCATCCCCGCGCCCAGCCTGGTGGAGAACAGCGGCGGCAAGACCCTGGTCACCAACGCCGGCTCCAACGGCAAGTTTCTCGGGGTGATGGATCTGGACGTGGGCGACGGCAAGGTGCGGGGCTATCGCTACCGGCTGTTGCCGGTCTTCGCCAACCTGCTCCCCGCCGACCCGGCGATGCAGGCCTATATCGACGAAGTACGGCGGCCCTACCTGGCCCAGCTCAACGAGTCCCTGGCCGTCACCGAGACGACCCTCTTCCGGCGGGGCAATTTCAATGGCACCTTCGACCAGGTGATCTGCAACGCCCTGCGCCAGGGCGGGGACGCCGAGATCGCCCTCTCGCCGGGCTTCCGCTGGGGCACCACCGTCACGCCGGGCTCCGCCATCACCCTCGAGAACGTCCTCGACCAGACCGCCATCACCTACCCGGCCACCTATGTGCGGGAGATGAAGGGCAGCGAGCTCAGAACCATCCTGGAGGACGTGGCCGACAATCTCTTCAACCCCGACCCCTATCTCCAGCAGGGGGGGGACATGGTGCGCGTGGGCGGCCTCGATTACGTCTGTACCCCCAACAACGGCCTGGGCCAGCGCATCGGCGAGATGCGCCTGGACGATGGCCGCCTGGTGGAAGCGGACAAGAGCTACAAGGTCACGGGTTGGGCCACCGTCGGCACCGCCAGCCCCGGCCGCCCGGTCTGGGAACTGGTTGCCGACTACCTGCGCGACCAGAAGACGATCTCCCTGACCAAGGTCAACGCCACCAAGCTGATCGGCGTGGCGGACAACCCGGGGCTGGCTTGAGGCCGATCGCCGCCACAGCCGCACCCCCAAGGACCTCCGCCGAGGACAAATCCATGAAGATCCGCCGCGCCCTTGTCGTCCCGCATCTCCTGCTCCTGTGCCTGGTCAGCGCGCCCCTGCTGGCGGCCATACCCACCTGGTTCAAGGACTCCTTCCTCTATCTGGGCGAGGAGGTGGCGAACGCCGCCGCGCAGGGCAAGCGGGTGGCGCTCTATTTCCACCAGGAGGAGTGCCCCTACTGCCAGCGGATGCTGGAGGTGAACTTCAGCCAGCGCGATATCGTGGCCAAGACCCAGGCCCAGTTCAACGTCATCGCCATCAACATCTGGGGCGACCTGGAGGTGACCGACCTGGCGGGCAAGGTCAGCAGCGAAAAGGACTTCGCCCGCGACCAGAAGGTGCAATTCACCCCCACCATCCTCTTTCTGGACGAACAAGGGGCGGTGACTTTCCGCCTTAACGGCTATTACCCGCCGGAGCGCTTCAGCGCCCTGCTCGACTACAGCGCCCAACGGCCGGCGCCCACCGGTTCCTTCAAGGATTTTCTGGCCGCCCGGACCGGCCCCCCGGCCAGCGCTGAGTTGCACCAGGACCCCAGCTATCTGCCCCACCCCCTCAAGCTCAACCAGCGCACCAGCGCCAAGCCCCTGCTGCTGCTCTTCGAGCAAGCCAGTTGCCAGACCTGCGACGAGTTGCATCGCGAGGGCCTGACCCGGGACGAGGCCAAGGAGTTGCTAAAGGCATTCGACGTCGCCCTGGTTGATATCGGGTCCGCGGAGTCCCTCGTCACCCCCGACGGCCGCGAACTGGCGGCGCGGGACTGGAGCCGGGAGCTGGGCATCAACTACACCCCGACCCTGCTGTTCCTGGATGCCGGGGGCCAGGAGGTGTTCCGCACCGATGCCTACATCCGTCCCTATCACATCGCCACCAGCCTGGCCTACGTCGCCACCGGCGCCTACCAGCGTCAGCCGGAATTCCAGCGCTTCATCCTGGAACGGATCGCGGCGCGGCGGGAGTCGGGCGAGACGGGCCCACCCAAGCTTTGGGATTAGGCTAGCCGGTCGCCAAACGGCCGCGCGCGGGCCATGTTAGCGCTAGACCGGTGCCGCCAGCTCTCTGCCTGGGCCCTCGCCCTGGGCCTCTGGCTGGCCGCGAGCCCCGTCATTGCCATCCAGGAGATCCGCATCGGCGTCCTCAGCCATCGGGGCACTGACCTGACCCTGGCGCATTGGCAAGCCACCGCCGATTATCTGACGCGTGCCCTGGAGGGCTATCGGTTCGAGATCGTCCCGCTGCCCTTCAGCCGCATCACCGAGTTCGTGGAGATGGAGTTCGTGGACTTCATCCTGGTCAATCCCGGCATCTACGTTGACCTGGAGGTGCGCCACGGTATCTCGCGCCTGGCCACGCTCAACAACCGGGTGGGACCCTTGAGCCTGAACCAGTTCAGCAGTGTCATCTTCACCCGCCAGGAACGGCAAGACCTCAATCGCCTCGCTGATCTGGCCGGCCAGCACTTCCTGGCGGTGGACGAGACCTCCCTTGGCGGCTTCGAGATGGCCTGGGACGAGTTGTTGCGCCAGGGGGTTGACCCCTACCACGACTTTGCCCGGCTGGATTTCGCCGGCGACCATGATAGTGTGGTCATGGCGGTGCTGCTCGGTCAGGCCGACGCCGGCACCGTGCGCACCGACATCCTGGAACGCATGGCGGTGCAGGGCTTGATCGACCTGGACCAGTTCAAGGTGCTCAACCCCCAGCCAACCGATCGCTTCCCCCTCGTCCACAGTACCCTTCTCTATCCCGAATGGCCCTTCAGCAAGGTCAGCCACACCCCCAACGACTTGGCTCAACAGGTGGCGGTCGCCCTCCTCAACATGTCCCCCGACCACCCAGCGGCCCTGGCGGGCAGTTATGCCGGCTGGACCGTGCCTCTTGACTACCAGCCGGTCCACGAACTGTTCCGGCGCCTCAAACTCTCCCCCTATGACCACGACTTCACCCTCCGTGACGTGGTCCAGCGTTATCTGGTCTGGGTGGTGGCGGGGCTGGTCCTGCTCTTGCTCTTCGCTTTTCTGCTCTACCGGATCTGGGGCCTGAATCGCCAGCTCCGCAGGGCCAAGATGAGCCTGGAGGCGCAACACCTCCTCATCCTCAACTCCGTCGCCGACGGCATCTACGGGGTTGATCGTGAAGGTAATTCCACCTTCGTCAATCGCGCCATGGCCGAGATGACCGGCTGGCGCGCCGAGGAGGTGGTTGGGCGCAACCAGCACGAGCTACTCCACCATACCCGCAGCGACGGGAGCCCTTTTCCCGCCCAGGAGTGCCCTGTCTATCGCAGTTGCCAGGACGGCAAGGCCCGACATATCCCCGAGGACCGCTTCTGGCGCAAGGATGGCAGTCACTTCCCGGTGGAGTATGCCTGTTCCCCCCTGCGGGATGACAACGGCGGCATCGTCGGCGGCGTGGTGGTGTTTCGGGATATCAGCGAGCGTCAGCACAGCGAGGAGGCCAGCCGCCGGCACCAGCTCGAACTGGCCCACCGGGACCGTCTCAACACCCTGGGCGAGATGGCCGCTGGAATCGCCCACGAAATCAACCAACCCCTGACGGCCATCGCCTCCAATGCCCAGGCCTGCATCCGCCTGCTCGACGCCGGTCTGGACGCCGACCGGGCCGGGCGCCTGAGCGATGCCCTCGCCCACATCGCCCTCCAGGCCCAGCGCGGCGGTGACATCATCCGTCAAGTGCGCCAGTTCGTGAAAAAGGATGCCCCGGTCAAGACCGCGGTGGACATCAACGAACTGATCGAGCGAGTAATGGTGCTGATACGGCCCCAGGCCCAGGGGGCCGGGGTCCAGATCCACACCCAGTTCGCCCCCGACCTGCCCCGGGTCTGGGCCCAGGACATCCAGATCCAGCAGGTCATCATCAACCTCGCCACCAACGCCCTTGATGCCATGGCCGACCCCGGCCTCCAAGAGCGCTGCCTCACCATCGCTACCGGGGCAACCACCCCCGGCCAGGTCGATGTGGTGGTGCAGGATACTGGCACGGGGGTGGAACCGGCCCTGCGCACCGAGATCTTCAAACAGTTCGTCACCAGCAAGTGCCGGGGCATGGGTCTTGGCCTGTCCATCAGCAAGGGCATCCTCGATGCCCACGAGGGCAGCATCGTCCTGGAAGCGACCGGCCCCACCGGGACCCGCTTTCGTTTCAGCCTTGCCGCCCCAGGCACCTGACCGGCTACAATTCCCACCCTGGCATTGACCGGGGCGCCCATCCCTGATCCCCCGGTGCCAAGGGCCAGCACCATCAGCACCCTGGGGGGACCCATGTCAGAGCGGCAACCAACCATCTATATCGTGGATGACGATGAGCAGGTGCGGGAATCCATCCAGCTCCTGATGGAATCGGTGGGCCTGGCTGTGGAAAGCTATGGCTCGGCTCAGGACTATCTGGACCATTTCCGCCCCGATCAGCACGGCTGCCTCATCCTCGATGTGCGGATGCGGGGGATGAGCGGTCTGGAGCTGCAAGCCCGCCTGCAACAGGTCCCCAGCCACCCCCCCATCGTCATGATCTCGGCTCATGGCGATGTCCCCATGGCGGTGCGCGCCCTCCAGGCCGGGGCCCTCGACTTCCTGGAGAAACCCTTCAACGCCCAGGCCCTTCTCGACAGCGTCCACCGGGCCATGCAGCAGGATGCCCTCCGCCGCGGCGAGGCCAGCCGTCTTGCCGAGATCAAGGAGCGCATCGCCCGCCTGACCCCCCGCGAGGCCGAGGTGATGCGGCGGGTGGTGGACGGTCAGCGCAACAAGGTGATCGCCAGCGAGATGAACATCACTCAATCCACCGTCGAGGTCCATCGGGCCCGGGTGATGGAAAAGATGGCGGCCAAGACCCTTTCGGAACTCATGCGGATGCTGGTCACCCTGGAGATCTGCGAGGGCAAGGGGCCTTAAGACTAATGTAACGGTCCCCAGGAGAAGCCCCATGTCTCAGCCCTTGTCCGTGAACGAGCGGGCTGGGTACCGGCCGGCCGCCGTGAAGGCCCTATGCCTCGCTCGTACAGACCCGATCCCGACCCCTGGTCTTGGCGACATAGAGGGCTCGATCCGCCTGGGCCACCAAGGCCGCGACGGACGGCAGGCCCGAGGTATCCCCGGCGACGTAATGAGGATTGGTCCTGGAGTCCGGACGGGCTGTGGCGAGGCTCGGCACGCCGCTGGCGGCGCCAATGCTCACCGTCAGCGGGGTCGGCGCGACGGTATCGGCCTGGGGCATGTCCAGGGCCCGGATAGCGGCGCGGATCTTTTCGCCCAGCTTGGCGCAAGCCTCCAGAGAGCTACCGGGCAACAACACCATGAATTCCTCGCCCCCGTAGCGGGCCACCAGGTCACTGGTCCGGTTGACCGTCGCGACCAGCTCCCGCGCCACTCGACAGAGGCAGTCGTCACCCTGGAGGTGGCCATACTGGTCGTTGTAGTCCTTGAAGTGGTCGATGTCGATCATCAGCAGGCCGAGCGGTTGTCGTTGCCGCGCGGCCCGCTGCCACTCCAGAGCCAACTGCTCATCCAGGAAGCGGCGGTTGGCGATACCGGTCAGGGAGTCGCGGTCGCTCCGTACGCGCAACTCGGCAGTCAGGGCACCCAGTTGGAGATGGACACCGACCCGGGCGCGGACCACGGGCGGCTTGATGGGCTTGTGAATGAAGTCGACGGCCCCGGCCTCGAGGGCATGGATCTCCCGGCCTTCTTCGCTGTAGGCCGTCACGAAGATGATCGGGAGGTCCGGATACTCTTGCTTCAGGATACGGCAGGTAACAAAACCGTCCAGGTCCGGCATGTTGGCATCGAGCAAGACCAGATCGACGGGGTCATGCGCCAGGAGGGCCAGGGCGTCGGCACCACCGGTGGCGAAACACACCTCCCCCAGACCCTCCAACGCCTGCTCCAATACCTCGATGGCGGCGGGATCATCGTCAACGATCAGAATTCTGGCAAGAGCGCTCACGTCGGGGTCTCCCCTGCGGTCTGGCATGGCACGGCGCCGGCCGCGGCCTCATCCAGGACGGCAAGCGCCTCCTGGTAATCCAGGTCGCGGATGGCGTGGGCGAGTTTCTCGGTTCTGGCCTCGCCCAAGGCGTCCAGGAGTGCCGGTCGCAGTTGTGTAAAACGGTGCCGGGCCCGCAGGTTGCGGCGGCGCAGGTCCGTGCGCAGGGCCTCAAGCTCGTCAGCCGTCAGGGTGGGGGCGGGGACCGGCGGGCTGGTCATGCTGGATGGAGCGGTCGGCAGGGCCGCGTGGTTGGCCTCGCGGGACAGGGTGGCCTCGGCGGTGGGCGGCGCCCGCCAGGCTTGAATCCCCGCCAGCAGGTCCGCCAGTTGCCGGCCAAGATCGGCGAGGGGATCCTCCAGGTCGGTCTCGCCCCGGTCAATGGCCTCCTCCAGTGACCGGGCCAAGGCCATGAGATCCAGGGCCCCGAGTTGGCCCGCCCCGCCGCGCAGGGTATGGATGCGCCGGGCGGCCTTCTCCCGCTCGCCCTGGGCCAGCTCCCGAGCTGTCTGGTCCACGGCATCGGCATATTCCTCGGCGAACCGCTCCAGCAGCCGCAGGAAGAGGTCCAGGTTATGGCTTAGAGTCTCGGCGGCCCGCTCCCGGTCGATGCCGGCAATGGTGGGGAATTCTCCGGCCTCGGTGGGGCCGGGCATCGGCGGCATGGCCAGGGTTGGCTGACCCGGTGCCGGCGGAAGGGGCGTGACCCAGGTCAGCAAGAGGGCCGTCATCCGCTCCAGGTCCAGGGGCTTGGCCAGGATGGCATTGAAGCCGGCGGTGCGCGCGGTCTCCCGTTCCTCGGGCATGACCCCGGCGGTGAGGGCGATGACGGGCAACTCCGTCAGGCCCAGCTCGCCGCGGATCAAGCGGGTGGCCGTCAGGCCGTCCATGACCGGCATCCGCACATCCATCAGGACGGCAGCGAAGGCCCCGGGCCTGGACTTGAGTTGCTGGAGCGCCTGCTGGCCGTCGGCCACCAGGGTGCTGGTGGCCCCCTCGAGCGCCAGGGCCCGCTCCACCAGGTCCCGGTTCAGAGGGCTGTCGTCCACCACCAGCAGGTGGGCGCCGCTCAGGCGGGGCCCGCCGCCGGGGGGCGACTCGCGGGCCGGCGCCGCGACGCCAGTGGCTTCCTCGGCCGCGGCCGCCCGCGCGAAGGGCAGCTCGAACCAGAAGGTGCTGCCCGCGCCAACCTGGCTCTCGACCCCGATCTCGCCGCCCATCAGCTCCACCAGTTGCTTGCAGATCGGCAGGCCCAGACCGGTGCCGCCGAAACGGCGGCTGATGCCGGCGTCGGCCTGGGTGAAGGGCAGAAAGATCGCGTCCAGCAAGCCGGGGGCGATGCCGATACCGGTATCGCTAACCGCGAAGCGCAGGCGCACGGTCGCTGAATCAGATGGCCGGGTGTCGACTCTAAGCGTGACCTCGCCCTGTGCGGTGAACTTGATCGCGTTGCCGATCAGATTGATGAGGATCTGCTCTAGCCGCAGGGCATCGCCCAGTAGGGTGATGGCCAGTAACTCCGGTAGTGACTCCAGGCCCGACTCATGCAGCGGCTCCGGTAATAACTCCGGACGCGACTCAGACAGCGGCTCAGGCAGTGACTCTGGGCATGATCCCGGCATCTGGGTCAGGGGCTCGATCCGGAAGGCAAGCCCCTTGGTCCGCGCGGCCTGAGCCATCAGGTTCTCCACCCGAGCCAGCACCGTCCAGAGGTCGAAGGGGCGGGGCTCGAGGCGCAAGCGGCCGGCCTCGATCTTGGCGAGGTCGAGGATATCGTTCAGCAGGCCGAGTAGCGACTGCCCGGCGGTCTGAATATGATGGACCATGTCGCGCTGATCGGTCCGGAGCGGGCCGCGGTCGAGGACCTGGGCCAGGCCCAGCACCACGTTCAGTGGGGTGCGAATTTCGTGGCTCATGTGGGCCAGGAACTCGCTCTTGGTCCGGCTGGCGGTCTCGGCGGCCGCGCGGGCCTCTTGCAGTTCGCGCTCGTAACCCTTGCGCTCGGTGATGTCCTGCACTTGGGAGATGAAATAGCACGGCTGGCCCTGGGGATCGCGCACCAGGGAGGAGGCGACCTGGCCATGGATGAGATGGCCGTCGCGATGGCGATAACGCTTCTCGAAAGTGGCGCTGTCGCCGTCGCCGTGGACCGCGCGACCGATGAATTCCGGGCTCAGGTTCAGATCTTCGGGGAGGGCCAGGTCATTGACGGTCATCCCCACCATTTCGTCGCGACCGTAGCCGAACATAGTGGTCATCTTGTCGTTGACCTGGATGAACCGGCCCTGGGTATCCACCAGGCACATGCCGGTATTGGCATTGTCGAAGGCCAGGCGGAAGCGCTCTTCACTTTCCCGCAGGGCCTCCTCCTGCCGGCGGTGGGCCGTGATGTCGCGGTTCACGCCGACCATCCGCCAGGGCCGGCCCTCGGCATCCGGCTCAATGACCGCTGCTGCCTGGATATGGCGCACCCGCCCTCCTGGCAGTTGGATTCGGAACACATCCTCGAAGGGTGTCTGATAACGGAGGGCCTCCCGCAACTTGGTCTCCGACCGCCCAAGGTCGTCCGGGTGCACCTGTGATTGCCAGAAGTCGTAGTAAAGTCCGCTGCGGCGCGCCTCTGCCGACAACTCGTACCAGTCACAAATCCGCTCGTCCCACTCCAATTTGCCGGTGCCGATATCCCAACTCCAGATGCCGATCTCCGCCGCCCGGGTGGCTAGCTGGAGCAGGCGCAGGGTCTCCTGGATACGCTGTTCCGCGGCGATCCGTGCGGTGACATCCGAATCGGTGCCGACCATGCGCAGGGGCTGACCGGCGGCGTCCTGGGCCAGGATCCTCCCGGTGCTGTGGATCCAGCGGACCTCGCCAGTCCGCGTGATAATCCGATAGTCGCTCCTGTAGACCGGGGCGCGCCCCTGCCGATAGTCGTCGAGGGTGCGTTGGCATTTTGCCCCATCGTCGGGGTGGAGGTGCTGCCGCCAGAGCGCGTAGCTCGCCGGCACCTCGCCGGGCTCGTACCCATATAGGGCATACCAGCGGGCATTGCAGGTGACGGTGCCAGCGTCGAGGTCCAACTCCCAGACGGCGTCGTTGTTTACCTCCATGGCTTGGCGGTAGCGTTCCTCGCTGCGCTGGAGGTCGAACTCGGCCCGTTTGCGGGCGGTGATGTCTTCTACCATGCAGAGGTGCAGATGCGGCCCGGCGGCCCCCAGGGTCAGGGTCCCCACCCGGAGGTCGCACCAGACCAGGCCACCGTCGGCCCGCAGGTAGCGTTTCTCTCGCTGGAAACCCTCGATGGCCCCCGCGCGCAGCCGGGCTACCAGATCCCGTTCCCCCGGCAGGTCGTCCGGGTGGGTGATGCCGTCCCAGCCGAGGGCAAGGAAGTCCTCCCGGGTGCGGCCCAGGATCCTCGGGAGTCGGTCGTTGGCCTCCAACAGTCGAGCCGTGTCCGGGTCGAACAGGGCTATCCCCAGCGGCGACTGTTCGAACATAGCCCGGAACTTGGCCTCCGATGCGGTCACCCGGGTCAGGGCCGCCGCCAGTTCACCTTCCGCCGCGACCAATGCCGCGGTCCGATCCGCCACGTGCTGCTCAAGCTGCTGATTTTCGGCGGCCAGGGCCTGTTCGGCGCGGCGCAGGTCCTGATTGACCTGGCTTAGTTCGTCAAAGGTAATGCGCAAGCGGTGCGTCATCCGTCCGAAGGAGTTACCCAGTTCTCCGAGTTCCCGGATCGGCGCGGGCGGGAGCGACTGATCGAAGTCTCCCGCGGCCAGGCGACGGCACGCCGCGCTCAACGCTTCCACGGGGCGGCTGATCGCGCGGGCAGCCATCAGGCCCAGCAGGATGGCGATGACCAAGGCCAGACCGGCGAACAGGACCGGTCGGTAAACCTGCTCGGAAATCAGGTCCGTGAAGTCACTCCGCGGGGCCACGATCAGGGTGAGCCAGTCCGGGTGGTCGGGCATCGAGGTTGTGGGGGCGACCAGTGCCAGATAGTCCGTCCCATCAAGGTTGAAGGCGAAACCGGTGGGAGCCCTCAACCCCGCCAGGGAAATCTCCCGCATCAGCAGTTGCCGGGCGAGGGCACGGGTGAGCGGGTCGGCGCTGGCGATGGCCGCCAGCCGCCGGGTCTCCACCGCGACGTTCCGGGCGTGATCGGTCAGGGCCTGGCTGTCGAAGGGGATCTCGCCGGTGGAGGTGGCCACCAGCAGCCCCTCCCGGTCGAGCAAGAGGGTCTGCCCGTGGGCACTGACCCTGAGCCCCCGCAGGAAGTCACCCAATTCGATCAGGGTCATGCCGGCGACCAGCACGCCCTTGACCCCGCCCCCGGATTCACCGGCAGGCTGATCGAAGGGTTGAGCATAGAAGCTCACCAGCAGAGGTTGATCCTGGCCCCTGGCCAGACTTACCGACAGCCGCCAGTCCCCCTGTCCGGCGTCCCGTACCGCCGGGTACCAGGGCCTGCCGGGTGGGTCGTTGTGGGGATCGTAATTCTGACGGGACGCGATCAGTGCCCCCGGCTGGCCTGCGACGTCGGCTTGGTAGTGGTGCAGGCGGTCGCCCGTCGAGTCATCGAAGCGACGGATGAGGAAGTCATCAGGCCCCGTCCGGGCCAGCATCCGCAATTCGCGCCGGTCGGTCACCAGGCCAATACTGTCGATACCGGGGAACAGCCCCAACTGGCCCGCGAAATGCCGTTCCAGACCGGGCCGGTCGGTCGGATCGAGCAGGCCCTGCCGGATCAGGAGGGCGTTGGTTTCGACGACCTGGCGCAGGGCCGACTGGGTGCGGGCCAGACGTTGGTCGATACGCTCGGCGATCTCCGTCAGCAACTGCCTGGCCAGGGTGGTCAAGGCCTGCTGGCCGGCCTGATAGGACAACCACCCAACCGTGCCCACGACCCCCATCGTCAGCGCGGTGAAGGCGGCAAGGAGGAGGGTCCGCAACGAGCTCCCGCCCAGGATGGCCATGAAGCGCACCCAGCGGCCCCGGGATGGGCGTCGCGCCGGGGGATGCGTAGAGGTGCCGTTTTCAGTCATGGCGGTGTGAGGAAGGCCGGGTCGCCTATCTCTCCGGTCCGGTCAGCCGGTCGAGCCGTAACCGCTGCCGCTGGTCGAAGAGGCGCCGGGAGCCGACCCAGACGGCGGCAACGCTGCCGAGGCCGGTGCCGGCGGAGATGAGGAAGAGGATCATCATCTGATACTTGGCGGCCTCCATGGGTGGGCTGCCGGCGAGAATCTGGCCGGTCATCATGCCCGGCAGGCTGACCAGGCCGGCGGCGGCCATGGAGTTGATGATGGGGATGAGGCCGGCGCGGATGGAGTCGCGGCGGATGTCGCGGATGGCACATTCCCAGCTCTGACCGAGGAGCAGGCGGGCCTCGATGCCGCCGCGTCCCTCCCAGGCCTGGCGGCTCAGGTTGTCGAGGGTGATGGCGATGCCGCTCATGGTGTTGCCCAGCAACATGCCGAGCAGGGGGATCAGGTACTGGGGCTGGTACCAGGGCTCGACCCCGATGATGAGGATCAGGGCCAGGATGATGACGCTGAAGGAGGAGACGAACATGGACAGGGTGCCGATGCCAAAGCCCCAGGCGCCCCGGTAGCGGTGTTTCTGCCGTGCCACCACCTCCCAACCGGCGACGCCGAGCATCACCAGGGCCCAGAGACCGGTGAGGGCAAAGCTGGTCTGGGCGAAGAGATAATTGAGCACCAGGCCGATGAGGCTCAGCTGGATGGCGCTGCGCAGGGCGGCCACCAGCACCCGCTTTTCCACCCCCAGGTGCAGGCGCCAGGAGAGCAGGGCCAGCAGCAACACCAGGCTGGCGGCCAGGCCGAGGTCGAAGGGGCTGAGGACGATAAGTTCCATCAGGCGTCGGGCTCCTCTTGCTCATCCACCAGCCGGTCGCCCTGGATCACCAGCCGGCGTGCGCCGGGCAGACCCGGGGCTGGCAGGGCCAGGCGGCGGCGTTGGTCCGGGTCATGGTTCACCCAGAGCACGGCGGCGCCCTGCTCGCGGCGATAATCCTGGATCAGGTCCTCGACCCGGTCGCGATTGGGTGGGTCCAGATTGGCGGTGGCCTCGTCGAGGAGCAGCACCTGGGGCTGGAGGGCCAGCAGCCGCGCCAGGGCCAGGCGCTGGCGTTCGCCGGTGGAGAGACGGGTGACGGTCCATTCCAGTACCTCGGGCGTGAAGCCGAGGCGGACGAGCAGTGCCTGGGTGGCCTGGCCGACATCATTGGCCTGGGTCGTGCCACCCACACCTATCACGGTCCCACCCGGGGGCACCCGGTCGAAGTGATCTCCCACCCGGTCATACCACCAAAAGGACTCCGCCGGCAGCAGGGCCACGCGGCGGCGCCAGGCGGGCGCGGGCAGGGAGGAACAGGCCGCGCCGTCCAGCCAGGCCTCGCCCTCGTGGGGGTCCAGGTCCGCCAGGGCCCGCAGCAGCAGGCTCTTGCCGGAACCGGAGGGGCCGGAGAGCAACACCAGATCCCCCGCGGCCAGGGCGAGATCCAGCGGCGCCAGGTTACGGGTCTTGAGCCCTTGGAGTCGCAGGGCGGCCATGTCAGCGGCGCCGGAAAATCAAGTCCCAGACCCCATGCCCCAACCGCTGGCCACGTTGCTCGAACTTGGTCAGGGGGCGATCCTCGGGGCGGGGGGTGAATTGGCCCGGACCCGCGGTGTTCCGGAAGAGGGCCTCACTGGCCGTCAGCACCTCCAGCATCCGCAGGGCATAGGGTTCCCAGTCGGTGGCGGCGTGGAAGAGGCCCGCCGGGCGGATGACCCGGGCCAGCCGCGTCACGAATTCTGGGTTGAGGAGGCGCCGCTTGTGGTGGCGCTTCTTGGGCCAGGGATCGGGAAAGAGCAGATAGACCCCCGCCAGGCTGGCGGGTGCCAGGCCGCTGTCCAGCAGGTCCACGGCGTCCTGGCGCACCAGGCGCAGGTTGTTCAGGCCCCGCCGCTCGATCTCGAGCAGCAGGTGGCCAACACCGGGGCCATGGACCTCGGCGCCGAGGTAATTGCGTTCGGGATGGCGCGCGGCGATCTCCGCCAGGGTCTCGCCATTACCGAAGCCGATTTCCAGATAGACGGGCTGGTCGTTGCAAAAGAGGGTCGGCAGGTCGAGGACCTCACCCGCGGGCAGTTCGACGCCGTAGCGCGGCCAGAGATCGGCGAAGGCGCGCTCCTGGGCCTCGGTCAGCCGGCCCTGACGCAGCACAAAGCTACGGATGGGACGCCGCTGGGGCGGACGATCCGGCGCTGAATCCATCAGGAAAAGAGCCCTTCCCGGGCGGGCATGGACATGGGATGGCGAGGCTTCCTGAGTGGCGATGGTGATAGGGCGGCGCGGGCGCAAGGATAAACGATTTCGCGGCGGGCAGGGCGCGTCTGGCCCCTAGTGCTTCGCGTCGCCCTCCTCGCGCACTAGGGCGTAATCCGTGCGCCGCACACCGCGCATCAGCATGTCGGTGTCCTCGCCGGCGATTCCCAGGCTCTCCAAGGCCTCTGCTGACAGGCGCAAACTGGCCTCCAGGGCCTCGGGGAAGGCCTTGTTGGCCCCCGCCCGCAAGAGGGCGTCACTGGTATCGAGATCCCGGGCCCGCGCCACGATGGTGGTCTTGGGGGCCAGATCGCGGATCAGGGTGGTGGCGCGCAAGGCCGCCTTGCGGTCGTCCAGGGTCAGTACCACCAGATCCATCTTCTCGATGTGGACGGCGACCAGCAGGTCCAGGTCGGTGACATCACCGTAAAAGACGGGGTGGCCCTGGCGGCTGAACTCGGCCACTCGCGCCTGTTCCGTGTCGAAGGCGATATAGGGGATGCCGCTGCTCCCCAGGATGGTGCCCACGGTATGGCCCACGCGGCCATAGC
Source organism: Chromatiaceae bacterium (assembly GCA_044228695.1). Lineage (GTDB taxonomy): Bacteria > Pseudomonadota > Gammaproteobacteria > Chromatiales > Chromatiaceae > M0108. Next base: position 4,770 of record JBGAUK010000058.1, on the reverse strand, counting down.
CCGCCACCAGGGCCCGGAAGTGGTGCTCGGCACCCGGTTGGGCGAAGGGGAAGGTCGTGTCCCCAGGCAGGGGTGCCGCCGTCATGCGGCTAGCCAGGGCATCGCCCAGCCGCACCAGCAGAGGCGTGATCAGCATGCTGAAGGAAATAATGCCGATGGCCAGCACAAAGGTGGCATCGTCGATGAGGGCCATGGCCTTGGCGGCGCCGAAGAGCACGAACCCGAATTCACCCCCTTGGGCCAGGATGAAGGCGACCCGTGTCGCCGTCTGGCGGCCTTCGCCAAAGGCCAGGCAGAGGACAAACAGGACCGCGATCTTGATGGCGACAATGATAAGGACATGGCGCAGAAAGGTCAGGGGATCGCCGGCCAGGGCGCCGATGTCCACCGACATGCCCACGGCGACGAAAAAGAGGCTCATCAACAGTCCCTTGTGAGGATCGATGGCCGCCTGGATCTGGAGGTTGTAGCGGGACCCCGAGAGGGCGACCCCCATGAGAAAGGCCCCCAGGGCCATGGACATGCCGGCCCGATCCATGGCCCAGGCGGCGGCGAAGACGGCGGCCAGGGCGACCAGAAAGAAGGCCTCGCGGTTGTTCTGGCGCGCCAGCAGGTCAAGCACGCGCGGGATCAGGTAATAGCCCGTCAGGATAACCAGGGTCACTGCGCTGACGACGTAGAGCACCTGCTTGAGGATAGGGACATCGCTGGACAGGGTGCCAGTGTCCGCCATGATGGGCACCAGGGCGAGCAAGGGCACCACCGCCAGATCCTGCATCAGCAGAATGGCAAAGGTGGTCTGGCCATGGGGGCTGGCGATCTCGCCCTTTTCCTGCAGCATCTGAATGACAAAGGCGGTGGAGGAAAGGGCGAGGGTGAGGCCGGCCAGCAGGTCAACGCCCCAGCGGGGCTCGAAGAGATGCAGATAGATGGCGATGGCGCCGCCGGACAGCAGGATTTGCAGGGAACCCAGCCCGAACATGGAGCGGCGCAAGGACCAGAGGCGGCGCGGGTGCATCTCCAGGCCGATGACGAAGAGGAGCAGCACCACCCCCAACTCGGTGAAGTGGCGCACATCCTCGACATGTTCGGTAACCGTGGGCCCTGGCGTATGGGGGCCGATGAAGATGCCCGCCACCAGCAGACCCAACACCGAGCCGAGCCCAAACCGGCGGAAGATGGCGACGGCCAGGGCGGTAGCCAGCAGCAGGATGACGGCGGAATCGACAAAGGATTTAGGTTCCAAGGGGCGATGCTCCGGGTGCTGGGTCGGTCAGGGTAGGGATCGGCGGCTCGCCATCGGGGGGCTGCTGCCTGGCCGGCGACCCGGATGCGCATCGGGTCTCGTCATCCTCGCTTGCGAACGGATTCTACAACAGTCCCCGGCGTCAGGCGGTGGCATGGCCCACGCCGGGCTTGCAATCGGCGGGTGGGGCTTCTTATACTGCCGACTCCTCAGCGGGTGTAGTTCAATGGTAGAACAGAAGCTTCCCAAGCTTCTAGCGTGGGTTCGATTCCCATCACCCGCTCCAATTTTGATGAAATTATACTGATATTTCAACCAGTTAGTTTCTCGAAAATCCTCGAAAAACAGCCAGTGTGATACAACGGTGTGTTACACATGGCCTTAATCCCGTCATATATTTACCGGAATCGTTGTGGTATTTATTGCTACCAACGCCGGACTCCTGAACTCCTTCGCCAGGCAGATCCATCCTTGCCAGTGCTCATCCGCTGGTCACTTGGCACGCCTGTAAAAAAAGATGCATTAGTAATTTCGAGGAAATATACGGTAATGTTTGATGCCCTTGCTAAAAGATATTTTGATAATCCTGAGAATTATGCGGAAGCGCTTGAATTGTATGAAAGATATTACACTGCTTGTAAAAAATATAAAACATTTGAGGAAATGGAGCAGCGCTTCTTTGAAACCACGCTGGATAGTGCAGGGAATGAGCCGCAACTACTGGAGAAAGCCATTAGATACATAACCGCAAAAAAATTGAACTATATGGCACGGCTGGTTATAACAAAAAAAGAGATATCCTGCCTCAGGAGTATTATGAACTTTTGGATCAAATGCGGGGATACTTGGTTGACCACAATAAACCCAGAATTAATTCCATAAAGTTAACAAAAGCATTTGAAGTATTTATTAATCATAAGCAGGTTAACTGGAAACAAAACAGTGATTCAGAACGGACCTATCGTCAAGATATATTTCCCACTTTTCTGGAGTTGCTTGGAGATTTAGAAACGTCTGAAATTGATAAAAGCCATATTGTTAAATATAAAAATTCAGTATTAAAATTGCCTGTAAATAGACGAAAGATCCCTGAATATAAGGCGTTAAGTGTTTTGGATATATTGGAATTAGTAATACCTGGGGATAAACAGATTTCGAATCGAACAAAAATCAAGTATCTAAATCTATTATCGTCATTTTTAACGTGGATGAGTTTGAATGGATACTCACAAGATGGGCTTAATGAACCACTAAAAAATGTGATAAAAATTAACCAATTACCAAGCGAAGATAGAGAACCTTACAAAGATGAAGATCTAAAAAAATTATTTTGCAGTAAACAATATACTCAAGGAAAACACAAACTAAGGAGCCATTTTTTTGGTGCCATTGATTGGCTTGTTTACAGGAGCGAGGCAAAATGAAATATGTCAATTATATATTTCTGACGTATATCAAGAAGAAAGTTCTGGTATTTGGGTTTTTGATATTAACGAGTTAAATTCAAGTGCCACAAGAAAATCGCTAAAAAGACCATATCATGCTCGTCAAGTGCCAATCCATCCGATTTTAATTAAAGAATTAAAATTTCTTGAGTTTGTGGAATCCATGAAGAGTGGTAAGCATGATAGGCCATTTCCGGAGTTGCCTTACGATGAAGAAAATAAATATGGAGATCAATTGGGTCGGTGGTTTAATAGAACATATATTAATGCTCGAAATTGCAATATTACAACCGCCAAAACCTCTTTCCATTCACTAAGACATACTGTAATAAATTATCTTGTTCGAATAGTTGGATGCAGCGAAAATGAAATTTCTCATATGATGGGGCAAACTCCAAGCGGGAATGAAGGGGCTACAAGATATGTTAAGTCAGCATCATTAACCGAAAAAAGAAGTGGATCGATGGCCTGAGATTTGAAAATATAATAGATTTCTCGGTGATCAGACCATGGAAATATCATTTTTTTGCGAAGAAATAGCAGAATCTGCCAAATTTTTTCTCGCAAATTAAATACTATATCTTGGGCTATTATAGCTACGCGTCGGAGTTTTTGCGTCAGAAACGCGTTGGCACCAAATTAGGCGAAGGTTTGATAGATCCGTCCTGGGATGGGGATCTGTTCACGGAGCCGCGTCATGCAAGGAGTCCCCGGCCCCGTGATGACCTGGCCCGCCATTCGGCCATGGGAATGCGGGGAGATGGCTGGCCTCAGTCTCCTGCCGATTTACCGACCAACGTGCCTCGATGGTGTCCGCCGACAAGTCCGCGCCGCAAGGCCACTCGATGTAATAACCCCCGTTTCGGACCCACTGGAATTCGGCGGGATCACGCAAGGGTGCAAATGCCTCGTGCTCCAGGTAAAGAGCAACATCAAAGAGCCCCGTTTGACCATCCTCGGATTCGATATAAAGGAAAAAATTTTCCCGGGGTGTGACACAAAAGATTTTCATTGATCGAGTCCTCGAATCCGAAAAGGGGGGTTACCCTTTACCGCTAGCTCCCAATCCGCCAGCAGTTCCTCCCGGTGGATCTCCAACCATGCGACTACCAGCTTATGTTTGCACCCAGGCAAGGAGCCCGCCAGCACGGAACCGTCCGTAATGGCGTAGACCGCGACCTGATCCTGAAAGTCTGCGTGGACATGGGGAACATGGTGCTTGTCGGTATAAAAAAATAACATTTTAATCAGGATGCCATAGAACATCGAGATCGTTGGCATAGTCTCCGCCTCCATCAAAATGCCCTTGTATATTTTACTGAAGTTTCTCACTTCCATACAGCCATATCATAATATAAGCAACCACGAATATGTGCCTATATTAGTGAAAACTTATTGACGAAATCCCTGCTCCCGCGATGACTAACCGGGGGTGAAAAAAGGGGGCAAATCGGCTAATAATCAAGCGGTTGAAGATGAATGCCTGCTCGCTTCGGCGTATAATCAAAGGTGCCTAAGCCCATGATTACAATCCAAATACGAGCCGCATTCGATGCCAATCCTACCCGCACTTGCCACCCAATTCCAGAGCCTGTTTCCGAACTCCAAGCACGGCCAAGAACGCGCCCGCTGGTTCATACTAACGCTGCAGGCGATCCTGCTGCCGATCACCGCCTCGCGCACCTCGAATTTGTTGCGGACCATCGCCACGCTCTTCGGCGTGGTGATCGGCGCGGCCAAGTTCTATACCTTTATGGCCTCGGTGAAGCTGCCGTGGACGCGGGTCTGGGCAGTGCTCTGGCGGGCGATCCCCGACCCCCTCACCGACCGGCGTCTGTTGCTGGTGCTGGACGACTCGCTCAATCCGAAGACCGGCACCCAGGTGTTTGCCTGTCAGCGCAGCTTCGACCATGCCGCCAAGACCAATCAAAGCCAGTACCCGTGGGCGCAGACGATCGTCACGGTGGGGCTGCTGAAGGTCATCCACGGGCGCTGGAGTTGTCTGCCACTGGCCTTTGCCTTTTATCTGCGTCGGCAGACCTTGCGGGCCGGCTGTATCCGGGTGCGCGGCGAGGCGGT
>JBGAUK010000057.1:0-24054 GCA_044228695.1 Chromatiaceae bacterium | reverse complement strand
GCACCTTGACGACCTGGGAGGTTAGCCGCTCGGCCTCCCGCACTCCGAATTCGCCACTGGCCCGCCCCGCTCGTTCGATGGCCGAGCGAATCTTGCCGGCCTCGAAGGCGACCTCATGACCATCGCGTTTGAGGACGCGGGTGGGCAGGGTGGCGAGCCTTGGCTGGGCGTTAGGCATGGGCGGTAACCTCGGTTGGCACTAGATGTTGTGGTTATAATTATATGTAACCCAATATGTAGTGTTCTTGATCTTGGTCAAGAAAGGCGCCGTGATGGGCTTGTCGGGTGCCGCCGCCTTTGGATCACCTGCGGGATTGCCGGCCTGGGAGGGGTTTCCCGGCTTGGGTGTGTGTTATCCCTGCTGGCTGGGTTCAGCAGGTTCAGTCTCGCGTCAAGGTTGGCTACCCCCGCCAACTCCCTTGGTGACCAGGGTAGAGCGGGATCTCTAAGGCACCGCGGCTTGAAATCATTTGGGGAGGGCGAATGAGTTTGCGGGTATCGCGACAATGCGCTTGACTTGAGTTTAAATAGCCAGCTTGTATGCCTCGGGAAATCACCGCGTGTTATTAATGAGGATGTTGTTTCCGCGAACGGTTGACATTAACAATTTTTGGTTTAAATTAGCCTTCCTATTACCGTATCAAGTTCACCGATGCGGTATGCAATGTTGCTTCCCCACTCATTAGGAGTTTTTTTGTGGAATTAGAAAACCTAAGCTATGAAGAGATCCAGCGTCTTGTCGCCGATCTCGAACAGGAACGACTCAGTGCCATCGCCGCTCTCGAGCAGCGTAAAGAGCAGGCCAAATATGAATTGGCTCAAACCATCAAGGATATGATTGCCGAACAGGGTTATGCCCTGACCGACATCGTTCCTTTGCTGGGCGTCCGAAAGCGCCGCGGTCCGGCTCGTTCGGTGGCCGCGCCGCGTCGCGCCAGCGCGGGAAATCGTCAGCGTACCCTCTATATCGATCCCGATAATGCCGAAAATGTCTATTCCCGCGGGGCTACTCCCGGCTGGATGAAGCAGAAGATGCAGGATCAGGGTTACGATCCCGCCAGTAAGGGTGATCGCGATGCCTTCAAGGCCAATTATCTCAAGGTCGTGGAAGCCTGATTGGAGAATGGCTGTCAAGGGAAATCGGCGTCTTGACTCCCGCCGATTTTCCGCCATCCCAGGCCTCGCGGATGCAGGCAAGGCGCTCCCTCGAGCGCCTTTGTTGTTTTCGGGGTATCCTGGGGCTCACCTCTCGGACTGTTCCTTCCGCGCCGATGGGGTTGGCGTCTTCACGGGATGCCCCCATACTGATTAAATACGAGTTACTTGACTACCCTTCTCATTGATCGCCCCGAGGAACCATGCCCAGCGACCGTCGAGATCTGCATCCCCTCGCCGGTGATGGCGAGGTAGCGGCCTTTCTCCGCAAGCTGGAGGCCGCTCCCCCGCGTCCCGGGGGGCGGCGCGGGCGGCTGATTTTCGCCATGGACGCTACCGCCAGCCGCGAGCCGACCTGGGACCAGGCCTCCGCCATCCAAGCTTCCATGTTCAGCGAGACGGCCAACCTGGGGGGGCTATCCGTGCAACTCTGCCACTTTGGTGGCTTCCTTGACTTCGAGGCCTCGCCCTGGTGTGACCAGGCCCGGGAATTGCTCGGGCGCATGACCCGCGTCTCTTGCTCGGCGGGTCTGACGCAGATCGGCCGCGTCCTGGAACATGCCCTGGAGGAGTGTAAGCACGGCAAGGTGGATGCCCTGGTCCTGGTCGGCGATGCCATGGAAGAGGAGCCGGCGCGGCTCGCCGAACTCGCCGGCCAACTCGGCCTCCTGGGGTTACCGGTCTTCGTCTTCCAGGAGGGACGTGATCCACAGGCGGAACAGACCCTGCGCGCCATTGCCAGTCTGAGCGGTGGGGCTTGGTGCCCCTTTGATGTCCATAGCCCCGAGGTGCTGCGCGACTTGCTCAGCGCCGTCGCCATCTTCGCGGCGGGCGGCCGCCGCGCCCTGGAGGATTTCGGCCGCCGGCGTGGCGGCGCGGTCCTGCGCCTGACCCAAGGCCTGCGCCGGGGCTGATCCATGGCCGGGCGATTGCTCCTCCTCGTCCTGCTGGTTGCCGGTTTTGTCTGGTTCCTCCACTGGTTCCGCAAGACACCCACCGCCCAGGTTTCCCGGCGGTTACGACAGGGGGCCCTGTGGGGCCTCATGGGCCTTCTCGCCGCCTTGGCCTTGACGGGGCGCCTCAATCCCCTCTTTGCCGCCCTGGCCGCCGCCATCCCCGTGGCCATGCGCGGTATCAATCTCCTGCTGATGTTGCCGGCTATCCGTCAGACGTTGCGCTCACTCGGCCTGGGCGGGCTCGCCGGGGGCGCCGCCCAGGCCGGGGCGTCGGGTCCGGCGGGTCAAACCTCCTCGATTCGCACCCGCTTTCTTGAAATGACCCTGGATCACGCCAGCGGGGATATGGATGGCCTGATTCTGGAGGGTGAATATCAGGGGCAACGACTTTCCGAGTTGGCGCGGGAGGCCCTCTTGCGTCTCCTGGACCTTTGTCGTCGCGAGGATGTCCAGTCGGCCAGCCTGCTGGAGGCCTACCTGGATAGAACCCTGGGCGAGGAGTGGCGCCAGACCGCGCCCGGTGGCCCCCAGGCTCAGGCGAGCAGCGGCCCCATGAATCCGGAGGAGGCCCTGGCCGTGTTGGGCCTGGCGGCGGGGGCAGACCCTGCGGTTATCCGTGACGCCCATCGCCGTCTGATGCAGCGATTGCACCCGGATCGGGGGGGGTCCGACTATCTGGCAGCCAAGATCAACGAGGCCAAACGCGTTCTGCTGGACGATTGAGTGGCCGCGCGGGATCTCCCTTGACCATTCTCGTCCTGGCCGAAAAGCCCAGCGTCGCCCGTGATATCGCCCGCCTTCTTGGGGCCGGGCGCAAGGGCGAGGGCTTCCTGGAGGGTCAGGGCTACCGCGTCACCTGGGCCCTGGGCCATCTGGTCCATTTCGCCGAGCCGGATGACTACGGCACCGTCTGGTCGGGGCGCTGGTCCCTGGCTCAACTACCCATGATCCCGGAGCGCTGGCAATTGCGGTCCGACCCGCGCACCGCCAGCCAGTTAAAGATCGTCCAGGGCCTGCTCAATGCCCCGGATACCCAGGCCGTCATCTGTGCCACGGATGCCGGGCGCGAAGGCGAGAACATCTTTCGCCTCATCTACGAGTTCGCCCACTGCCGCAAGCCCGTCCAACGCCTCTGGGTGTCCAGCCTGACCGACGAGGCGCTCCGCGCGGGCTTCGCCCATCTCAAGCCTGGCGCGGCCTTCGAGCCCCTGGCCCAGGCCGCGCGGGCTCGTGCTCAGGCGGACTGGCTGGTGGGGATGAACCTCACCCGCGCCTACACGGTCCATAACCGGGTGCTTTGCACCATCGGCCGGGTCCAGACGCCGACCTTGGCCATGATCGTCGCCCGTGATCACGCCATCGGCGGCTTCGTCAAGGCTGTTTTTTATGAATTAGTGGCGACCATGGCGGAGGGCTTCAACGCTCGCTATTGCCGGGATGGCGAGACCCGCCTCGACAAGCGGGCCGAGGCGGAGCGCCTCCAGCGGGAACTGGCGCCCCATACCCAGGGTCGGGTGAAGCGGGTTGACCGAAAGGTGCGCCATAATCGACCACCGCCCCTCTACGACCTCACCAACCTGCAGCGGGACGCCAACCGCCGCTTTGGCCTCACGGCCGCCCAGGTCCTGGATCAGGCTCAGGCCCTCTACGAGACCTACAAGCTCATCAGCTACCCGCGCACCGAGAGTCGCCATATCGGCGAGGATATGTTACCCCTGCTCCCGGAAATCCTCACCGGCCTGGAACACCCCCTGGCGGCCGAGGCGAGCCAGCGTCTGGCGGCCGGCCTCCAACTCGGCAAGGCCTATGTGGACAGCACCAAGCTCACGGACCATCACGCCATCCTGCCCACTGGCAAGCGCGCCCCCGCCCTGCTGCCGGAGGCGGCGCGACGGGTCTTCGAACTGGTGGTGGCGCGCTTTGTCGCCATCTTCCTGCCCGATGAGCTGGTGGAGGAAACTCATGTCATCCTGGATATCGGTGGCGCCGACTTTGTCGCCCGTGGTTCCCGGGTCCTGGATCCCGGCTGGAAGCGGGTGGAGCCCCCCCGGCGTGTCATGGCGGGGGGCGAGAACGAGGAGGTTGTCCTGCCGCTCCTGGCCACTGGTCAAGGGGTCCAGGTCACCGGCCTGGAGGTCGTGGAAAAGGAGACCCAGCCCCCACGCCCCTACGATGACGCAACCCTGCTGGCGGCCATGAAGAGCGCCGGGCGCGAGATCGAGGACGATGCCCTGGCATCGGCCATGAAGGAGTCCGGCCTGGGTACGCCCGCCACCCGCGCCGCCATCATCGAAAAGCTCATTCGGAGCGGCTATGTGGAGCGCCAGCGGAAACAACTGCGGGCGACCGCCAAGGGCCTGGCCCTCATCGGTCTGGTGGCGGAGCCCCTGCGTAGCCCGGAGCTGACGGCGAGTTGGGAGCAGCGGCTCAAGGATGTGGAGCAGGGTCAAGGCCAGGCCGAGGACTTTTATCGCGATATCGTCGCCTGGGTGCGTCAGCTCATCCCCGTCGTGACCCAGGGCGCGGCCTTGACCCCGGCGCAGGCGGCCGCCGCGGGACCTGGCCAGCCCAGGGGTAAGCGCGGCGGGTCGCGGCAGGCCCCGCCGGCGCGCGCCACGGATCTGGGCCTCTGTCCTCTTTGTAAGCAGGGTAGGGTGCTGGAAACCGCCAAGGCCTTCGGCTGCAGTCGTTATACCGAGGGTTGCGGCCTGACGCTCTGGAAGACCCTGGCGGGACTCAAGCTCGATAAGGCTACGATCCGGCAACTGTTGGCGGAGGGGCGGACGGCTAGGGTCGAGGGCTTCGTCGCCAAGACCGGAAGGCCCTTTGCGGCTCGCTTGAAGTTGGATCAGGATGGCAGGGTCGCCTTCGATTTCGAGGGATCGTCCGTGGAGCGCGTCCCCTCCCCGTCCTCCGTGGCGCCTCCACCAGGCGCGGTCGGGAGCGGCCCAGAGGCGCCCGCGGCTGAGGCCGGGTTCCCCCTGGGGCCCCTGACCTGTCCCAAGTGCGGCATGGGTCGCATCATCGAGGGCCGCCGGGGCTTTGGTTGCGACCGCTATCGGGAAGGCTGCGACTTCGTGGTCTGGAAGGAGGTCGCCGGGCGCTTGCTGACCCCGGCTGAGATCCACCGCCTCATTGCCACCGGTCGCACCGGAGTGATCCCAGGCTTCAGCGATGGCGGTGGCGCCCAACTCGACGCCCATCTGCGTCTGGATGGGCACTGGCGGGTCGTCCTGGATTTTGTAGCGGACGAGGACCCTCCCGGACTGGAAAATCCGGCCTAAGGGACCGCAATCTGGCCGAGTGTCTGGCCGAGTGTCTGGCCGGGTTGAAGGCAGGCCAGCTAGGGCCCCTCCAAGTGGGCAATAGACGGCAAGGATGATGCCAGGCCTTGGCGGGGGCCAGGGGCGATGAGCCTCGCCCATCACGTCGTTTACGGTTTCTTTACCTGCCCCGGCTTGGGGGGGATAATTCCTCACCCCGCGCGCCATTCACCCAGGATGGGGGAGGGCGGTGCTTCCCCCAGTCCCAGGCCAGGTATCCCCATGAATCCTGAAAAGGTCGTCTTTGGCTTCTTCATCGTCCTGGCACTGACCCTTAACTTTGGGTTTTTTGTCGGCGATGTGGACAATCCCGAGCATCACCATGTCTGGGAACTCTTTGCCACCCTGGTCGTGAACGCGATCGCCACCGTGCTTAAGTTTGGAGACCGCACCCAGTTGGGGGCCGTACTCCTGGCCACCAGCCTGGCGGCCATGCTCCAACTCATTGCCGCCGTTGTCGTCTGGGCGGTGGCGGTGCATGTCGCGGCGACGGGCCTGACGCCTGGGGTTACCGCCAGCATCGTCTCCCTTAGCGGCGGCGCCATGATCGCCAATGTCATCTCGGTTGTGCTGCTGGTCATCGAAACCGTCATGCTGCGGCGCTAATGCGCGGCCCCCCAAGGGGCCTGGTTAAGGCAAGCCCGCCCACCCCGTGGCCGGTGCGGGGCCCCTGGATATGCCATAGGGTTGACTGATTCCCATGGATAACGTCGCTTTCTTGATCTTCCGGCGCATGCGCGCCCCGCTGATCGTCCTCATCATCATCTACTCGGTCTCCGTCATGGGGCTGGTGCTGATCCCAGGCCAGGATGCCGAGGGCAATCTCTGGCACATGGATTTTTTCCATGCCTTCTACTTCTTCAGCTACACCGCCACCACCATCGGCTTTGGCGAGATCCCCTATGCCTTTACCGATGCCCAACGCGCCTGGGTCACCATCGCCATCTATCTGACGGTGGTGGGCTGGTTCTACTCCATCGGCACTCTGATCGCCCTGCTCCAGGACATGACCTTTCAGCACTCGCTGGCGGAGTTGCGCTTTGCCCGGCGCATCCGACGGATGCGGGAACCCTTTTACCTGGTCTGTGGTTATGGGGAGACGGGTAGCGCCCTGGTTCAGGCCATTACCGATGGCAATCGGCACGCGGTGGTGATCGATCAGCGCCAGGAACGGGTCGATCTGCTTCAGCTCGAAAATCTGCGCGAGTATGTGCCCGCCCTGCATGGTGACGCGCGTCGGCCTCATCATCTGTTGGAGGCGGGGCTCAAGCATCCCTTGTGCGCGGCCGTGGTGGCGTTGACCGACGTTAACGAGACCAACCTCAAGATCGCCATCGCCGCCAAGCTGATGCACCCCGATGTCAAGGTCGTCTGCCGCGCTGACTCCCATGAGGTGGAGGCCAATATGGCCTCCTTCGGCACCGACTTTATCTACGACCCTTTCGATATCTTTGGGGCCTACCTGGCCATGGCTATCGCCACGCCTTGCCTGACCCTGATGCGGGACTGGCTGTCCGGCCTGCAGGGCGAACCCCTCCCGGATCCCCATATGCCGCCCGCCACGGGACTCTGGGTCATCTGTGGTTATGGGCGATTTGGCAAGGCGATCGCGGCCAATCTCGGGGCGCGGGGGATGGATTTGGTGTTGGTGGAGGCCGCGCCGGAATTGACCGGCAAGCCCGAAGGGATACCCCTGGTCCTGGGGTGGGGTACCGAGGCCCATACCCTGGAACAGGCAGGCGTGCGGCGCGCCGTGGGTCTGGTGGTGGGCACCCATAACGATGCCAACAACCTCTCGATTGTGATGACGGCACGGACCCTCAACCCCAATCTCTTTATAGTAGTGCGGGAGAATCACAAGGATAACGAGGAACTCTTCCGGGCGGTGGGCGCCGACATCGTGATGCACCCCAGCACCATCATTGCCGACCGCATCCGCATCCTGTTGGTTACTCCCCTGCTTACGGAGTTCGAGCAGCTGGTTCGATTTCAGGACCACGCCTGGTCTTGCGAACTGGTCAGTCGCATCCTGGCCCTGGTTGACCACCAGGTGCCGGATGTGTGGGAGGTTGCCTTCGATGACGAAAGCGCCCACGCCATCTGCGTTATGACAGGGCAGGGTGCAGAGGTCACCTTGGGTACCCTCTTGCGCGATCCCCGCGCCCGCGAACACACCCTGCCCATCATTCCCTTGCTGCTAGTCCAAGGCGAGGGGCGCGAACTCTTGCCACCCCGGGATCGTCGAATCGGCCCTGGCGATCGCTTGCTGCTGTGCGGCCGTCCCCGGGGCCGCTCTCGCCTGGGCTGGACCCTGCAGAACGTCCACTCCCTCAACTATGTCCTCACGGGTGCCTGTTCTCCCGAGGGGACCCTCTGGCATTGGCTCTCGGGGCGGGTCAAATCGCTGGCTGGCCAGAGGATATAAGCCATGCCCAGGGTGGCCATTGGCGCTACCCGAGTCCAACTATGCCATACTAAGCCTTGACTATTTTCCCGTCATGCTGGCCGAGCCGTTGGAGCCTGCATCCATTTGAAGAGGACTATGACCCATGACGCAAGTACTTGATCGCCTCCATCATGAGCACAAGCAGATCAGCCAGTTGCTCGACCTGTTGGACGGTATTCTGGCCAGGTTTCACGACGGCCGGGAACCGGACTACGAAATCCTCAGCGAATTGCTGCAGTACATGGAGGAGTATTCGGACCAGATCCACCACCCGATGGAGGAGTTGATCCGTGAGCGTCTCCGCCTGGCGGGTCAGCACCAGGGCTACCTGGATGTCCTCACGCGCCAGCATCAGGCCCTGAACGAGATGACCCACAATTTCCGCCAAGCCGTCGACGGGGTCATCAACGAGGAGGTTCAGCGTCGGGATCAGATCGAGGCCTACGGTCGGGAAATGGTTACGACCCTGCGCGCTCACCTCGACCTCGAAGAGGCCGAGGCCTTTCCTCTAGCCCGTCGGGTGTTGAAGGAAGAGGACTGGACCGCGATTCAGGACGAGGTGGCGCGGACTATAGATCCGCTGCTAAGCGAGACGGATTTGCAGCGGATCCATACCATTTACAAGCATCTTTCGTCCCAGGCCAGGGTTTGATCGGCGTTCGCCGAGATGATCCTTTGGTCAAGCTCCGGCTGGGGTCAGCAGTACTAACCCCAGCCGGACCGCCTTAAGGGCTTTCCCTAGGCACTCATAAGTGCCTATTGCGCATCCGCGTCCTGGGCCTCATCGGGCTCCCGGGTGGGCTCGGCTGGTTCGGCGGTGGGGTCGAGGGCGAGGACGACACCCGCGAGGGGGGGCAGATCCACCAGGATGGAATGGGGGCGACCCATCCATTCCACGGGCTCGGAGGCGCCACCGACGCGCTCGCCATAAGAGCTGCCGCCATAGATACCGGCGTCTGAGTTGAGGACCTCGCGGTAAAAACCGGCCTCGGGTACGCCGAGGCGGTAGCCGGGGCGCGGCACCGGGGTGAAATTGAAGAGGGCCAGCACCTTGGCCTCGCCAGTGCGGTCCTTGCGTAGATAGCTCAGGACGGACTGGGAACTGTCATTGCAGTCAATCCACTCGAACCCCGTGTCCTGGAAGTCCAGGTCGTACAGAGCCCGCTGCCGGCGATAGAGACGATTAAGGTCCGCGACCAACTGGTGAATGCCCTGATGAGGCTCCCGGTCGAGCAGGTACCAATCCAACTCGCCGGCGAAGTCCCATTCGCGTCCCTGTCCAAACTCGCAGCCCTGGAAGAGGAGTTTCTTGCCCGGATAGGTGAACATGAAGGCATAGAGCAGGCGCAGCCCGGCAAATTTGCGCCAGCCGTCGCCAGGCATGCGGTCAAGCAGGGAGTTCTTGCCATGAACCACCTCGTCATGGGAGAAGGGCAGGACGAAGTTCTCGGTGAAGGCGTAGAGGAGCCCGAAGGTTAGCATGTCGTGGTGATAATGCCGGTAGATGGGGTCCTTGGAGAAGTAGGCCAGGGTGTCGTGCATCCAGCCCATATTCCACTTCATGGTGAAGCCCAGGCCGCCGGCGAAGGTCGGCCGCGAGACCGCCGGCCAGGCGGTGGATTCCTCGGCGATCATGAGGGTGCCAGGGTGCTGGCCGTGGGTGACCTCATTGAGCTGGCGCAGGAAGTCAACCGCCTCCAGGTTCTCGTTGCCGCCATAGCGATTGGGTATCCACTCGCCGGCGTTGCGGGAATAGTCCAGGTAGAGCATGGAGGCTACCGCGTCCACCCGCAGGCCGTCCAGGTGGAATTCCTCCAGCCAGAAGAGGGCGCTGGAGAGCAGGAAATTTTTCACCTCGTTACGCCCGAAGTTAAAGATGAGGGTGCCCCAATCTTTATGCTCCCCCATGCGTGGGTCTTCGTGCTCGTAGAGGGCGGAGCCATCGTAGCGGGCCAGAGCGAAGGTATCGCGGGGGAAGTGGGCAGGGACCCAGTCGAGGAGGACGCCGATACCCTTGCCATGCAGGTGATTCACAAACCAGCGGAAGTCCTCCGGCGCGCCGAAGCGGCTGGTGGGGGCAAAATAGCCCGTGGTCTGGTAACCCCAGGAGGCGTCCAGCGGGTGCTCGGTAATGGGCAGGAGTTCGACGTGGGTGAAGCCCGCCGCCTGGACATAGTCTGCCAGGCGTGCCGCGATCTCGCGGTAGCCGAGAAAATTGCCATCGGCGCTGCGCTGCCAGGAGCTGAGGTGGACCTCATAGACCGAGAGTGGCTGGTGTGACCAGTCGGCCTGGGCGCGCTCCTCAAGCCAGGCGGTGTCGTCCCAGGCGAAGTCGCTCTCGGCCTGGGTGATACAGGCCGTATCCGGGCGGGTCTGAAAAGCGGTGGCATAGGGGTCGATTTTGACGTGGGTGTTGCCTTGTTGGTCGCGGAGTTCGAATTTATAGAACTCGCCCGGCCCGAGGGCCGGCAGGAAGATCTCCCAGACCCCTGATCCGCCCCGTGCCCGCATGGGGTGAACGCGCCCGTCCCAGGCATTGAAGTCACCCACCACGCTGACGCGTTGGGCGTTGGGCGCCCAGACGGCGAAGAGGGTGCCGGCTACCCCCGCCACGAGACGCGGATGGGCGCCAAGAAAACGGTAGGCATGCCAATGACGGCCCTCGCCGAAGAGGTGGAGGTCGAAGTCCCCCAGTTGGGCGGGGAAGGCGTAGGGGTCAATGAGGCGATGGACCTGGCCTTGGGCGTCGGTCCAGTCGATGCGATAGCCGGGGGGGACCTGGGCGGGATCGCCCTCCCAGACGAAGAGATCCGTGCCCTCGATGCGTGGGACCTCTACCTGGGTCCCCGCGACCCACACTCGTTCCGCCTTGGGCAGAAAGAGCCTCAGGGCGCATACGCCGTCCTTGACATGGCGGCCAAGGACCTCGAAGGGGTCGTGATGGCGGGCCTCGAGGATGCGCTGGAGGTGTTCGGGGAGTTGGGCGGCGGCGGGGGTTCCCGTGGGCATGACGGCGTGTCTCCTACACGGCAAGAGGCGATGGCTTAACGGCGGATGATGTTACCATAAGGGAGCCTTGCGTTTAGCCAAACGCCAGCCAAAATTAGCCATCGCCGAGGGGGTTCTCCATGCCGGATTCGACTCAACGTTTCGTCAGCCGCCTCACCCGCAACACCCTGGCTCTGATTCTGGCCGGTGGTCGGGGCTCGCGCCTCCAGGACCTCACCAAGTGGCGCTCCAAGCCGGCGGTGCCCTTTGGCGGCAAGTTCCGCATCGTCGATTTCCCGCTCTCGAACTGCATCAACTCGGGCATCCGCCGCATCGGCGTCCTTACCCAGTACAAGTCCCACTCGCTCATCCTGCACATTCAGAAGGGTTGGGGGTTTCTGCGTGGCGAGTTCGGCGAGTTCGTGGAGCTTTGGCCGGCTCAGCAGCGCGTCACCGAGACCTCCTGGTACGCCGGTACCGCCGACGCCGTCTTCCAGAATCTGGATATCATCCGGGCTCACAACCCGGACTATGTCCTGATCCTGGCTGGCGACCACATCTACAAGATGGATTATGGCGCCATGATCGCCCAGCACGTCGAGATGGGCGCCGATATGACGGTGGGCTGTCTGGAGGTCGATCTGGCCAAGGCCCGGGAATTTGGGGTCATGTCCGTGGACCGGGACAACCGGGTGCGCCACTTTGCCGAAAAGCCCGATCAGCCCGATTCCATACCCGGGCGTGATGGCGTGGCCCTTGCGTCCATGGGCATTTACGTCTTCAATCGCGGATTTCTCTATGAACAACTTATCCGGGACTCGGATATGCCCGGTTCCAGCCGGGACTTTGGCAAGGACATCATTCCCGGCGTGATCGAAAAGTACCGGGTCATGGCCTATCCCTTCCGGGACGTGCGCAGCGGCGAGCAGGCCTATTGGCGCGACGTGGGCACCGTCGATGCCTTCTGGCAGGCCAACCTGGAGCTGATCGGCGTCACCCCGCCCCTCAATCTTTATGATGCCTCCTGGCCGATCTGGACCTACCAGGAGCAGTTGCCCCCCGCCAAGTTTGTCTTCGACGACGAGGAGCGCCGGGGCATGGCGGTGGATTCGATGGTCTCAGGTGGCTGTATCATTTCCGGTGCCGTGGTTCGCCATTCCCTGCTCTTTTCCAATGTCCGCGTTAATTCCTATTCCTACGTCCAGGACTCGGTGATACTGCCGGACGTGGATGTGGGCCGTAATTGCCGTATCCATAATGCCGTCATTGATCGGGGCTGTCGCATTCCCGAGGGCATGAACATCGGCCTGGATCCGGATCGGGATCGCGCCAACGGCTTCTATGTCACCGAAGCCGAGGTGACTCTGGTTACCCCGGAGATGCTCAAGCAGGAACCCAGTTATGTCCGCTGATCCCACCCGCCTGCCGGTGGTCCTCTGCTGGCATATGCACCAGCCAGACTACCGGGGGCCAGGTGGGCGTGAATACCACCTGCCATGGGTCTATCTGCACGGCCTTAAAGACTACTCGGATATGGCGGCGCATCTGGAGGCCCAGCCCCAGGCCCGTGCCGTGGTCAACTTCGCTCCGGTCCTGCTGGAGCAGATCGAGGATTACAGCGCCCAGATCCAGGCCTGGCAGGCCAGCGGCAGGCGCATCCGGGACCCGCTGCTGTCGGCCCTGGCCGGCCCTGGCCTACCCTTGGATGCCCCCCGACGCAGCGATCTGATCACTGCCTGCCGCAAGGCCAACAAGACCCATCTCATTGATCGCTTTCCCTGTCTGCGCGAACTGATAGATCTGGCGGATTGGTTCGACCGTCATCACAGGGCCCACCTATACATTAACGATCAGTTTCTTGCCGACATCCTGGTCTGGTACCACCTGGCCTGGACCGGGGAGCATATTCGCGATAACGATCCCCGTATCGACTCTCTGCAGCGCAAGGGGCGGGGCTTTTCCCTGGACGACCGCCGCGCCTTGGTGGACGTCATTGGCGAGCAGCTCCAGGCCCTGATCCCGCGTTATCGCCGCCTCGCCGACCAGGGTCGGGTGGAACTGTCCTTCTCCCCCTACGCCCATCCCATCCTGCCCCTGCTGCTGGATATCCGCAGTGCCCGGGAATCCGTCCCCGATAGTCCGCTGCCCCAATTGCAGGCCTACCCGGGAGGCGAGGAACGGGCGCGCTGGCATCTCCGGCGCGGCATGGCTACTTTCGAGCGCCATTTTGGCAGGCGACCAGCCGGTTGCTGGCCCTCCGAGGGCGCCCTCAGCGCCGCCACCCTGCGGCTACTGGAAGAAGAGGGGGTGCGCTGGACCGCCAGTGGCCAGCGCGTGCTCTATAACAGCCTGCGCGCCACTCGGGGTGACAGTCTGCCGGAACATTGGCTGACCAGCCCCTACCGGCTGGATCAGGGCCAGATTGCCTGCTTCTTCCGCGATGATGGTATCTCCGACCTCATTGGCTTCACCTATGCCGATTGGCACGCCCAGGACGCCGTCTCCAACCTGATCGAACACCTAGAGCGCGCCGCCGAGGCCACCCAGGGCCGCCCCAACCGCGTCCTCTCCATCATCATGGACGGCGAGAATGCCTGGGAATATTACCCCCACAATGCCAGCTTCTTTCTGCCGGAACTCTACCGTCGCCTGGCCAGCCATCCGCGACTGGAGCTCACCACCTTTTCCCGGCTGCTGGAGAGCTTGGCCGGTCCGACCCCCGCCCTCGAGCGCCTGGTGGCCGGGAGTTGGGTCTATGGCACCCTTTCGACCTGGATCGGCAACTCGGACAAGAACCGCGCCTGGGATATGCTGGGTGCCGCCAAGGCCGCCTATGACCGGGCTCTGGCCTCCCGCACCTGGAGCGAGGAAGAACGCGAGCGCCTGGAACTGCAGTTGGCCACCTGTGAGGGCTCGGATTGGTTCTGGTGGTTTGGCGACGATAACCCCGCCGAGGCGGTCAGCGACTTCGAACGCCTTTACCGCCTGCAACTCGAGCAACTCTATGAACTCCTGGGCGAGGCCCCGCCCGAATATCTGGCCCGCCCCTTCACCACTCATGCCGGCACCGCCGAACATGGTGGCGTCATGAAGCGCAACTAACAGGAATCCTTATGGAAGAAGCCTATGACCTGATGGAAGGCCTCCTGACTTCCAAGGCCAATGAACACTTGATGGGCTTCGCCGGATTCACCCGAGAGGGGCATCCTGGCGTCGTGGCCAGGGAGGGCGTCCTCAAGGTGTCGGCCTTTCATCGTCATGACGGCAGCGGTTACCTGACCCTCACCTTCATTCAGGATCGGGAGCAGGGCGCTGGCAACCTGCTGGCTAAGCCCGATCAAGAGGCCTTCCGCGCCCTTCTGGGTCCCAATTTCGAGATGTTGATTGATATTCCCCTCAACACCTTCGCCGATCTCTCCGATTATGTCGTCGAGGAGCTGGATGTCTATTTTCGCCATCTCCAGGGCAGGGAAAGGGAAGTCCTGGAATCCAGTCTCATGCCTGCCTTGACCCAACTGCTCGGGCTGGCCTTCAAGCCCTTTCAGGAATGGCCGCCCCGCCCGCTGGCCTGAGACGCCGAAGAGAGCAGGCCGACTTGCCTGCGGCGCGGTTGAGAATCGTCCTGTCTCAATCCGGGAACAATGGGTTCGTTTGGTAATTGATCACTTTTAGCCGCATCAGCCAGCACTCAAAGGGCGTCAAGATGCCGGATTCTGGAACCAGTTCAGCTTTTCCCTGAGCTTGACGACCTCGCCGACAATGATGAGGGTGGGGGGTTGGGGTTTTTCCTCGGCAATCACCTCCTGGATGGTGGCCAGGGTACCGGAAAAGACCCGCTGTTGAGGGGTGGTGCCCTGCTGAATCAGGGCGATGGGCATATCCGGCGAGACGCCGTGGCTTAGCAATTGTTCGAGGATGATGGCCAGGCCCACCAAACCCATGTAGAAGACTACCGTCTGATGCGGTTGGGCGAGTTGATCCCAGTTGAGATCCATGGTGCCGTCCTTGAGGTGACCCGTGACGAAGGTGACGGACTGGGCATAATCGCGGTGGGTCAAGGGGATGCCGGTATAGGTGGCGCAGCCGGAGGCCGCGGTGATACCGGGCACAACCTGGAAGGGCACTCCTTCCGCCGCCAGGGTGTCGATCTCCTCGCCACCGCGGCCAAAAATAAAGGGGTCGCCGCCCTTGAGGCGCAGCACCCGATGGCCAGCCTTGGCCAGGTCGGCGAGCAGGCGATTGATGTCCTCCTGGCGCATCACATGGTTGTCGCGCTCCTTGCCAACATAGATGCGTTGCGCGTCCCGACGGGTGAGGTCGAGGATGGGCTGGGCGACCAGGCGGTCATGGACCACCACATCCGCCTGCTGCATGAGGCGCAGGGCGCGGAAGGTGACCAGGTCTGGATCGCCAGGACCAGCGCCCACCAGATAGACCTCGCCCATGCCGCCACTGGGGCGGGCTTCGGCGAGCTCGCGGGCCATGACGGCATCGGCCTCCTCCAGGTGACCGGAAAAGACGCGATCGGCGACCCCGCCCACCAGAACCCGATCCCAGAACCGGCGGCGGTCACGCTCGTCGGCGAAGCGCGCCTTGACGGCGTCCCGGTAGCGGGCGCAGAGATCGGCAAGGCGGCCGTAGCCCGCCGGTATCATGGATTCCAGTCGGGTACGCAGCAGGCGGGCCAGTACCGGCGAGGCCTTGGTGGTGGAGACGGCCACCACGACGGGGGAACGGTCGATGACCGAGGGCAGGAGGAAGCTGCATTCCTCCGGCTGGTCCACGACATTGACCGGGATGCCGATTGCCTTGGCCAGCCGCGCGACGCGCTGATTGGTCTCGCGATCGCTGGTGGCGGCGATAATTAACCGCATCCCCTGGATATC
Organism: Chromatiaceae bacterium; assembly: GCA_044228695.1. GTDB lineage: Bacteria > Pseudomonadota > Gammaproteobacteria > Chromatiales > Chromatiaceae > M0108. Next base: position 8,300 of record JBGAUK010000057.1, on the reverse strand, counting down.
CTCGTCCATGAAGTCTCGGGAGCGATGGATCAGGTCCCCGGCCTCAGCTTGAGCCTGGAGTTCCGGCGTTAGTTCGGGGGCAACCAGGTGAATCCGGGCGTGGGCGCGCCCCAGGCTGGCGACCTTGCGCGCGGCGACCGCGCCCCCACCCACGACCAGGCAGGGTTGATGGCGGATATCAAGAAAGATGGGTAGTAAATCCATGGGCTTAGGCGTCGTTGGTCAGGGTTGGAGGGGTGGCGGATCGGTTGCTTTAGAGATGAAAACATCTTAATATACTGAAATACTTGGATGCGGGACAGGGCTTTACCTTTGGTTAGCGAGATCGATTCCGTCGGCCTGATGGACAGAATTGCGGCGGGGGAAGATATCTATCTGGTGGACATCCGCACCCCAGCGGAGATTGTCCAGGCCGCCATCCCGAATGCCGTTTATATTCCCATGCACCTCCTGCCCCTGCGGATGAACGAGTTACCCAGGGACAAGGATGTGGTGCTCTACTGCCGCAGCGGTGCCCGGTCCTACCATGCCTGCCAATATCTTGCCCAACAGGGTTTCGACAAGGCCATCAACCTGCGGGGCGGTATCATCGCATGGGCTCGCCACGGTTTCGAAATCGAACCGGGCCGCCCAGCCTGACCCGGCGTCGCGCCGGTTGGCGCGATTGCCTTTTTTCGCCGTTTGGCCTATAAACGGCAAACTTGCGTGCCTTTACTACTAGTCCACAACCCCAAACCCTCGGAGATTTCCATGGCAGACTTCGATCAAGAACTCGACGCCAGCGGCCTGAATTGCCCCCTCCCCATCCTTCGTGCCAAGAAGACGCTCAATTCCATGAGCTCCGGCCAGGTCCTGCACATCATCGCGACCGATCCGGGCTCCGTGAAGGACTTTGACTCCTTTGCCAAGCAGACGGGCAACGTACTGATGGAATCCAAGGAAGAAGGTGGCAAATTCCATTTCTTGATCAAGAAGTCCTGAGCGCCGAAGTCAACCTGAATCAATTTCCGAGAGGAGCGTCCGATGGAACCGAAGAAGTTGGCGATCATCGCCACCAAGGGGTCGCTGGATTGGGCCTATCCCCCCTTTATCCTTGCCTCCACGGCGGCGGCGCTGGGCTATGAAGTCCAAATATTTTTCACCTTCTATGGGCTACAACTCCTGAAGAAGGATCTGTCCCTGGAGGTGACGCCTTTAGGTAACCCCGGGATGCCCATGCCTATGGGCATGGACAAGTGGTTCCCGATCCTGGGCATGACCCTGCCGGGCATGCAGGGCATGATGACATCCATGATGAAGGCCAAGATGAAGAAGAAGGGCGTGGCCAGCATCGAGGAACTGCGCGAGCTTTGCACCGAGGCGGAGGTCAAGTTCGTAGCCTGCCAAATGACCGTCGATCTTTTCGATATGGAACAGTCCCAGTTTATCGATGGGATCGAATACGCGGGCGCCGCGGCCTTCTTTGAATTCGCCGGCGAGAGCGATATCTGCCTGTATATCTGACTGCTGTTGGATCAAGGTTTGATCTAAGCCGCGAGGAACGCCGTCCCCGGGGCGGCGTTCCGTTTTGATGCCTTCCTGTCCGCGCTGGGTGTGATGATATCCCCAAGTGTTTGCGCGGCACGGTTCCCTTATATCCAGGTAGGGCGCCCCCCTGGGGTCTGTCCCCTTCCCCGGGTCAGGTTTGGGCCTGCCTAGCTTCCCAGACTCGAATCTTTCATGATATAAGTTCTTTTTATTTGCTTCTTGCCGGGTGATTGGTCATGGCGGATCGGCGACTGCAAGTTTTTCACACCGTGGCGCGCCTCTTGAGCTTTACCAAGGCCGCCGAAACCCTGCATATGACCCAGCCAGCGGTGACATTCCAGATCCGTCAACTGGAGGATCATTTCAACACACGTCTCTTCGACCGGACTCACAACCGCATCAGCCTGACCGCCGCTGGTGAGCAGGTGTTGCGCTTCGCCGATCGCATCTTCGAGATCTACGCCGAAATGGAAAACTCGATCCGCGATCTGACCGGGGAGATTAGCGGTGCCCTCACCATCGGTGCCAGTACCACCATCGCCGAGTATATGCTCCCGACCCTGCTGGGGGATTTCAAGGAAAAGTACCCCGAGGTCACGATTCATCTCAAGGTGGCCAACAGTGACGGCATCGTCTCCCTGGTGGAGAGTAATGCCATTGACCTGGGCGTGGTGGAGTCCTCGGTTGCCAACAAGAATCTGGTGGTGGAGGTCTGCAAACGCGATCACCTGATGGGCATAGTCCCCCCCGGTCACCCGCTGGCCAAGGAGTCCTCGGTCAAATTCGCCCGGCTGCTGGAGTATCCCTTCATCTGCCGGGAGGAAGGCTCGGGCACTCGCGGAGTGATTGGGGAGTATCTGGATCAGCTTCCGGAGTGCGAGGGCGCCCTCAAGGTCACCATGGAGCTGGGCAGTCCGGAGGCGGTCAAGGGTGCCGTGGAGGCGGGCATGGGGGTGTCCGTGGTGTCGCGGGCGACGATACAGAAGGAATTGCGACTGGGTACCCTGGTGGCGCTGGAATTGGACCCACCCCTGGAGCGCCCTTTCTCCTTTGTCCATCAGAAACAGAAGTTCCGCCTGCGGGTCATGGAGGAACTGCTCGAGTTCGCCCGCGGCTATTGCGAGGAGCATCCAGGATGACCCAGACCCGATGATGACGCGCCCGCTGCAACCCCGCGACGAGCGTCACCTGACCCAGTTGTATCGTGGCCTGGATGAGGCATCTCGTCTCACCTTGCTGCGTTTCGCCGAGTTCCTCGGCGCCACCGGGAAGGACGGGGGTGCCGGCGCCCTGGCCCAACGTCCAGCACTGGCGGAACCCAACCTCATCGCCCGGCCGCCGGTGGAGTCCGTGGTCGGGGCCATCAAGCGTCTATCTCAAAGTTACCCCATGTTGGATCGGCGGCGCATGCTCGACGAGACCTCAATCCTGATGGCCGCCCATGTCCTCAATGGCCGCCCGGCCCGGGACGTCATTGACGAACTGGAGGCGCTGTTTGCCCGGCATTATGGCGTTTACCGGGACGGCTTCACGAGTTGAACGTCAGGATTCTTATTCATTCATGCAGGTTATAACCGACTGGTTCAGGCGTTATTTTTCCGATCCCCAGGTCGTGGTACTCGCGGCGGCCCTGATCGTAGGGTTCGCCGTGGTGCTGTCCATGGGCTACATGCTGGCCCCGGCTTTGGCCAGTATCGTCATCGCCTACTTGCTGGAGGGCCTGGTGGCCTTTTTTCAGCGTCACGGCTGGCCGCGCCTCGCGGCCGTCCTGGTGGTTTACATCGCCTTCATGGTCTTCGTGATCACGGTCCTCTTTGGTGTCATCCCGGTGGTGTCCCGGCAGGTGACCGACCTGGTGCAGCAAATGCCCTCGATGATCTCGACCGGGCTCGTCTCCCTGAGCGAACTGCCGGAACGCTACCCGGACGTGGTCTCCCAGGACCAGGTCCAGCAGGTCATCGGCTCCATCCGCTACGAGATCACCAACTTCGGCCAACAGGTGCTGTCCTGGTCCCTGGCCTCGGTGGTGGGCATCATTACCATTCTGGTTTATCTGATCCTGGTGCCCTTGTTGGTGTTCTTTTTCTTGAAGGATAAGGAGTTGATCGTCTCCTGGTTCATGGGTTACATGCCGGAGCACCGGCGCATCGCGGGCGATGTCTGGCACGACGTGGACCGGCAGATCTCCAATTATGTGCGGGGCAAGTTCTGGGAGATCTTGATCGTCTGGGCCGCAACCTATCTTGGCCTCCAGGTTTTCGGGCTCAATTACGCCATGCTGCTGGGGCTGCTGGTCGGCCTCTCGGTGATCGTGCCCTATATTGGCGCCGTAGTGGCGACCGTTCCCGTTCTCCTGGTGGGCTGGTTCCAGTGGGGCTGGTCGAGCGAATTTGCCTGGATGGCCACGGTTTATTTCATTATCCAGGCCCTGGATGGCAACATCCTGGTGCCTCTGCTCTTTTCCGAGGTGGTCAATTTGCATCCCGTGGCCATTATCGTCGCCGTACTCGTCTTCGGCGGGCTCTGGGGCTTCTGGGGCATCTTTTTCGCCATCCCGCTGGCGACGCTGGTCCAGGCTATCCTCTTCGCCTGGCCGCGGCCAAACCCGGAGACGGGCGATTGACGAGGGCGGGCGCTTGCTCATCCCCTTCTCTTAACTTGGCGCCTATGGGGGTTGATCCATGCGCTCCTTCACCCTGCCCCGATTTTTGCTTTGGTTCGCGGTCTTTTTGCTCCTGGCCCTCGCTCTCCGGCCCTGGGTGGAGGATGTGCTGATCGGCTTTCGCGCCGTTCCGCGCGCCATCGCCCCACGAGGCGATCTGGGGGGGGACGAACAGACGACAATCGCCATCTTCGAGGCCTCTACCCCCTCGGTGGTCTATATCACCACCACCACTCAGGTGCTGGATATCTGGACGCGGGACATCACCGAAATTCCCCGGGGCACGGGATCGGGGTTTGTCTGGGACGACCAGGGGCACATCGTCACCAATTACCATGTCATCAAGGGCGTACGATCGGCCCGTGTTGGGCTCTGGGATCAGCGCACTTACGACGCCGACCTGGTGGGCGCCAGCCCGGAGCATGACTTGGCCGTGCTGCGTATCCGGGTCCCGACCTCGCGACCCATGCCGCTGCCCATTGGCACCAGCCAGGATCTGCGCGTGGGCCAGAAGGTGCTGGCCATAGGCAATCCCTTCGGCCTTGATTACAGCCTCACCACCGGCGTCATCTCGGCCCTGGACCGCACCATCCAGGGTGATAAGGGTCAGTCGATCCAGCACCTGATCCAGACCGACGCCGCTATCAACCCCGGCAATTCCGGCGGCCCCCTGCTGGATAGCGCCGGGCGCCTGATCGGTATCAACACCGCCATCTTCAGTCCCTCTGGGGCCTTTGCCGGTATTGGCTTTGCCGTGCCTGTGGATACGGTCAACCGGGTGGTGCCGGAACTCATCGCCCACGGCCTTTTCCAGCGCCCGACCCTGGGGATCAAGGCCGACGACGCCATCAGCGAGCGGGTCCTGGGCCAACTCGGCCTCTCCGGGGTGCTGGTGTTACAGGTGGAGGCGGGCTCGGCGGCGGAACAGGCGGGCCTACGGGGGACCAAGGCCGAGCGGGGCGGGGGTATTGCCTTGGGCGATATTATCCTGGCCGTCAACGACCAACCCGTGGATAGTTTGGGGAAGCTGATCGACCTGCTGGAACGTCACCAGGTCGGTACTCAGGTCATTCTCACCATTGATCGGGTGGGTGAAACCCGCAAGGTCGGGGTGGTGTTGCAAGGCCGAAAGACGCCTTAAACACCAGGGGGACCCGCATTTTGCCGGCCCCCCCGTCACGGCCCCTACATCATGCCGCACATCCCCGAGGGGCAGCAGCCCCCGCTGCCACAAGAAGGCGGCGCCATGCCGCTGCCCATGCTGGTCTTGGAGATGAGGTTGCCACCGGTGGCCAGGCGATGCACCGGGCTATCCGTGGGCGTCTCCCCGGGCTCGACTCCGGCGCGGGCGCAGAGTTCGCCCCAGTGGGTGATGGTCTCGTTCATGCGATGGCGCACCTCGACCACTTGGCCATTGGTGTCGCAGCGATAGTCGTAGGTAGGCATGGAAAGCGCTCCGGTATATTAAGAAAGACTGATAGACCAATTATAGGCCGGGGCGTCACGGTGGCCAACGGGCATTTCCCGGGGTTGCTCTTGGCCGTCCGGTCTTACCCTCCGATGCGGTTCATCTGGTGCCCCATGACGGCGGGCATGCCCGTCGCGAAGCCGTGGCCCTCGGGCTTCATGCGCAGTGCATCCATGATGGCCTGGCGCAACCGGGCGTCGTCGCCCGGGTGGTGACGCAGAATGGCACGCAGGTCGAGCGATGCCTCGCGCCCCAGGCAGAGGAGCAGTTGCCCCTCGCTAGTGACCCGGACCCGGTTGCAGTCGGCGCAAAAGTTATGGCTGTGGGGCGAGATAAAGCCGATGCGGGTGGGGCTGTCGGGGATACGGTAATAGCGGGCGGGCCCGCCCGTGGTCTCGGTGGTGGGGATCAGGGTGAAATGGGGCTCGATCCGGGCGCGGATCTGCTCGCTGGAATAACGGCTGGTGGGACGATGCGCGACCTCGCCCACCGGCATCTCCTCGATGAAGCTGATGTTGACTCCCTTGGTGAGGGCGAAGCGTACCAGGTCGAGGATCTCGTCACCGTTGCGCTCACCGAGGATGACGGTGTTGAGTTTGATACGGTCGAAGCCGGCGGCGATGGCGGCGTCGATGCCCGCCAGCACCCGCTCCAGCTCGCCATTGCGGGTCAAGAGGCGGAAGCGCTCGGGGTTCAGGGTATCGAGGCTGATGTTGATGCGCCGCACCCCGGCGGCGCGGATGGCGTGGGCGCGGGCGGCCAGTTGGGAGCCGTTGGTGGTGAGGACCAGCTCCGCCAGGCCGGGCAGGGCGCGGATGGCGCCCAGGAGTTCGATCAGGTCCGGACGCACCAGGGGCTCGCCGCCCGTAAGGCGCACCTTGCGCACCCCCAGGCCGACGAAGGCGCGGGTCACCGCCAAGAGTTCAGTTGGGCTCAGGGTGAGGTCGCGGCGGGCGAAGCGTTGATCCGGGTCCATGCAATAGACGCAGCGGAAGTCGCAGCGGTCCGTCACCGACAGCCGCAGATAGGTGATGCGCCGGCCGAAGGGGTCGACCAGGTCTGAACCTGAGGTTGGGGCGGCGGTTGGCATGGGTTTGACCCTGGGTGTCACGTTAGGGCTATTTTGCCTCTTTCCCCGGGTGCGAGTCATCCACCGAGGCGTCATGTCTCCAGGCCCCTTGCCTGCAGCATCAGCAGGGCCTCGCGCATCTGCAGGAAGGCGATCAGGTACTCGAAAAGGAGGCGCCACAGCAGTTCCATGAAGAGAAAGGCGGCGAGAAAGAGCAGGGCAACGGCCATCCGGTCCCGGCGCCCCGTATAGCGGCGGGCCATCTCGCCACCGGACTGGATGGCCTGGTTCAGGCGGCCATAACGCCGACGTAGCCAGACCAGTAAGGCCCAGGCGGCGAAGGGTACCCCCAGGGCGCCCAGGTAATAGAAGAGCGGCAGGGCATAGGGCGCCAGGAATTGCCGGAAGGTCAGGAAATCGAGCAGGGTATCCATAATCGAGGTGTGCGTAATATCAATATTCGCTAATATATCCCGCGCCCCGCCCTGGGGCTGGCCACAACTGGAGGCAGTGCATGCACAACGGTACCACTATCACCCAATTCATCATTGAAGAGCAGCGTCACGTCGCGGGCGCCACGGGGGATTTCACCTCCCTGCTCAACGATATCGTCACCGCCTGCAAGGTCATCTCGAACATGGTCAACCACGGCGCCCTGGTTGGGGTTCTGGGCAGTGCCGGGAGCGAGAATATTCAGGGCGAGACCCAGAAAAAGCTGGATATCCTCTCCAATGAGGTCTTCATCAAGTCCAACGAATGGGCGGGACACCTGGCGGCCATGGCCTCGGAAGAGATGGATGATATCTATCCCATCCCGGCGCGCTATCCGCGCGGCAAGTACCTGCTGACCTTTGATCCCCTGGATGGCTCCTCCAACATCGATGTCAATGTCTCGGTGGGGACCATCTTCTCCATCTTGCGTTGTCCCGGCGAGGGCGATCAACCCAGCAAGCAGGCCTTCCTCCAACCGGGCACCCGGCAGGTGGCGGCCGGCTACGCTATCTACGGGCCCTCGACCATGATGGTGCTTACTACGGGCAATGGCGTCAATGGGTTCACCCTGGACCAGAACATCGGCGAGTTCATCCTTACCCATCCCAACATCCAGATCCCCGCCGAGACCCGCGAATTCGCCATCAACGTCTCCAACATGCGCTTCTGGGAGTCACCGGTGCGACGCTACGTGGATGAGTGCCTGGCTGGTCGCGAGGGAATCCGCGGCGAGGACTTTAACATGCGCTGGATTGCCTCCATGGTCGCCGAGGTCCATCGCATCCTCACCCGGGGCGGCGTCTTCATGTACCCCATGGACAGCAAGATGACGGCCAAGGGCCTGAGCGGCAAGCTGCGCCTCCTCTACGAGGCCAATCCCATGTCCTTCATCATCGAGCAGGCCGGTGGCCTGTCGATCACGGGCCCCGAGCGTATCCTCGACCTCCAGCCAGAGGGCCTGCATCAGCGTGTGCCCGTGATCCTGGGCTCCCGGTCCGAGGTAGCGCGCATCCAGGGCTACCATCTGTAGGGTTGAAAGGTTCTGGGGGGCTGATGGGTCGCTCGGCGGGGCTCGTCGCTGA
>JBGAUK010000056.1:0-24067 GCA_044228695.1 Chromatiaceae bacterium | reverse complement strand
TCAGGTGTCCAGTTTGCCCTGGAACAGGTGTCCGGCTTGCCGTGGAATCACTGTCCATCTTGGCGTGGAATACGCACGCAAGAGCTGCTCGGCGGCGATCACCAGGATGCCGAACATCAAATGGGTATACACCTTGGGAGCGCCGCGTACGCGCACATGGCGCCCCCCGTGGTTGTCCTTCAACAGACTGTTGACCCGCTCCGCCTGGCTGCGCGCCTTATAGCGTTCGGCTTCATGCGGGGCAAATTCGATCTTCTCCCCGCGCCGGGCATTGTGGTCGATCAACGGCACGTGCCCCTCTTGGCGGGACACCGCCCGGATCACCCCGCTGCAATAAGCGGCGTCGGCCAGGTCATAGAGGTAGGAGACCCGCTCACCGGTCAGGCGCATCAGCGGGATCGCCGCTTGGCTGTCATGCATGGAGGCCGAGGTCAGAATCGCCGTCACGGGGATGTCACCGCCCGCGGTGTCAATATGCAACTTGTAGCCGGTCCAGGTCTCCTTGAAACCCTTGCTGTTCTTCTTGCTGCCGACGTCGCAGGCGGTGGGGAGTTGCGCCAGACTCTCCGCCACGCTTTGGCCCACCTGCCGTTCAATGACGGTCGGCTCCTTGGCTCGCTCCTCGCCTTTGCGCGGGCGTCCACGCTTTTTGGCCGGTGCCGCCTCACTCACCACGGTGTCGAACAGTCCAGGCGGGGCGGCGGGGGCGTCCGCCACCCCCTTGGGGGCGGGCTTCTCTCGGGCCTCGATCTCGGTCGAATCCCGGGCAATGTGTCCAATGAGCTGGTCGCCCAACTGGGCGCGGATCAGTGCCTCGTGGACCCGCGCTGGCAACGCCAAGGCGGTGAATTCCGCAAACGCGCGCGAGAAGCGCGAGGCATCGGGGATCGCGTGAAACCGCTCGAAGCCGCAAATCCGCCGCAGCGACCGGTCCGCCTGGAGGCGGTCGATCAACGCCTCCGTGGTCGGCAGGTCCAACACCGCCTTGGCGATGAAGGCCCGCGCCAGGGCCACCCGATCTTGCGGCGGACGCCCGACGCACCCCCGGCTGGATGGGATAAAGCGCTCGATCTGCGTGAACTCCAGCACCCGGATCACCTTCTCCAGCGCCGGGCTCAACGCCAGGTGATCCTCTTCCCGCAAAAAGGGGAACAGCTCGTGCTGCAGGTGGTTCCAGAATTGCGACAGGCGGGATTTACCGGTAGTATCCATCTTGGGTATCGGAATGAATCGTTGCTAACCGCTTAATTTTACCAGCCTTTGGCTGGCGATACCCGCTCTTCTCCCCCTTTTTTCGCCCCCCCGCAGGGAAAAAATCCCTCGACCGAGCAATTTTGCAATTGGCTCTCCGGTTAGTCCCGAATCGAACTTGACCGCGGACACTCGTCGCGTCAGGATTCGGCCGAAGCGGACCCATAAAGAGTCGCACCATTTGCTGTCACTTACCCTGTTGGCCAGTGTGATAGACACCTGACGGCAACGTGGCAACTCTCCGCTGCTCGCCGCAGGGGCTTGCCTCTTCTGGCGCCACTGCCTCAGTCGGGGGGTGTGAACGGTTACCACGGTTCCGGGATAGTCAACTGCACTCCTGGTCGGTTTGTAAACCTCTCCGCCTCTTCCTTTCCCTCAATCCATCACAACGATAAGGAATGTTTTCATGAAAGCATCTGGTATGAAACACCTCGCGGTAACGTTTCCCGCCAGCCTCCTGCTGGGCAGCCTGTCGATCGCCTTGCTCAGTCCCGGCTGCGACAGCAGCAACAGCCATGGTCCCTTGCCCGCCAAGCCGGACGTATCGGTGACCAATCTGGGGCAATACTATTCGGTGCGGATCGATTACACCTCCGCCAGTCCCTATGCCATCGGCCAGGAATATAGCCGCCTCGCCCTCCAGGCTTTTCCGACCTATGAGCGCACGGCGGACTCCTATCTGGCCGATACGGTGGCAATTCTCAAAGAGTTCTGCGAGGAATGCGGCATCGATTACGAGGAGCTGATCCGTCGGGCCGTTGAAATCAACAAGCAGATCAAACCGGCCTACCAGGATGAGCTCGAAGGTTTTGCCTCGACCCTCAGCGGCGGCAGGACCAACGTCATGGGCGATGGCAAACTGTCCCTCGATGAATACCTGGTCCTCAACCTGACGCCGGACATCGCCACCGCCGATGCCTGTTCCGCGGTGGCGGTTTATGGCGACCGCGCCCAGACCGGGCACACCATCGTCGGCCGCAACATGGACTGGTTCCCGGGCTTTGAGAATCAGTCCGGCAAGATGCACGCGGTGGTCCATGCCATCACCGCCGGGCAGGAATTCCTGTCCATCGGTTTCCTCGGCCTGATCGGGTCTGGCACCGGCATCAATAGCAAGGGCCTCTATATCGCCAATCTCTACAGCGACATCGGCGAAGAGTATTCGGCGGTGGGACGACGCTCGGTGCAGATGGATATTCGCGATGTGCTCGAAACCGCCAGCACCATCGACCAGGCGGCGGACTACTTTGGCGATGCCGCCAAACTCTATGGCTACAACCACATCATGTTCATGGCCAACAAGGACGTCACCAAGGTGCAGGAGAACTATCTCTCCGGGGACCGGCGGCGCGAACTGCGCACGGCGGAATCCGCCCTGCGCGAGGGGGTGCTGTGGGAATTCTCCGATGCGATTGCCTCGGTTAATTCCTTCCTGTTACCGTGGAATCCCGACAACCATTTCGTGCGACCCGGTACCCAGGGGCTCTATGAAGCCGGCACCACGGATTTCAATTTGGTCAACATCTTCCGCTGGAACAACTTCCGCGAGCAAATGGCGCAACGGGGTCCGATCGTCGATTTTGCCGGGGTGAGGACCATGATGTCCTACCATGCCCCGCAACAGCAGGATCTGGACCCGGGCACCGACCCTGGCGATATCTTCAACACCGCCACGGCCCAGAGTATCGTCTATTCCTTCGGTGACAATCGCCTGGAGGCTTACCTGATCCCCGGGGAGCCGGGCTTCGATGATAATCCCGTCTATACCCCGATTCTGATGCCCTTCAAGCCCGGCGCGAACTGACTTTCCAACCGACGCACCGCCTGACCCCGCGACTCGGAGGGGTCAGGACGCCCATGGCAATGCTTTGAGGCATGCCATGCGGCTGGTACTTTCGTAACCCTTCAGCCCTCGGTTGAGGCAGAGGCGCCAGAGGCAAGCCCCTGCGGCGGTCAGCGATCACAGTGAAGTGGAACCCAGCAGCGCGGTCCGGATGGCCTCAACTTCCTCCGCCCCATAGTCCCGGCTCCCAGCCAGGTTCCCCCATACCGGTTTGGGCCAGCAGGGGTCGCCGGGACCCCGCCCGATGACGTGGATGTGCAACTGGGGCACCAGATTGCCAATCCAGGCGACGTTGACCCTGGGACAGGCCAGCCCCGCCGTCAGGTAATCCGAGACCCGCTTGCAATCCGCCAGCACCCCATCGCGCTGGGGGATGGGGAGATCCAGCAGATTGCCCAGTTCGGTCTCGGGGACCAGGATGAACCAGGGCACCTGGGCATTGCGGTGAAGCAGCAGGTGGCTATGGGCCAGTTTGCCGAGCAGATGACAATCGGCCAGGAGTTGGGGGTGCAGGGCGAAGGGGTGCATGCGAAGGGATGACAGTCTCAAGTGGATTCGCCGGATCCGCCGGCTGCGGTAACCGTGGGTGTCTGACTTTCCCCCAGTAGCTGTGGATAAGTATGTCGATAAGCCTGGGTGAATCCCCGAGAGGGCGCGTCCTGACAGGGCTGGGGCGGTACTGGCTACTTTCTGACCAAGAAAAGTATCACTCTCTTTATCAGTTGGTTAGCTATCGATAATATTTTCAGAACTAGGTGCTTGACAACTTTCGCATCCTCGGTTTCGTCTTGTGTGTAAAACGAGTTTGGCGGGGAGGGATTGACCCTAACCTGAGCCTGTGACAGGGGAAAACAGCCCTGAGTCAGGCCAAAGTACGCCAAGCCTGGGGTGCGCCCAACTCTCGACAAGGACGGGATGAGCAGCAATCCATGACCCCATGCTAGCATTTGAGCTGGGCTTGATGGAGCGGTCGGGTTGTCCGGGTGTTTCCCCAAGCCGCCCTTGCTGGGAATTCGTTGCTCATGCTGATTCTGCACGCCTTGTGGTTACCAGACGCCACCGCCGATTTTGTCCAGACCGGCTCCTTCGGGCTGTGGGCGGAAACGCTGGAGACGCGCAACATGGGGTCTGGCGGTGAACCGCCCGCCCATCCGTTTCACCTCGTCCGCGCGGACTGGCCGGCCTTGCTGGAGGCGCTGGGGTTGGCCTCCACGGCAGCGGCCCGCGGCCAGGCCTATATGAGCTGCATCCTCCAACTCCCCAGTGCGGCGGCGGCCCCGCTCCCTTCGCCGGCCTTGGCGCGGTATTGGCCCGCTGACGTCGATGCCAGCCAGGCGGCCCCGCGCCCTTGGCGGGTGGACTGCCTGCGGCTGGAGCACCCCATCAAGCAACTGAGCGAAATCCATTTCCTCGCCAGTCACCAGGCCGAGGCCGTCCAGCCTGGGGGCGACTTTCTGTTCTGGTACTGGTTTACCCAGGAGCTCAAGCGCCTCCTGATCCGGGATCAATACCTCCCCAGCCTGGTGGTTCACCAGCCGGCCACGCCCAAGGGAAAGCGCAAGGCACCGCCGGTCGAGATCCTCGGGGCCTGGGAATGGGCCTCGGAGCAGTTCGAGGAGTTCATTAGCCGGGCCGGGGCGCGAATGCCCCCGGCCTGCGCCGCCGCCCTGGCGGACTGGCCGGCGGGGGAGGGCCTGCTGCGCCACTGCGCGGAGGTGCTGCTCGATCAGACCCTGCGGCGGACACCCTGGCCGGCGGTGTTCGGCAAAAAAGTGGACGGCACCCTCTTGGCCTCCTGCCTCGCCCCTCAACCCGGGACGGCGCCGCCGGCCCTACCCGGTATCGACCTCGATCGCTACCTGACCTGGCGGCAGTGGCGGGGGCGTATCCGGGACGCCGAGCGGGACGCCACCTTCATTCTGGGCTTTCAACTGGTGGAGCCCCCCGCCCTCGCCGGGGCGGGGAGCGAGGAGGCCTGGGCCTTGCGCTTCGTGGCCGTCCCCAAGGATGACCCCTCCCAGCGCCTGGATCTCGCCGACTACTGGCCGCTGCCCGCGACAAAGAGGGCCTCCTGGCACCGGCCACTGGGCCAGGATTTCGAGACGCATCTGCTTTTGAATCTGGGGCTTGCCGCTCGCATGGTCCCCAAACTCTGGGATGGCCTGGCTACCGCCGAACCCCGGGGCTTGGCCCTGAACCTCGACGAGGCCTTCGCCTTTCTGAAGGAATGGGCCTGGGTGCTGGAGGACGCCGGTTTCAAGGTCATCGTCCCGGCCTGGTGGACACCACAGGGGCGGCGGCGGGTCAAGATCCGGCTGCGCTCGGCCTCGCCCACCAAGGGCCCCTCCGGCTCCTCGGTTGGCGCGAGCGCGCTGCGCCTCGAGAACCTGGTCCAGTACCGCTACCAACTGGCCATCGGCGATCAGGTGGTGAGCGAGGAGGAGTGGCAGCGGCTGGTCGAGTCCAAGGCTCCTCTGGTGCAATTCCGTGGCCAGTGGGTCGAACTCGACCGCGACAAGATGCAGGAGATGCTCACTTTCTGGCGCCGGCACGGTCAGGAGACGCCGGAAATGAGCGTCCAGGACCTGCTCCAGCGCACCGCCATCGACGAGACCTTCGAGGTCGATCGCGACGATGCCCTGGCGGGGATGCTGGAGCGGCTGCGGACCGGCAGCCGGCTGGAGTCCATCGCGGACCTGCCCCAACTCAAGGCCCAGTTGCGCGACTACCAGAAGCGCGGGGTGGCCTGGCTGGGCTTCCTGGAACAACTCGGTCTGGGCGCCTGTCTGGCCGACGATATGGGCCTGGGCAAGACGCTGCAGGCCATCGCCCGCCTGGTTCAGGAGCGGGAGGAGGGGCGGGCGCTGGCCCCGACCCTCTTGGTGGCCCCTACCTCCGTCATCGGCAACTGGCGGAAAGAGGTCCAAAAGTTCGCCCCCCACCTGTCCGTGCTCATCCATCACGGTGCCGAGCGGGCCAGGGATAAGGACGCCTTCACCGAGAGCACCGCTGGGCAGGCCCTGGTCATCACCTCCTACGCCCTGGTGCGCCGCGACCAGGCCCTGTTTGCCGCCCGCGACTGGCACCGGGTTGTCCTCGACGAGGCGCAGAACATCAAAAACCCCGCCGCGGCCCAGACCAAGTCCATCCTCAAACTGCGCGCCCGACACCGGCTGGCGCTGACCGGCACCCCGGTGGAGAACCGCCTGACCGACCTCTGGTCCCTCTTCAACTTCCTCAACCCCGGCTATCTGGACACCCAGGCGCGCTTTCGCAAGGGCTTCGAGATTCCGGTACAGCGCGATCACGACCCCGTTAAGACCACCGCCCTTCGGCGCCTGGTGGAACCCTTCATCCTGCGGCGGCTCAAGAGCGACAAGGCCATCATCCAGGACCTGCCGGACAAGCTGGAGGCCATCCAGTATTGCAATCTCGGCAAGGAGCAGGCGGCGCTCTACGAGACGGTGGTGCGCGAGGTGGAGCGGGAACTGGAGAACCAGGACGGCATCGCCCGCCAGGGGCTCATGCTCTCGACCCTCATGAAACTCAAGCAGATCTGCAATCACCCGGCGCAGTTTCTCCACGACGGCAGCGCCTTCACCCCGGAGCGCTCCCACAAACTGCAACGTCTCCAGGAGATGCTGGAAGAGGCCATGGCGGCGGGCGACAGCGTCCTGATCTTCTCCCAGTTCACCGAGATCGGCGCGGAACTGGAGCGCCAGCTCAAGCAGAGCCTGCACTACCAGACCTTCTATCTGCACGGGGGCACCCCGCGCGCCCGGCGCGAGGCCATGATTACCGCCTTTCAGGATCCGCAGGCCGAACCCGCCATCTTCGTTCTCTCCCTCAAGGCGGGTGGCGTCGGCATTACCCTGACCAAGGCCAACCATGTCTTCCATTTCGACCGCTGGTGGAACCCGGCGGTCGAGGATCAGGCCAGCGATCGGGCCTACCGCATCGGCCAGGAGAAGACCGTCTTCGTCCACAAGTTCGTCACCCTGGGGACCCTGGAGGAGCGCATCAGCGACATGATCGAGGAGAAGAAGGCCATCGCCGGGGCCATCGTCGGCAATGACGAGTCCTGGCTGACGCAACTCGACAACGAGCGATTCAGGGCACTGATTCGCCTCAACCGCGACGCCCTGGTGGACTGACCATGATGACACTCGGCAAGACCTGGTGGGGGCAGCGCTTCATCGCCGCGCTGGAGGGCTTCACCGACCAGGGTCGGCTGCTGCGGGGCCGGGGTTACAGCAGCGACAGCCGTATCCTCGCCTTTGCCACCACCGACGGTGTGGTGACCGCCACGGTGCGCGGCAACGTCAATCCTTATTACGGGGTCTATAAGGAACCCCGCTATCAGACCCGCATCCAAATGGCCCCGATCCCGGCCAAGGATTGGGATAAGGCCATCGGCCACCTGGGCAGCAGCGCCGCCCTGGTCGCGCGGCTGCTGATGAACGAGATGCCCGACGGCATTGACGACGCCTTCGCCGGCATGAAGCTGCACCTCTTGCCGCGCGGCCACCAGGACTTCGCGCTCACCGATTGCTCTTGCCCGGATTATGCCAATCCCTGTAAGCATATCGCCGGCGTTTACTATCGTCTGGCGGCGCAACTGGACCGGGACCCCTTTCTGCTCTTTGAGCTACGGGGCCTGTCCCGGGAGCGCTTGAACCAGGCGCTCGCCGCCACGCCCCTGGGGAAGGCCCTGGCGAACCTGCGCAACGACCTCGGCTCGGCAGCATCGGTTATCTCCGCGGCGTCCTTCTTCACTCGCCCCGGCGTTGGCACCCCGCCGCCGGACTATCACGCCTTCTGGACCGGCCCGCAGCGCCTGCCCACCGAAATCGCGCCCGCCACGCCCGCGGCCGTCCCCGCTATCCTGGTGCGCAAGGCCGGCGATTATCCCGCCTTCTGGCAGCGTGACAACTCCTTCGTCGCGGTGATGGAGGAACTCTACCAGCGGGTGCGGGAGAAGAATCGTGACTCCCTGTAGCCCGACGCTCACCCCGGCTTTGAACCTAAGCCCCCGGCCGCCTGGGTTGGGCTCGGCAGCTCAAGCGACTGTTTCTCTTGCTCCCTCCCCCCTCGCGGGGGAGGGTTGGGGAGAGGGGGCTCACGGTTACCGACAAAGATCGCGTTCCCTGATGCCCTTCTGGGTGCGGCGCCCCCCGCGCTGGCCTAGCCTGCTCGACCGCACCCAGATCACCCCCGTGTCCCGCTGGCTTCGCCAATTCAGCCTCTTGGCCCTGACTTTGGTCGGCTGGGCCACGGCACCCCTGGCCGTGGCGGCGGGCACGACGGGGCCCATCTTTGCCTTCGTCCTGCTGGGGCAGGGGGCGGACGGCGCCACGGTGCCAATGGTCCGCAGCGTATCGGAAGGGGCGGGCGCCTGTCCGGAGTTGCGCTCCGCCGCCGGCGCCCCCCTGGCGGCCATGAGGCCGCGGGCCCGTCCCCCGGGCGGCGGGTTCGATGCCGTGCTGGTGTGCGAGGCCCCTTATCCCCTGGGCGAGGCGGCGGCCGTGGTCGAGGGGACAGAGCGCATCGACCTGCCCGCCGTCTCCCTCGCCACGCCTCGCCGCCTGGTCCTGCTCGGGGATACCGGCTGTCGTGGGGCCAACGTCACCAAGCCGCAACCCTGCGACGGCGAGGGGTTGGGTGCCGCCTGGCCCTTTGCGGCCCTGGCTGGGGAGGCGGCGCGCCCACCGCCGGACCTCATCATCCATGTCGGCGACTACAATTATCGCGGTACCCCGGGCACCCTGGTGCTGCCACCCGCGACCACGGGCTATGCCCATGATCTCACGGTGAATGTTTACGATACCGGCGATCTCGACGATGAGGATGCGCCACGCCTGGACATCGCCAAGGCCTACTGGAGCCAGAACATTCAGGGTAGTCCGCGTCCCGACGCCTGGCCCGCTTGGCGCGACGATTTCTTCCGGCCCGCCGCCCGTCTCTTGCCAGTGGCGCCCTGGGTCTTCCTCCGCGGTAACCACGAGTTATGCAGCCGCGGCGGTCCGGGCTGGTTCTATTTGCTGGCCCCGGCCTCCTCGCTGCTAGGAGGCGAGGGTCAGCGCGCCTGCCCGCCCCAGACCCCGTCCGGCTGGCGGCCGGGCGCCTGGCCGTCCGCGGCTCAGCCCTTCGCGGCTCAGCCCTTTCCGATTGTCCAGTCCCCGCCCTACCGGCTGCGCCTGGGCGGGCTTGATCTGGTCATCGTCGATTCCGCCAATGCCGGCGATGCCGAGCCCTACCAGGTCCCGGCCTACACCACCCAGTTCCAGGCCATCGCGGCCTTGCTCGCCGATGGCGTCCCAACCTGGCTGGTGACGCATCGGCCCCTCTGGGGGGTCGTGAAGCCGGCGAAGGGCGGCTCTGCGCCAGCTGGCGCCCCATACGGTTTCATCAACGTCACCCAGCAAGCGGCCCTGGCCACGGCCATGCCTGGGGGGCTGCCGGCCAATGTCGGTCTCATCTTGTCGGGCCATATGCACCGCTTTCAGGCCAGCGGCTTTGCCGGGGGCCGGCCGCCGCAACTCGTGGTCGGTGACGGGGGCATGGAAATGTCGGAACTGGAGCCCCGGCCGGCGCGGCACGAGCCCCTGCTTCCGGTGCCGGTGCCCAACCTCGCGGGCGCTAATGCCGAGGTGGTCGGCTTGCGGGACTTTGGCTTCATGGAACTGGTGCCCGGCGCTAAGGGGGCCTGGACCGGGACCTTGATGTCTCCCGCCGGACTGGTGCTGGCCCGGTGTGACTCCGCCAGACCGTGGCGGGATGGCGGCCAGTCGATCTGCGTGCTCCAATAGCCTGGCCGCGCCCGGTCTGGCCACAATCCGGATACAAACTGCCTTGCCCGGCGCCCCGGTGGCGGCTAACATCATTGGCCCGATCCGGTCGTGGGCGGTTGCGCGCCTCTGATCCCTGGCTGACGGCAGGGGCGGGCGCCGCCAGGCCCATCCCGCGGTCGTCGCCCGGCCAGGACCCCGCCAAAGGCCACGGGCGGCGGTCATGGTCCCGACGCCTGGACCCTTTGTAGCGGAGTATTAACCCAAGTCCATGGACCCCCGACCGCCAGAGTTCGCTCCCGTTTCGCCAGCCGGTGGCCCCAGGCCCGGACCCGACGACCGCTGGACGGTCCCGGATCTGATCGACTTCGAGTATTACCTCGAACGCGACGAAATTGACCTGCGCGAGCGCCCCGCCGCCCGGGCGGCGCTTGCGGACCGTGATCGCGCCATCTACCTGGATGAGGTCGCCCCAGCGCTGGCGGGCCTGGACCCTCATTCCCCCCCTCACCGGCGCGGGAGCCTGCGTCGCTGGCTGACCGCGCGGCGCGAGTCGGAGCCCGCGGACCTGCGCGACCTGCTGCCCGGCACCGCCTTTGACCACGCCCAGCGACTGGGGACCCTGATCCTGGCCGTGGTCGGCTTCCTGATCGGTATCGGCGCGGCTTCCACCCTCCTAAGCTACGATGGACGCCTGCCGGTCAATGTCTCCTGGTACCTCTTCCTCTTGGTGGGGGCGCAGTTCCTCTTGATCGGCGGCGGCGTTCTCGCCTGGGCGCTGCGCCGGTCCCGGCCCGTCGGGACCACCATCCAGGATGTCACGGTGCTCGGCAGGCTCATCCGCCCCCTCTTTACGCGCCTCGGGAGTTGGGTGCAACAGCAACGTCTGGCCCATGCGAGTCAGGAGGTGAGGGATCGCGCCCGCGCCGGCACCGGGATGCTGAAGTCCCAGTATCAGCTCTATGGCCCAGTCACTTATCTGCCGGTCCTGGTCCCGGCCCAGGTGTTCGGGGTTGCCTTTAACCTGGGGGTGGTCCTGACGACCATCGCGCTGGAGTGGTTTACGGATCTCGCTTTCGGCTGGGGCTCGGCCCTGGATGTCGGTCCCCAGGCCGTTTACGAACTGGCCCGCGCCGTGGCCACCCCTTGGTCCTGGCTGTTGGGCGAGGGGGTTGGCTACCCGACCCTGGACCAGGTGGCCGGTAGTCGCATCAATCTCAAGGATCCCCTCTTTTTGCTCGATGCCGGGCATTTACGCTCCTGGCGCTGGTTTCTGGTGCTAGCGGTCATAACCTACGGTCTGCTGCCCCGGTTGGGTCTGCTGTTGGCATCCATTTATGCCCAGCGCCACCTCCTCAACCGGCTCCCCTTTACGCACGCCCGCACCCAGGCCCTCTACGCCCGGCTGGTCACCCCGCGCCTGGAGACCCCCGGGGGCAGCGGCCAGGGTCCGGCGATGCCCATCCCTGCCCCCCTGGTGCCCCGTGTTCATCGTCAACCTAGGCCCGAGCGAAAGCCCCAGACCCAGCCCGAGCCAACGCAACAGCCCAAGCCCGAGTCCCCCCAGTTCCAGCCCGAGCCAACGCTACAGCCAAGGCCCGAGCTAAAGCCCCAGTCAACGCTACAGCCGCAACCCGAGCCCGAGCCCGAGCCAACGCCGCAGCCCCAGCTTGAGCCACGGCTCCAGCCCCAGCTTGAGCCAATCCCGCGGTCAAAGCCCCCACTCGAGCCAACGCGACAGCCGCAGCCCGAGCGAGGGCCCCAACCCGCGCCAACGCTCCAGCCGCGGCCCGAGTCACGGCCAGAGTCGCCGCCCGAGCCCGAGCCTGAGCCGGAGCCCCTAACCCAACCCCCCGTCCTCGGCCTAGCCGGGGGCATCGCTCCGGATGCCTGTCTGTTGCTGATCCACGTCGACGTGGACGACATGATCGAGGAACAGGACCGCCCGCGGCTCGCTCATCTAATTGCAGCCAACACCGGCTGGCGAGTCGCCAGTGCCGCCTCCTTCGGGTCTGGTACCCTCATGACCGAGGGTGTGATCCAGTGGCTGGCGGAACAGGATTGGCTGGCCCCGCCGGCCCGGGTCGTGATCCTTATGGATGGCTCCCAACCACCCATCACCGAGAACCTGCGCTTCCTGCGGGAACTGCGCGCTGCCGCCGGTACCCACGCCCAACTTCTGCTCGCCCTGGTCGGTGATCCCCAGGATGATGACCCCCTCCCGCCGGTGCGGGACTTTGACTTCACCGACTGGCAGCGCAAGATCGATGCGCTAGGCGACCCCTACTTGCGTCTGGCCATGCTGGCGCCCCCCCACGCGGATGGAGAGCCTTGATGGCGAACACCAGGAGCGAGATCCCGAGATTGGCGATCATGGGCCACCCCAATGCGGGTAAATCCTCGGTGGTCGCCACCCTGACCGAGAACGATCGCATCGCTATCGACCAGCGCGCGGGCACGACCACGGATTCGGACTTTTATCCCGTCATCATTGATGGCGAGACGGTCATCGAGTTCATCGACACTCCCGGTTTCCAGAATCCGGGGGCGATTCTGGAATGGTTCCAGGCGCATCCGGCGATTCGCGACCTGGCTCGTGAGTTTGTCAAGACCCATCGCCACGACCCTCTCTTCTCCCACGATTGCGCCCTCCTGGAGCCGGTGGCCATGGGGGCGGGCATGATCCTGGTGGTGGATGGCTCCAAGCGCATCAAGGAAAAGGACCGCATCGAGATCGAACTGATGCGTCTCACTGCGCGGCCCCGCATGGCGATCCTCAATAATCTGACCAAGGAGACCCGCCATCTGGCCCAGTGGCAGGATACCTTGAGCAAGGGATTCAACTCGGTGCGCGAATTCAACGCCCACCGCGCCACCTATGGCGAACGCATCAAGCTGCTCAAGGCCCTCAAGAGCATTGATCAGCGCTGGGAGGAACAGCTGGCGCGAACCATCGATGCCTTCGTGCGCGATTGGGATCGGCGTACCGATCAGGCGGTGGATACCATCGTGACCCTCCTGAAGGAGACCCTGGGATTGCGGGTGAGCAAGACCTTCAAGGAAGCCAGGCTGGAGATGCCGGGCGGGCGCGATCAGGCCAAGGCCGATGTGATGGTGGAGTTGGAAGATGGTCTGCGCAAGCTGGAGGCCAATGCCCACCGCCAGATCCGCGCCCACTTTCGGCACCATGTCTGGGACCAGCCGCCCGACTCACTGTTGGCCAAGGACTTGCTGTCCGACGAGGTGAACCGGGCCTTGGGGCTATCCCGGCGGGCCCTCGCCTTGGCCGGCATGACCGCCGGGGCCGCGACGGGCGCCGGGGTGGATATGGCGCTGGCCGGGACCTCCCTGGGCGGTGCGGCCTTTTTGGGGGCCGTCGCGGGCGGATTGCTGGGGCTCGCAGGTGGCAAGGCCCTGGCCAAGCTGGATATCGAGATCAAACCGGGTACCGCGCGCTTCACCGCGGGTCCAGTCTCCAACCCCAAGTTCCCCTTTATCCTGCTCGACCGTGCCTTGCTCTTCAGTGCCCGGGCCATGAACTGGGCCCACGGGCGCCAGGCGGCGAACGAGGCCGCCCCGGACAAAGTCCCGGAGAAGCCCATCCCGGTGGTGGGATTCACGGAAGAGCTGAATATCGCCGAGCAGCGGGAATTGGCGCGATTCTTCACCGCCATTCGTAAGGGCCGGGCGTCCGATCGGGAGGAGGCGTGCCGGGCCATCGTCAAACGGGTCCTGCGCGATCTCTCCGAGAATCGCATCGATAGCCGGGTTCACCTGTGAGCCGGAAAGATCCCGAGATCAAAGCCTGCGCGGGAACCTGGAACCTTGTAATCAGGAAACAGACAGAGGTGTAATCCGATGAAGACATCAATTCCCACGCTTGCCTTGATCCCCGTCGTCTTCTCGCTGCTCTTGCCCGCTACCCAGGCTCAGGCCTTCAAGTGCGTGCCGCTCTATGGTAACTGGTGCGGCCCCGGCCACCCCTCGGGCCCGGCCTTGCCGCCGGTGGACGGGTTCGATGCCGCCTGCATGCGCCACGACTACTGCCTGACCGGGCCCGGACCCGAGACCCTCTGCGACCGGGCCTTGGTGGATGAACTCAATCTGCTCGCCGCCCGGGTCGGTTACCTGCCACGCCCCCTGCAGTGGATTGAGTATGTGATTCGGGTCAAGGCCGGTGGCGGTTGGGGGGGCATGCCCATGCCCACGCCTTGGGATGCCGGTGGCGTCATGTCGAGCCTCATGGCCCCCTGTTGGTGAGGCTCTGGGAGGCGAGCTGGGCCTTGGCAGGGCCCGTGAGCCTGCCACCCGCCGCGTGGCCTTGTTCAATCAGCCTGGCCGAGGGTTCCGGGGAAACTTCGGGTTCCACTGAAATCCGGGACGCTAAAAATTCTGGCGTGGGCACCGCACTTGGGCTATGTTCGATTTTCCATTCAAAAGAGATGATGAGGATTAATCCATGAAAAAAGCCCTGATTGCCCTGGCGACCGCCGCTCTCTTCACGGGTTCGGCCCTGGCCGCCGATCTCGCGACCCCGGACGAGGCCAAGGCCATGTCCCAAAAGGCGCAGGCCGCCGTCAACCAGATGGGTAAGGACAAGGCCTTCGCTGCCTTCTCCGCCGCCGATGGTGGTTTTAAGGTCAAGGATCTGTATGTGTTCTGCATGGACATGGATGGCGTCATGCTCTCCCACGCCGTCAAGCCTGAGCTGGTTGGCAAGAACCTACTTACCTTCAACAAGTATGGCGACGAACTCTTCAAGAACATGATTGCCACCGCCAAGTCCCCTGGCGAGGGCTGGGTGGACTACAAGTGGCCCTACCCGGGTACCGAGGAGATCAAGTCCAAGACCAGCTACGTCATGACCAATAAGGAAGGTTTCTTCTGCGGAGTGGGTGCCTACAAGTAGCCAGGCTTGCGGTGGCGCTCGCCTTGGCGTCGCCCCGGGGGCTCCCCCGGGGCGCGACAGCGATAGTTTCAAGCTGGCTGGAACCCGCTTGGGCGAGTAGCTATACTATTGGGCTTCGCGGCGTTTCCCTCGGGAGACGCCGCTTCCAAAGCCTCGACGAACAGCTTACTGAATCGCCGAATCCGACCGCTGCTCCAGGGTTACCGCCCCGGAGAGCGCCACCTTGAGAGACCAGACGAAGATGCAAGTATCAGTGGAGATTGGAGCCGGACTCGAACGGCGCATGACGGTCGCCTTGGAGCCCGAGCAGGTCGAGGCCGAGGTGGAAAAGCGTTTGCGCGAATTCGCGCGCTCGGCGCGGATGCCGGGGTTCCGGCCGGGCAAGATCCCGGTCAAAACCTTACGTCAGCGTTATGGCGTCCAGATCCGGGGCGAGGTTTTCTCGGAATTGATGCAGTCCACCTTTGGGCAGGCCCTGGTCGAGCAGAAGCTCAATCCCGTGGCTCAGCCGGCCTTCAGCGTGGACATGGACCCGGAGGCGCGGCGTTACGCCTATACCGCCACCTTCGATGTCCTGCCAGAATTTGAGTTGAGCTCCTTGGCGGGCAAAACCCTCAAGCGGCCCGTGGCGGTCGTGGCCGATGCTGATCTGGAGGCTCTGGTGGAGCGGTTGCGCGAGCAACGTAAAACCTTCAATGAAGTAGATCGCCCCGCCCAGGATGGCGATCAGGTTACCATTAGCTTCGTCGCCACCCTGGCCGGGGAGTCCGGACCCTTCCCGGGTGGCTCTGGCAAGGATTTCCAGCTCGTACTGGGTAGTGGCCAGATGATCCCCGGCTTCGAGGCCGGTCTGGTGGGTGCCTCCGCGGGCCAGGAACGGGTGCTCGAATTGAGCTTCCCCACCACCTATCACGCAGAGCATCTCAAGGGTAAGGCGGCCTCCTTCGTGGTCACGATACAGACCGTGGCCGAGCCCCAACTGCCCGAGGTGGATGCGGAATTCGCCAAGGCCTTCGGCGTCGAGGATGGGGACATCGAGCGTTTTCGCCAGGATGTGCGGGCCAACATGACGCGCGAACTCAAGCAGCGCATCGACGCCAAGATCAAATCCCAGGCCCTGGACCTGTTGTTAGAGACCAACCCCATCGAGATCCCACAGTCCCTCGTCGCCCAGGAGGTGCAGGTTCTCAAGGAGCAGATGCGCCAGAATCTCCGTGGCAACACCAAGATCGAATTGCCTGATAACCTCTTTGAGGAGAGTGCCCAACGGCGCGTCCGGTTGGGCCTGGTGCTGGCCAAGGTGGTGAAGGCTAACGAGATCAAGGCGGACCCCGAGCGGGTGCGCGAGGCGGTCGAGGATCTGGCCTCCACCTACGAGAACCCCAAGGAGGTGGTGGACTTTTACTATGGTAGTAAGGAACACCTGGCCTCGGTCGAGGCCCTGGCCCTGGAGGGCCAGGTGGTGGACTACGTGCTGACCCAGGTCCAGGTCGAGGATGAGCCCCAGGGCTTCCAGGAACTCATGAACCCGGCCACCGCTTGATCCGGGCAGTAAGGGAGAATCGAACTTGATGGCGCCAAATCAGATCATCGCCGCGAATGCCGACTGGAATCCCCAGGGACTTGGGCTTATCCCAATGGTCGTCGAACAGACCGCCCGGGGCGAAAGGGCCTACGATATTTATTCGCGCCTGCTCAAGGAGCGCGTCATCTTCCTGGTTGGGCCGGTGGAGGATCAGATGGCTAACCTGGTCGTGGCCCAGCTCCTCTTCCTGGAATCCGAGAATCCCGATAAGGACATTCATCTCTATATCAATTCGCCCGGCGGCGCCGTCACCGCGGGTCTGGCCATCTATGACACCATGCGCTTCATCCGCCCGGATGTGAGCACCATGTGCATCGGCCAGGCCGCCAGCATGGGCGCCTTGCTGTTGGCGGGCGGGGCGGCGGGCAAGCGTTATTGCCTGCCCCACTCGCGCATGATGATCCATCAGCCTCTGGGCGGTTATCAGGGCCAGGCGACGGACATCGATATCCATGCCCGGGAGATCCTGCACATCCGCGATCAGCTCAATCAGATCCTGGCCCATCACACGGGTCAGCCTGTGGAAAAGGTGGCGGATGACACGGAGCGTGACCGCTTCATGGGCCCCGAGGATTCCGTGGCCTATGGCCTGATTGACAAGGTGCTTGAGCAGCGCGTGGCGGCCAAGGCGGCCAAGTCCTGAGCCCCGGTTTTTTTGCCCCCGGCCCCGCGTCTTCCCCTCGCTCGGGACGGCGATGAGCGCGGCCCCACCATCGAATTGGCGGAGATTGACCCCCGATGAGTCAACGTAAGAGCGAAGACAGCAAACTCCTCTATTGTTCCTTCTGCGGCAAGAGCCAGGCGGAGGTGCGCAAACTGATCGCGGGTCCCTCGGTCTTTATCTGTGATGAGTGTGTCGAGTTGTGTAACGACATCATCCGCGAGGAGGTGGAGGAAACCACCACCGAGACCAGTAGTAAGCTGCCGAAGCCGCGTGAGATCAACGCCAGCCTGGACCAGTACGTGATTGGCCAGGAGCAGGCCAAGAAGGTGCTCTCCGTCGCCGTCTATAACCATTACAAGCGCATGGAGGCGGCGACCGCCAAGGAAGAGGTCGAGATCTCCAAGAGCAACATCCTCCTCATCGGACCGACGGGTTCCGGTAAGACGTTGCTGGCGGAGACCCTGGCGCGCCTGCTGGATGTCCCCTTCACCATCGCCGACGCCACCACCCTCACCGAGGCCGGCTACGTGGGCGAGGATGTGGAAAACATCATCCAGAAGCTCCTGCTCAAGTGCGACTACGACGTGGAGAAGGCCCAGACGGGTATTGTCTACATCGATGAGATCGACAAAATCTCGCGGAAAGCGGACAACCCTTCCATCACCCGCGATGTCTCCGGCGAGGGGGTGCAGCAGGCCCTGCTCAAGCTGGTCGAGGGTACCATCGCCTCTGTTCCACCCCAGGGCGGGCGTAAGCATCCCCAACAGGAATACCTGCAGGTCGATACCTCCAACATCCTTTTTATCGTGGGCGGCGCATTCGCGGGCCTGGAGAAGGTGATCCGCAACCGTTCGCGCAAGGGTGGCATTGGTTTTAACGCCGAGGTCCAGAGTCTGGACGACACTCAGCGCCTGGGCGAGGTTTTCCGCGAGGTCGAGCCCGAGGACCTGATCCGTTACGGCCTCATCCCCGAGTTTGTCGGCCGTCTGCCGGTGGTCGCGACCCTGGAGGAGCTGGATGAGAATGCCCTGATGCGCATCCTCACCGAGCCCAAGAACGCCTTGGTCAAGCAGTACTCCCGCCTCTTCGAGATGGAAGGTTGCGAACTGGAACTGCGTCCGGACGCCTTGCGCGCCGTCTCCCGCAAGGCCATGGAGCGGAAGACCGGCGCCCGCGGGCTGCGTACCGTCATGGAACAGATCCTGCTCGACATCATGTACGATCTGCCTTCCATGGAGCATGTGAGCAAGGTCGTGGTGGATGAGTCGGTGATCCGGGGCGAGAATCGTCCCTTCGTCATCTACGATGGCGGCGAACTGCCCCTGGCCGCCTCGGAGTGATGCTGCTCTGGCCGGCTGGGTGTCCAACTCAGCCGGCCAGGGATTGGGCCTTTGGTGTTGAAGGCGTCCTGGCCTGCCCTGATATCCTCCTCAATCGATGATCCTATCGCCCCCCCTTCATCCACCCCGCCGGTTCGCACCCAGAGTCGCGTTATCCGGCCCCCCGGTGGCTTGATTCCCCTACCTCATTAGGAGCGCCTTCTCGCCCATGGCCCTGAAAGACACCACTAAGATTGCGAACCCGGATGCCTCCCAGGAAGTACCGGTCCTGCCCCTGCGGGACGTCGTCGTCTACCCCCACATGGTGATTCCCCTCTTCGTTGGCCGGGACAAATCGATTCGGGCGCTCGACAGCGCCATGTCCAGCGACAAGCAGATCCTGCTCATCGCCCAAAAGAGCGCGGACACCGACGAGCCGGATGCCGAGGATCTTCATGAGGTAGGCACCCTCGCTAACATCCTGCAACTCCTCAAGTTACCCGACGGCACCGTGAAGGTCCTGGTGGAGGGCATCCGCCGGGCGCGTATCGACGCCTTTGTGCACACCGAGCATCTCTTTGTCGCCACCGTGACCCCTCTGACCGGCACGATCGCGATGGACGAGCGGGAGATGGAGGTGCTGATGCGCTCGGCCGTCAGCCTCTTCGACCAATACGTCAAACTCAATAAGAAGGTACCGCCCGAGGTGCTGACCTCACTGGCGGGCATCGATGACGCCGCGCGTCTGGCGGATACCCTGGCCGCCCACATGTCCCTGGGGCTGGATGAAAAGCAGCATGTGCTGGAGATCCTGGATACCCAGGAACGCATCGAGCATTTGATGGGGCTAATGGAGGGGGAAAACGACATTCTCCAGACGGAGAAGCGTATCCGTGGCCGCGTCAAAAAACAGATGGAGAAGAATCAGCGCGAGTACTATCTCAACGAGCAGATGAAGGCGATCCAGAAGGAACTGGGCGACCTGGAGGAGGCTCCCCCGAGCGAGGTCGATGAGCTGGCCAAGCGCATCGAGGAGGCCGGCATGCCCAAGGAGGCCAAGGATAAAGCCCTGGGGGAATTACGTAAATTCAAGCTGATGGCGCCCATGTCCTCCGAAGCGACGGTGGTGCGCAACTACATCGACACCCTGGTCAACGTCCCCTGGAGGAAACGCACACGCATTCGCAATGACCTGACCCTGGCCGGGGAGGTGCTGGAAAAGGATCACTATGGCCTGGAGAAAGTGAAGGAACGCATCCTCGAATATCTGGCGGTCCAACAGCGGGTGCGCAAGCTCAAGGGGCCCATCCTTTGCCTGGTGGGGCCCCCGGGC
Source organism: Chromatiaceae bacterium (assembly GCA_044228695.1). Taxonomy (GTDB): domain Bacteria; phylum Pseudomonadota; class Gammaproteobacteria; order Chromatiales; family Chromatiaceae; genus M0108. The sequence continues at coordinate 4,375 of JBGAUK010000056.1, read as the reverse complement.
GTCGGCAAGACCTCGCTTGGGCAGTCCATCGCCCGCGCCACCAACCGCAAGTTCGTGCGCATGTCCCTCGGTGGGGTGCGCGACGAGGCCGAGATCCGTGGCCATAGACGTACTTACATTGGTGCCCTGCCGGGCAAGATCATCCACAACTTGTCCAAGGTCGGCTCCCGCAACGCTTTTTTCCTGCTCGACGAGATTGATAAGATGAGCATGGATTTCCGCGGGGATCCGGCCTCGGCCCTGCTGGAGGTCCTGGATCCCGAGCAGAACCATACCTTTGTCGATCACTATCTCGAATGCGATTTCGACCTCTCCGAGGTCATGTTCGTGGCCACGGCTAACACCCTGAACATTCCGCCGGCGCTGCTTGATCGCATGGAAGTCATCCGTCTATCCGGCTATACGGAGGACGAGAAGGTCAATATCGCCGAGCGCTACCTGATTCCCAAGCAGTTGAAAAACAACGGCCTCAAGGATGATGAGGTGACGATTCGGGATAGCGCCCTGCGTGACATCGTCCGTTACTACACCCGCGAGGCGGGGGTGCGCAACCTGGAACGTGAGATCTCCAAGATCTGCCGCAAGGTCGTTAAGGAGATCCTGCTCAAGCCCAAGTTGGGCAAGCTGGTGGTGGTACCCAAGTCCCTGGAGAAATACCTGGGGGTACCCCGTTTCCGCTATGGCCGCGCCGAAGAGCGGGATCAGGTGGGCCAGGTGACGGGTCTGGCCTGGACCGAGGTGGGTGGCGAGTTGCTGCGCATCGAGTCAGCCTTGGTACCGGGCAAGGGCAAGTTTACCTACACAGGCCAGTTGGGCGATGTCATGCAGGAGTCCATCCAGGCCGCCATGACCGTGGTACGCAGCCGGGCCGAGTCCCTTGGCATCAACCCGGATTTTCACCAGAAGACCGATGTCCACATCCATGTCCCCGAGGGCGCAACCCCCAAGGATGGACCAAGCGCCGGGGTAGCCATGTGTACCGCCCTGGTCTCGGCCCTGACGCGGGTGCCGGTGCGGTCCTCCGTCGCTATGACCGGTGAGATCACCTTGCGCGGCGAGGTGCTGCCCATCGGTGGCCTCAAGGAAAAGCTCTTGGCGGCCCATCGCGGTGGTATCGAGATTGTCATAATTCCGCGGGATAATGAACGAGATTTGATCGAGATTCCTAAGAATATCAAGCAGCATCTCGATATTCGCCCAGTGCGCTGGATTGATGAGGTGCTGGATATTGCCCTGAGTGCCCGGCCCGAGCCCCTGGTGATACTGCCCGAGGCCGAGGTGCCCGTCGCGGATTCCGGGGAACTGGCCGGGGAGCGGACAGGAGCAGTCATTCGGCACTGACAGGCACCCCGCCCAGGCCAGGTTGGGATACGGGGGTGAAAGTGATTGCCCGTCTGGGCGGAATCCTATAATGTCTTCGTCACGAGGTCCGTTGACGGGGTGATAGCTTGGGCGTGCGGCCTCCGTATTTTCTGGTAGCGAAGACACAGTTCCGCAATCGACATCGGGCCACGACGGACGCAGGGCGTTTGAGTAGGCCCTAATATTATTAAAAGGGGGGAAAATGAATAAGTCGGACTTAATCGAGGCCATGGCGGAGGCAGGTGATATTTCCAAGGCCGCGGCGGCGCGGGCCTTCGACGGACTCACGGATGCCATTGCGGTGAGTCTCAAAAAAAAGGAGAGTGTCTCGATCCTGGGTTTTGGTACCTTCTCCGTTAAGGAGCGCGCCGCCCGCTCGGGCCGTAATCCCAAGACGGGCGAAATCATCGCCATCGCCGCCTCGCGGACGCCGGCATTCAAGGCTGGCAAAGGGCTGAAGGACGCAGTACAATAGTTGCCGTCAGTCGGGAGCGCCCCGATATCGGGGTGCTTAGCTCAGTTGGGAGAGCATCGCCCTTACAAGGCGAGGGTCGCAGGTTCGAACCCTGCAGCACCCACCAAAGTTGCAAGGAGTGGTAGTTCAGTTGGTTAGAATACCGGCCTGTCACGCCGGGGGTCGCGGGTTCGAGCCCCGTCCACTCCGCCAATAAGCGAACGCGGGGTATCCTTCAGAGGGTACCCCGTTTTCATTTGTGCCTCTTCCATCCGGGGTCCCGAGGCCTGCGCCACAGATCTATCAGCCCCCCGCCTCGGGATGAGGCCTTTACCTAATAACTCCTTCCTATCACTCAAGGCAACATCGGACCCATCATGCTGCAAGAGATTCGAGAACGCGCTCAGGGCTGGATTGCATGGGGGGTTGTGATCCTCATCAGCATTCCCTTCGCCTTCTGGGGCATCCAATCCTATATCGGTGGCGGCACCGAACCCATCGTCGCCACCGTCAATGGCGCCGAGATCACGGCCCGGTCCTTTGACAGGCAAGTCGAGGATACCCGGATGCGGTTGCGAGAGCGTCTGGGCGCCGCCTACCGGCCCGAACTCTTCGAGGAGCAGGCCCTGCGCGCCCAGGTTTTGGAGGGCATGATCCAGGAGCAACTCCTGCTTCAGGTCTCCCACGAGATGGGACTGCGCGCCTCGAATCGGGAACTCCAGGCCGCCATCCTCTCCAATCCCGCCTTCCAGCGTGACGGCCGCTTCGATAAGGCCACCTATGACCGCATGCTGGAACTGCAGGGCACCAGCGGCCCCCAGTATGAGGAGAGCCTACGTCTACGTATCGTCGGCACCCAGATCCAGCGTGCCGTCGCCGCCAGCGAGTTGGCCACCGATGTCGAGATGGCCGAGGCCATCCGCCTGGATCGCCAGCAGCGTCGCCTGGCCTATATCCGCGTCGCCAAGACCGGGTTCCTGGATACGGCCCCCGTCCCGGATGAGGAGCTTCAGGCCTGGTATCAGGCCCATGCAGACCGCTATCTGACCCCCGAACGGGTCAAACTGTCCTATCTGGTACTGGATGCCGCCACCCTGGACGCGGGTCAGCCCGTGGATGAGGAGGCCCTGCGCCGTCTTTACGAGGATGAGAACGAGCGATTCCGCGAGCCGGAACAGCGCCGCGCCCGGCACATCCTGGTGACCCTGGCCGGGGGCGCCGATGCCACCGCCGAGGCGGAGGCCAAGGCCCGGATAGAGGCCATCCAGGTCCGCCTGGCCGCTGGCGAGGACTTTGCCACGCTGGCCCGCGAGTTTTCCCAGGATCCCGGTTCCGCGCCTCAAGGCGGCGATCTGGGGCTGTTTGGCCAGGGGGTCATGGACCCGGCCTTTGAACAGGCGGCCTTTAGCCTGGAAACCGGCGCGACCAGCGAGCCGGTGCGCAGCCAGTTTGGCTATCATCTGATTCAGGTCACCGAGATCCAGCCCGAGACCCTCAAGCCCTTCGAGGAAGTCCGGGAACAACTCCGGGCGGAGGCCGCCCGCGGGGGTGCCGAGGCGGTCTTTTACGACATGGCGGAGCGTCTGGCCAACCTGGTCTATGAAAACCCGGATAGCCTGGAGCCCGCGGCGGAGGCCCTGGGCCTGAAACTTCAGTCCAGCGACTGGATCGGCCGCGAAGGCGGCGCCGACCTGCTGGCCAACCCCAAGCTGATCGCGGCGGCCTTCAGCCCCGAGGTGCTGCACGAGGGCGTCAACAGCGATCTCATCGAGCCCGAGGCCGAGGCCCTCCAGGCTCTGGTGCTGCGGGTGACGGAACATGAGGAGGCGGCCCCCAAGCCCCTAGATGCCGTGCGCGAGGAGATCCTAGCCGCCATCCGTGAACAAAAAGCCAGCGCGGCCGCCCAGGCGGAGGCCAAGGCCATGACCGACCGGCTCCAGGCCGGCGAGGCCCTGACCACCGTGGCGGGAAAGCACCCCATCACCGAGACCGGGTTGGTGCAGCGTGATGCGGAGTCCGTTGCGGGAGAGATCATCGACCTGGCCTTCACTTTGCCCAGACCGGCCGCGGGGGCCGCCAGCTACAGCCACAGGCCCGCCTCCGACGGGGATGCCCTGGTGGTGGGCGTTACCGAGGTCGTGGATGGCAACATGGTCACCCTGGACGAGGCCTCGCTGACCCAGGCCAGCCGTGAACTGATCCAGGTTCTAGGCCGGGGTTATTACGATAGCTTGATCAAGGACATGGAGACTCGCTCCAAGATCGAGCGCAAGCCCACGCAAGAGGCGTCGGTTCAGTAACCTGCCGCTGCGGGGTCGCGAGGGTCAGTACCGCCTGACCCCCCTCTTGTAAGCTTTCAGCCCCCGTGGCCGTTTGGGTTGATTTCGGTAGCTCAAGCCATTGATTCTCTTGCTCCCTCCCCCCTTGCGGGGGAGGGTTGGGGAGAGGGGTTTGAACCCTATACCCAATACACCTGAGTTAGCGGTATCCCGGGCCGGGTGGTGTCTGGCGGGGGACGCCGTGAATACGTCCCTGTAGGCTTGGCGACAGCATCCCTGC
>JBGAUK010000055.1:0-24093 GCA_044228695.1 Chromatiaceae bacterium | reverse complement strand
ACCACGTTGCGGCCCTTGGGACCCAGGGTAATCTTAACGGCGTTGGCCAGGACGTTGACGCCGGCCATCATCCGAATACGGGCATCATCGCCAAATTTGACGTCTTTTGCGCTCATGCTTGAGTTCCTTAATTCATTCAGTGGGGTGTAAGGGGGGTCCGGGTGCTGGCGGAGGCGCTCAGCCCTCGATTACGCCCATGATGTCTTCCTCGCGCATCACGAGGAAATCCTCGCCGTCGAGCTTGACCTCGGTGCCGGAGTACTTGCCAAACAGGACGCGGTCACCGACCTTAAGGTCTAGGGCGCGCACCTGGCCATTGTCGAGGGGCTTGCCGTTACCGACGGCAATGACCTTGCCTTGGATGGGCTTCTCGGTGGCGGAATCGGGTATGACGATGCCACCAGCCGTCGTGCGCTCTTCTTCCATACGGCGAACGACTACGCGGTCGTTAAGGGGACGAATGTTCATCGAGAACGGTCTCCGGAGTGATAACGGTTGATTTAGGTATAATTTTTGGCCTCCGGCGGCTGGATGTCAGCTACCCGAGGCTCGGCGGTCACGTTGGGCGGTGCCAGTTATTAGCACTCACCCCTTGCGAGTGCTAATAATAGGGGCTCATTGAGGCGTGTCAAGGGTTGGAGAGCGCAAAAGTTACGCAGGCGGGTCCCAAGGAGGGGAGGGCCAGCCCCCTTCAGTCGGATTCGCGGCGATAATCGCCTTCGATGACGCGAGGACCCGCCGGGCCGCCGGGAACCTGGCCCGGAGGCAGAATGACAATAAAGCGCTTGATGAGGTGCTGGCGAACGGCGGGGATCAGGAGCAAAAATCCCACGGCGTCCGTCAGAAAGCCCGGCAGGAGGAGAAAGAGGCCGGCGACCAGCAGCAGGGCACCGTCCATCACCGCCATGGCTGGTAGTTCGCCCTGATCCTTGACCCGGCGGACTCGCGCCAGGACATCAAAGCCTTGCCGCCGCACCAGGTAGCCACCCAGTGCCGCCGTGAACAGGCTGATGCCGATGGTGGGGAGGACGCCGATCTCGGTACCCACCTGGATGAGAAAATAGAGCTCAACCAGCGGGATTCCGACCAGTATCAGCAAGAATAGGATCAAGTTGGGTTACCCCTTTAAGATAGAAGAAGAGGGATGCCGGTCCGCGCCGGCCATAATTAAGGGTAACATCCCGGGATATTTTGGCCCATGACCGGCACCCAAACTTGGCTCGATCAGGCGCGGACCGGCCGCCAGGTCCCCACCAGCCTCGGGGTATCACAGCATGACCGATGACGTCCTTCTGGCCTTCTGCACCTGCCCGGATGAGGCCCTGGCCCTGTCCCTCGCCGAGACCCTGGTCGACGAGGGGCTGGCGGCCTGCGTGAACCTCCTGCCGGGAGTGAGGTCCATCTATGTCTGGCAGGGCCAGCGGCAAAGCGACGCCGAGGTACTGCTGCTGATCAAAACCGCCGCCGCCCGTTTCCCGGAACTGGCAGCGCGGTTGCGTAAGTTGCATCCCTACGACCTCCCGGAGATCATGGCAGTCCCGATCCGTCACGGCCTGCCCGACTATCTTAATTGGGTTATCACATGTACCACCGCCACCTCCCGCACCTCTGCCTGATCCTGATCCTAGCGCTTGTCGCCAGCGCCGCGCCCCGGGCGGAGGAGGAATTTCTCTTGCCGGAGCAGGCCTTCCCCGTCGTGGCGGTGGCCGAGGGACCAGACACCCTGGTCCTGAACTGGACGGTGGCGGAGGGCTACTACCTTTACCGCAATAAGTTCAAATTTCGCAGCCTGACGGAAGGCATCCGGACGGGCGAACCCGAGCTACCCGCGGGCGAGAAGCGCCATGACGAATTCTTTGGCGAGGTCGAGATTCTGCGTGGCTCGGTGGGGGTCAAGCTACCCATCGAGCGGACAACCGCCAGGGAGGGCACGCGCCTGAGCCTGGAGGTCAGCTCCCAGGGCTGCGCCGACGCCGGCCTCTGTTACCCCCCCCATCGTCAGACCCTGGCCATCGATATTCCCCCCCTGGCCAGCACCGACGCGGCGGGAGACAAGGCCAAGCCCCTCGGCTCAAACAACAAATCCGCCTTGACCCAGTCCCTGGGCCTCGCCGACCCGAACGGGGATCAGGACCTGCTCCCGGCGGAGGAGGCCTTCCGCCTTGCCGTCGAGGTGGTGAGTCCGGATCGCCTGCGCCTCACCTGGACCATCGCCGAGGGCACCTTTCTCTACCGTGACAAGTTGGCCCTCGACCTAGAGGGACCCGCGGGAATCCGTATCGGCCATTACGAGTTGCCGCCCGCGGAACTGGTGAAGAATGCCGTCAGGCCCGATGGCAGCCTGGGGGACGTGGCCCTCTACCGGGACCGCATCGATCTGGAACTGCCCCTCCAGCGGGGCGACTCCGCGCCCGCGACCGTCACCCTGATCGCTAAATTCCAGGGGTGCGCCGACATCGGCGTCTGTTACCCCCCCCGCAAGGAGCGGATCGAGTTGGCCCTGCCCCCGGTGGCCGGAGCCGCGCTGACAGCGGTAGCCCCCGGCGGCGAGCCCCAAACGGCGCCAGAAGCCAGAGTAGCCAAGGCCGACCAGGCCGCGAGCCCTGTCCCAGCCGCGCCCTCCACCGCACCGCTAACGGCGACCGGCGCCAGCCCCCAGCCCAACGCCCCCGTCTCCGAACAGGACCGCATTGCCGCCACCCTGGCCAGCGGCAATGTCTGGACGGCCATCGCCCTCTTCTTCGGTTTCGGCCTGCTCCTGGCCTTGACGCCCTGCGTCTTTCCCATGATTCCCATCCTGTCCGGCATCATCGCCGGCCATGGCCCGGGGCTCTCTACCCGCAAGGCCTTTTGGATGTCCCTGACCTATGTCCTGGCCATGTCTCTGACCTATGCCATCGCCGGCCTGCTGGCGGGCCTGGGCGGCGCCAACCTCCAAGCCGCCTTCCAGGACCCCTGGATCCTCTCCCTCTTCGCCCTGGTCTTCGTCGCCCTGGCCCTCTCCATGTTTGGCTTCTACGACCTGCAGTTACCCTCCAGCCTCCAGACCCGGATCGCAGCCTTTAGTCAGCGCCAGCAGGGAGGGCACCTGATTGGCGTCGCCATCATGGGCGTCCTTTCCGCCCTCATCGTGGGGCCCTGCGTGGCACCACCCCTGGCGGGCGCCCTCATCTTCATCAGCCAGTCCGGCGACGCCCTCCTGGGCTTCGCCGCCCTCTTCGCCATGGGCCTGGGCATGGGGGCGCCGCTGCTGGCGATCGGCACCTCGGCGGGCAAGCTGCTGCCCCGGGCCGGCGCCTGGATGGAGGCGGTCAAGGCGGTCTTTGGCGTCGCCCTGCTCGGGGTCGCCATCCTCCTCCTCGAACGCCTGCTGGACCCCAGTGTCGCCATGTTGCTTTGGGGCGCCCTGCTGATCTGTTCCGCCACCTACATGGGCGCCTTGCACCACCTGCCCCCCGAGGCCAGCGGCTGGCGCAAGCTGTGGAAGGGCCTGGGGCTGGTGACCCTGGTCTATGGCGGCCTCATGCTGGTGGGGGCGGCGGCAGGTGGCAAGGACACCCTCCAGCCCCTGCGCGGCTTGAGCTTCGGGCTTGGGGGCGGAACCGCCAACGCCGCCCCCCATGCGAATTTCAAGCGCATCAAGGGGGTGGCGGACCTGGAGCGGGAACTGGCCACCGCCCAGGCCAGCGGTCGCCCTCTGCTGCTGGACTTCTACGCCGACTGGTGCGTGTCCTGCAAGGAGATGGAGCGCTACACCTTCTCCGACCCCGCCGTCGCCGCCGAGATGGCGCGCTTCGTCCTGCTGCAGGCGGATGTCACGGCCAACGATGAGGAGGACCAGGCCTTGATGCAGGGGCGCTTCGGCATTCCAGGCCCCCCCGCCATCCTCTTTTTCGATCCCCAGGGCCAGGAACGGCGCGACCGGCGCCTGGTGGGCTTCATGCCTGCGGCCGAGTTCAGCCGTCATCTGCAGGCCCTGCGCCCTTGAAGGCGGGCAAGGTCATTCTGGCGACCGTCCTGGCTGGGGCCATCAGCATCCTGATCGCCATCCTGGGTCAGGCCTGGTGGGGTGATGACAAGGCTTCCAGCCTGTCCACACCGGGTCTCCCCAAAAGCGCCCAGGACTCGCTCCGGCACCTGCCCGCCTTCAGCCTGAGGGACCTGGATGGCCAGGAGATCGCCAGTTCGGCCTGGGCCGGCAAGGTGGTGATCCTGAATTTCTGGGCCACCTGGTGCCTGCCCTGTCTGGCAGGGATACCCTACCTTCAGGCCGTGCAGGCGGAGAGCGATGCGGTACGGGTGGTGGGGATCGCCATTGACACCCGGGAGGAAATAGCCCGCTATCTGGCGAAAGACCCGGTCAACTACCCCATCCTGCTGGGGGAGACCGAGGCCGTCGCGATGTCCCGTCGCCTGGGCAATCGGTTAGAGGGTCTGCCCTTCACCGTGATCTTCGACAGCCAGGGCCGCTGGGTCCATGCTCATCAGGGGGAGGTCACCCAGGCCATCCTGGGTGAGAAACTGGCGCCCCTGATCGCCAAGGCCCCCCGGACCCCGTCGCTGGCCAATTAGGGATAAAAGCGCGCGGAACTGGACAGCCTCTCGCTGAATCAGGAGAATCCCGCAATTAGCAATCCAGAGACACTTGGTGTCCTCAATCCCATTTAAGTGGCCAGGCCCCAGCGCCTTCCCACCGGTTTTTGTTCATGGCATCCATCCTCGTGCTCAACGGCCCCAACCTGAACCTGCTCGGTACCCGGGAACCCGGTCATTACGGCCGGACGACCCTGGCCAGCATCGAGGAGAGCCTGCGGCGTTTGGCCGAGGTCCTCGGCCTGAGCATCAGCTTCTGGCAGAGCAATGCCGAGCATGAATTGATCGATGCCATTCACCAGGCCCCCAGTGAGGGCGTGGCCTTCATCCTTTTCAATCCGGCGGCCTTTACCCACACCAGCGTCGCCCTGCGCGATGCCCTGGCGGCGGTGGCCATTCCCTTCATCGAGGTGCACCTGTCCAACGTCCACTCCCGCGAGCCCTTTCGGCGCCACTCCTATTTTTCGGACCTGGCGGCGGGTGTCATCAGCGGCCTGGGGGCCTTGGGCTACGAGTTAGCCCTCCGCGCCGCCGCCGACCGCTTGGCCAGGGACAACACCCAGAACTGACGCGACACCCCATGGATATCCGCAAAGTCAAGAAACTCATCGAGCTCCTGGAACAATCCGATATCACGGAAATCGAGATTCGGGAGGGCGAGGAATCGGTACGCATCAGCCGCGCCAACCCCTCGGGCATGCCGCTTTACATGCCTGCGGCCCCCCTGCCCGCGTCGCCTCCGCTCGCCCTGGCCCCGCCCGACTTAACCCAGGACCCTTCCTCGCCGGGCGCGGACATCCCCGAGGGTAACCTGGTGCGTTCGCCCATGGTGGGCACCTTCTACCGCTCGCCCTCCCCCGGTAGCCGGTCCTTCGTCGAGGAAGGTAGCAGCGTCAAGGTCGGGGATACCCTCTGCATCATCGAGGCGATGAAGATCCTCAACCAAATCGAGTGCGAGAAAGCGGGCACGATCAGGCGCGTCCTAATCGAGAATGGCCAACCCGTGGAGTACAACGAACCCCTGTTTGTGATCGACTAGAATCACTCGCGCCGGCAGAGAGAAATTCCAGCCTTATCGCCCAGGAGCGTCGGTTTCCCCTTATGCCCCCGACGAACCGGGACCCAGCCGTCTCCACCAGCGCCCAGACGCGGATCACATCGCCATGATCGAGAAGTTGCTCATCGCCAACCGAGGTGAAATCGCGCTGCGCATCCTGCGCGCCTGCCGTGAACTCGGAATCAAGACCGTCGCCGTCCACTCCGAAGCCGACCGCGAACTCAAGCATGTGCTGTTGGCGGATGAGACCGTCTGCATCGGCCCCGCCCCATCGGCGGGCAGCTATCTGAACATCCCCGCCATCATCAGTGCCGCCGAGGTCACGGACACGGTCGCCATTCACCCTGGCTATGGCTTTTTGTCGGAGAACGCCGACTTCGCCGAGCGGGTGGAGAAGAGCGGCTTCATTTTCGTCGGCCCCCGGCCCGAGACCATCCGCCTCATGGGCGACAAGGTCTCCGCCATCCGTGCCATGCAGACCGCTGGCGTTCCTTGCGTCCCGGGCTCCGACGGCCCCCTGGACGAGGACAAGAAGCGCTCCCTCAAGCTGGCCCGCGAGATCGGCTACCCGGTCATCATCAAGGCCTCGGGTGGGGGTGGTGGGCGGGGCATGCGGGTCGTTCACGCCGAGGCCACCCTCCTCAATGCCATCGCCCTGACCCGGGCCGAGGCCATGGCCGCCTTCGGCAATCCCATGGTTTACATGGAGAAATATCTGGAGAACCCCCGCCACGTCGAGTTCCAGCTACTCGCCGATAGCCAGGGCCACGCCATCCATCTGGGTGAACGCGACTGCTCCATGCAGCGCCGCCACCAGAAGGTGGTCGAGGAGGCCCCGGCCCCGGGGATCACGCCGGAACAGCGCCACACCATCGGCGAACGCTGCGCCGAGGCCTGCCGCCGCATCGGCTATCGCGGCGCCGGCACCTTCGAATTTCTCTACGAGAACGGCGAATTTTATTTCATCGAGATGAACACCCGGGTCCAAGTCGAACATCCGGTGACCGAGATGATCACGGGGGTGGACATCGTCAAGGAGCAGATCCTCATCGCCGCCGGAGAGAGGCTCCATTACACCCAGAACGACATCCAGATTCGCGGCCACGCCGTCGAGTGCCGCCTCAATGCCGAGCACCCGGACACCTTCATCCCCTGCCCCGGTCGCATCGAGGAATTCCACGCGCCCGGCGGGCCCGGCATCCGCATGGAGACCCACATCTACAGTGGCTACTATGTCCCGCCCTACTATGACTCCATGATTGGCAAGCTGATCGCCCACGGCGAGGACCGTAATTCCGCCCTGGCGCGCATGAGCAATGCCCTGCGGGAGACCGTCATCGAGGGCATCCACACCAACCTGCCCCTCCAGCGCCGCATCCTGACCGACGCCGCCTTCCGCACCGGCGGGGTCAATATCCACTATCTGGAAAAGAAGCTGGGGCTGTAGCGGCATCCCCATGCCCTGGCTACAAATCACCCTCGCCACCGACCGGGAGCACGCCACCCTCCTCGAGGCGGCCCTGGAGAACATCGGCGCCCTGGCCGTAACCCTTGGCGACGCCGGCGACGAGCCCCAGCTCGAGCCACCTCCCGGTGCCACGCCCCTCTGGGGCCAGGTCCTGGTGACCGCCCTCTTTGAACCGGACGAGGCCAGCCGCCAGGACGTCGAGGCCCTGGTCGCCTCCCTGGCCGGCCACCTGGCCGCCCCACCCCGCTACGAGCGCATCGCGGACCAGGCCTGGGAACACACCTGGCGTGACGACTTCGCCCCCACCCGCTTCGGCGAGCGCCTGTGGGTCTGCCCGCGCGGGGAACGGCCTCCGGCGGAGCAGCCCGACCAGGTCATCGTGGAACTGGACCCGGGTCTCGCCTTTGGCACCGGCCACCATGCCACAACGGCCCTCTGCTTGAAGTGGTTGGATGGCGCCGCTCTGACCGGGACCCGGCTGATCGACTATGGCTGTGGTTCGGGAATTCTCGCCATCGCCGCCCTCAAGCTGGGCGTAGCCCAGGCCCTGGCCGTGGATCATGACCCCCAGGCCCTGGAGGCAACGCTAGCGAATGCCAGCGAGAATGGCGTCGCCGGCCGGCTGCGGTGCCTGGCGGCCGCGGAGATGCCCCCGGACCTTTTGGCGGAGAGGGCCGACTACCTGGTGGCCAACATCCTCGCCGGTCCCCTGATCGAACTGGCGCCGCGGCTTGCGGCCCTGGTCAGGCCCGGCGGCGCCCTGGCCCTGTCGGGCCTGCTGCTGGATCAGGTCGGGTCCGTCGCCGCCGCCTACGCCCCCTGGTTTGATCTGGAGCCACCCGAGATTCAGGAGGACTGGGTCCTGCTCGCCGGCCGCCGCCGGGAGCGGGACCTGGCGTCGTGATGGACCCTACCGACCTACCGGCGGGGGCCCATACCACCGTCCCGTCCCAACTCCGGCCCCTGCGCATCGGCCCCATCACCCTGGCAAATAACCTCATCCTCGCTCCCATGGCCGGGGTGACGGACCGCCCCTTCCGTGAGCTCTGCCGCGGCCTGGGGGCGGGACTGGCCGTCTCCGAGATGGTCTCCGCCGACACCAGCCTCTGGGGCCATCGCAAGAGCCTCCGGCGCCTGGATCACCGGGGCGAGACCGGCCCCGTCGCGGCCCAGATCCTCGGCAACGACCCGGCGCTCATGGCCGAGGCCGCCCGCATCAATCTCGATCTCGGCGCCGATATCATCGACATCAACATGGGCTGCCCGGCCAAGAAGGTCTGCCGCAAGGCCGCCGGTTCCGCCCTGCTCCGGGACGAGCGCCTGGTGGGCCGCATCCTGGCGGCCGTGGTCGCCGCCGTGCCCGCCCCCGTCACCCTCAAGATCCGCACGGGCTGGTCACCGGAGGAGCGCAATGCCCCGGCTATTGCCCGCATCGCCTGGGAGAGCGGCATCGCCGCCCTGGCCGTGCATGGCCGCACCCGCGCCTGTGGCTTCGCGGGCCAGGCGGAGTTCGAGACCCTCCGCGCCATCCGGCGGCTGGTACCCATCCCCCTCATTGCGAATGGGGATATCGACTCCCCCGAGCGGGCCCGTTTCGTGCTGGATTTCACGGGCGCCGATGCTATCATGATCGGACGGGCGGCCCAGGGCCGCCCCTGGATTTTCCGGGAGATTGCCCACCACCTGGCAACCGGCTCCCACTTACCCAGCCCCTCGCGGGACTGGACCCGGACCACCTTGATCGCGCATCTGCACGCCCTCCATCGCTTTTACGGCGACAGGGCCGGTACCTGTATTGCCCGTAAACACGTGGGTTGGTACACCCGGGCCCGGCGCGATGCCAGTGGCTTCCGGGCGGAATTTAATCGGGTTAATACCTTGAAAGAACAACAAATCCTGATCGAGGCCTACTTCGATGAGGACAAGCGAAGGGGGTATCATGCGGCATGAACAGCCTATTGGCACAACACTCCTGTGTGACCCTGGACGCCTTCCCCGTCCAGCGGATCGATCGTTCCGAGCCCCTGTGCGACTATGTGCGCAGCGCCGTACGCTTTTACCTGCACCACATCGGGGACCAGCCCCCCGGTGACCTGCAAAACCTGGTCTTGCGCGAGATCGAGCGCCCCATGATCGAGGAGGTGCTGGACTTCACCCAAGGCAATCAGAGTCGCGCCTGCGCCGTGCTGGGCATGAGCCGCACCACCCTGCGCAAGAAGCTCGCCCATTTCCAGAACGGAGCCGGCGCCTAGACCCGACGGGGTCTATCGGCGCCGACCGTCCGGCGAGTTTTGATGGCCGTCGTCCTTGATCCCGAGGCTGCTGCGTCCGCCTAACAAGGCCCGGACCCTTAACCGATCCCCGTGCGCCGCTGTTCGCCGGCGCCTAACGTCTTCATGACTCCTACTGGAGCGCACCCAGATGCAACCCATTCGCCGCGCCCTCATCAGCGTTTCCGACAAGACCGGCCTGCTCGATTTCGCCCGCGCCCTGGCCGCGCGCGGGATCGAGATCCTCTCCACCGGCGGCACCGCCAGCCTGCTGACGGAACAAGGCATCCCGGTCACCGAGGTCTCCAACTACACCGGCTTCCCGGAGATGATGGCGGGCCGGGTCAAGACCCTCCACCCCCTCGTCCATGGCGGTATCCTGGGTCGCCGCGGCCTTGACGACCAGGTGATGCGCGAGAATGGCATCCAGCCCATCGACCTGGTGGTCGTCAACCTCTACCCCTTCGAGCAGACCGTGGCCAAACCCGGCTGCGACCTGGAAAACGCCATCGAGAACATCGACATCGGCGGCCCGACCCTGCTGCGCGCCGCCGCCAAGAACCACGCCGCCGTGACCGTGGTGGTCGATGCCGCGGACTACGGCCGCATCCTAGCGGAAATGGCCGATCACGACGGCGCCGTCAGCGAGGCCACCCGCTTCGACCTGGCGGTCAAGGTCTTCGAGCACACGGCCCGCTACGACGGCGCCATCGCCAACTATCTGGGCCGCCGGCTGGAGGGCGGCGAACCCCTCCCCCACCCCCGCACCCTGAGCCTCCAGTACCAACGCAAGCAGGCCATGCGTTACGGCGAAAACCCCCATCAGGGCGCCGCCTTCTTCACGGAGGCCGGCTTCGGGGCCACCAGCGTCGCCACCGCGACCCAGATCCAGGGCAAGGAACTCTCCTACAACAACATCGCCGACACGGACGCGGCCCTGGAGTGTGTCAAGCAATTCAAGGAGGGTCCGGCCTGCGTCATCGTCAAGCACGCCAACCCCTGCGGCGTCGCCCTCGGCGCCAATCTCTTGGCCGCCTACGAACGCGCCTTCGCCACGGACCCGGAATCCGCCTTCGGCGGCATCATCGCCGTCAACGGTGAACTGGACGCGGCCACCGCCAGTGCCATCGCCGAACGCCAGTTCGTCGAGGTCATCATAGCCCCGAGTGTCTCGGCCGAGGCCCGTGCCGTCCTGGCCGCCAAGAAGAACGTGCGCGTCTTGGCCTGTGGGCCCTGGACGGGCGAGGCCAGCCCGCGCCTGGACTTCAAGCGGGTCCACGGCGGCCTCCTGGTCCAGGAGGCGGACCTGGATCTCTACGCGGGCCTGACCACCGTCACCCGTCGCGCCCCCAGCGAGCAGGAGATGACGGACCTCCTCTTTAGCTGGCGCGTGGCCAAGTTCGTCAAGTCCAACGCCATCGTCTATGGCCGCGACGGCATGACCATCGGGGTAGGCGCCGGCCAGATGAGCCGCGTCAACTCGGCCCGCATCGCCGTCATCAAGGCGGAACAGGCGGGGCTGGAAGTCCGGGGCGCGGTCATGGCCTCCGACGCCTTCTTTCCCTTCCGTGACGGCATCGACCAGGCGGCGGCGGCGGGTATCACCGCCGTCATCCAGCCCGGCGGCTCCCTGCGGGACGAGGAGACCATCGCCGCCGCCAACGAGCACGGCATGGCCATGGTCTTCACGGGCATGCGGCACTTCCGGCATTGAGCATCCACCCCACCGCCATCCTGGAGGATGGGGCCGAGGTGCATGAAACCGCCCAGGTTGGCCCCTACTCCATCATCGAGGCCGGGGCCGTCGTCGGCCCGGACTGCGTCATCGAGAGTCATGCGCGGATTTATGGCGGCACCCGCCTGGGCCAGGGCAACCGCGTCTGCCATGGCGCTTCCCTGGGCTCGGCCGCCCAGGATCTGGGCTATCACCCCGATAAAGCCAAGCCTTTGACCATCGGAGACTTCAACCATTTTCGCGAGTGTGTGAACGTCAGCCAGGGCATCAAGACCGATCATGGCACCCGCATCGGCAGCCATAACTATTTCATGGCCTTTTGCCATCTGGGCCATGACTGTCTGGTCGGCGACCACAACATCCTGGTCAACGCGGCCAGCATCGCCGGACATGTGGAGCTGGATCATCACGTCTTCCTCTCGGGGAACGTAGCGGTCCACCAGTTCTGCCGCATCGGTGCCTACGCCATGGTCGCCGGGGTCAGTGGCGTGGCCCAGGACGTGCCGCCCTTCGTCACCGCCGACGGTCACCGCGCCCGCATCGTCGGGCTCAACGCGGTGGGGCTGAGGCGCAACGGCTTCTCCCAGGCCCAGCGCAGCCTCATCAAGGCGGTTTATCGCCTCCTCTTCCGCTCGGGGCTGCCCTTGAAGGAGGCCCTGGCGCGGGCGGAGGGCGATTATCCGGCCCCCGAGACCGATCAGATCCTGGCCTTCATCCGCGCCAGCCAGAGAGGCGTCGTCACCTTCGCCTGAGCGCCATCGCCCCCGCCGCCAGGCCACTGGCGGTCATCCGCACGGGAGTCCCTGTCATGAATATCCTCATCATCGGCGGCGGTGGCCGCGAACACGCCCTGGCCTGGAAGGCCGCCCAGTCGCCCCGGGTCGGGACGGTCTTCGTCGCCCCCGGCAATGGCGGTACCGCCCAGGAACCAGGCGTCCAGAATCTCGACATCGCCGCCGAGGACCTGGATGCCTTGGTGGCCTTCGCCAGCGCCCACGCCATCGGTCTTACCATCGTCGGTCCCGAGGCCCCCCTGGTAGCGGGCCTAGTGGACCGATTCCAGGCGGCGGGACTGCCCTGCTTCGGCCCCACCCAGGGGGCGGCCCAACTGGAGGGCTCCAAGTCCTTCACCAAGGACTTTCTCCAGCGTCAGGGTATTCCCACGGCGGCCTACGGCAGTTTCAGCGAGCTCGAACCCGCCCTGGCCTATCTGCGCCAGGTCGGCGCCCCCATCGTCGTCAAGGCCGATGGGCTTGCCGCGGGCAAGGGCGTCATCCTGGCCCAGGACCTCGCCACCGCCGAGGCGGCCGTCCACGACATGCTGGCCGGTGGCCGCTTTGGCAAGGCGGGCAACCGAGTCGTCATCGAGGAATTCCTGCAGGGTGAGGAGGTCAGCTTCATCGCCATGGTCAGCCAGGGCCAGATCCTGCCCATGGCCAGTTCCCAGGACCACAAGGCCCGGGACAACGGCGACCAAGGCCCCAATACCGGCGGCATGGGGGCCTATTCCCCGGCCCCGGTGGTCACCCCTGTCTTGCACAAGCGCATCATGGACGAGGTGATGTACCCGACGGTGGTCGGTATGGCGGCGGAGGGGCTACCCTACAGCGGCTTCCTCTATGCCGGTCTCATGATCGCCGCCGACGGCACCCCCAAGGTGCTGGAGTACAACTGCCGCCTGGGCGACCCGGAGACCCAGCCGATCCTGATGCGGCTGAGGTCCGACCTGGTCGAACTCTGTCTCGCCGCCCTGGAGGAACGCCTGGGGGAGATACCGGTGGATTGGGATCCCCGCGCCGCCTTGGGCGTGGTCATGGCGGCTGGCGGCTATCCGGATGCCTACGAAAAAGGCCAGGTGATCAGCGGACTGGAAGCCGCGGCTCAGGTGCCGGACACCAAGGTCTTCCACGCCGGTACCGCCCGGGTGGCTGGCCAGACGGTTACCCAGGGTGGACGTGTCCTGTGCGTCACCGCCCTGGGTGGGACCGTCGGCGCGGCCCAGACCCGTGCCTATCAGGCGGTTGACCTGATCCATTGGCAAAACGGCTTTTGCCGGCGTGATATCGGCCATCGAGCCATCGCCCGCGAACGGGGATGAGGGCGCCGGGTTGGCGACTGATTTTTAGCCTGGGTCTGTGGGCCTGCCTGGCCATCATCTCCTTCCTGGCCTTCGCGCCCTTGGCATCGGACCCCGGAACGGGCCATGACAAGGCCAATCATATCCTGGCCTTCCTGGTCCTGGCCGGGCTCGCGGACCTGGCCTATCCGGGTCCGGCCCCCGGTCGCGGGTGGGGCAAGTGGGTTAGCCTCCTGGCCTATGGCCTCTTCATCGAGACCGTCCAGTATTTTCTGCCCTACCGCGAATTTTCCGGGTGGGATCTGGTGGCGGATGGCATCGGCATCTGGCTTTATGTGGCGGGCGTCTGGCTTGCCATGTCCGTGAGGGCCGGCAGAATCCGCGCCTGAATCAGGTCCGCCAGGCCCCGCAGGGGCGGATAGGCCGGGGCCACCTCCAGGATATAGCCCAGGGTGCGGGGTATATCCGCCAGATAGCCGGACTTGCCATCCCGGCGATGCAGCCGGGCGAAGATGCCGCTGGCCTTGAGGTGACGCTGGACGCCCATCAGGTCGAACCAGCTCAGAAAGTCGGCCTCGTGTTCCTGGCGCAGGATGCCGGACTGGACCGCTAGGGCGAAATAACCCCAGGCCCATTCCTCGACCCGCGCCCGGGGCCAGGCGATATAACAATCCCGCAGCAGGGAGACCAGGTCATAGGTAACGGGGCCCTCGACCGCATCCTGAAAGTCCAGGATGCCCGGCGTGGGCGAGGCCGTGATCATGAGGTTGCGGGAGTGGAAATCGCGATGGACGCAGACCCGGGGTTGCTCAAGGGCACTGGCGGCGAGGTAGGCCAGGGCCGCCTCGAGATCAGCCTCTTCCTGGGTGGTGAGGGCTAGTCCCAGATGCCGTTCCACCAGCCAGTCCCGGAAGAGAGCCATCTCGCGGCGCAGGAAGGCGTCATCATACGAGGGCAGCCCCGCCGTGGTAGCACAGGCCTGAATGATGGCCAGGGCGCCCAGGGCATCGCCATAAAGCCGATCGGCGCTAGCGCCATCCAGGTGGTCCAGATAAAGGCGGCTGCCAAAGTCCTCCAGCAGCAGGAAGCCCTCTTGGGGGTTTTCCCGATAGATCTCCGGCGTCCGCAGGCCCAGGTCGCGCCAGGCGCGGGCCAGGCGCACAAAGCGGCCCGTGTCTTCCTGACCCGGCGGGGCATCCATGGCGATATAGCTGGTTCCCTCATGGCCCAGACGCCAGTAACGCCGGAAGCTGGCGTCGCCGGAGGCCGGCGCCAAAACGACTTCCTTCAGGTCCAAGACAGACCGCAACCAATTCTCCAACAGGGCGCGCCGTTCCGGCATGGCCATCTCCAAGCAAGGTGTTAGGCCGGTATTTTGCGGCAACCCCGCCGCCGCGGCCAAACAAGAATTCCCGCCCCGGTGATGAAGCCGTTAGAATGAGCCCTCGAATCCCATCCTCGCGGATGCCCGCTGCCAACGGCCAGTGACACCTAACGCCACGACCAAGCCCCTGTCCCGCCTTCGTCTTGCCACTCTCTGCTGCCTGATGCTGGCGGCAATGTCGGTATTGGCCGAGGACGGAGACCCCCTGGAGGCGGGACTCGACTGGGATTATTGCGGTCTGCGTCCCGCCCGGCTCGGGCCCGCCACCCTGCCTCCGCCTCCGGGGAACGAGGAACCCGTCTCCATCGAGGCCGATGACCTGGGCTACGACCGCAACAGCCAACTCCTCAAGCTGGAAGGCAACATCGACCTGCAACAAGGGAGCCGCCAGATCCGGGCCCAGGCCATGAGCTACGGCGTCGCGACGGAGGAAGTCACGGCCGATGGCGACTTATTCCTGGCCCAGCCCGGGGTCCGCATCCTGGGCAAGCAGGGGACCCTCAATCTCAAGACCAACCAGGGCCAGATCACCCAGCCCCGCTACCGCTTCGCCGGCCCCCTGAATGCCCGGGGCGACGCCCAGAGCGCGCAATTGCTGGAACAGGGCAAGACCCATTACGAGGACATCGTCTTCACCTCCTGCCCCCCGGGCCGGCGCGACTGGGATCTGGCCGCAGCGCGGTTGGATATCGATCAGGTCGAGGGCCGGGGCGTCGCCCGGGATGCCAGGCTGAGGGTCATGGGCGTGCCCGTGCTTTATTCCCCTTACCTCTCCTTTCCGATCGACGACCGGCGCAAGAGCGGCTTTCTCACCCCCATCATCGGCAACTCCAGCAGCTCGGGTTACCAGATCGCCACCCCCTATTACTTCAATATCGCTCCCAACATGGACGCGACCCTGACGCCCACCTACATGAGCAAGCGCGGCTTGCTGCTGGGCGGTGAATTCCGCTATCTCTCGCCCATCCAGTCCCTGAATGTCTATGCCGAGGGCATCGCGAGCGACCAGGAATACAATAACGAGGCCCGTGGCGCCCTGCGCATTCTGCATCAAGGCAACTATGGCGCGGGCTGGACCTCCTCCCTGCGCTTTCAGGATGTCACGGATAAGCAGTACCTGGAGGATTTCGGCAACAGCCTGGAACTGACCAGCCTGCGCAACATTGAACGCCGCGCCGATCTCAACTACCAGGGTCAGGGCTGGAACGCCCGGCTCATGGTCCAACAGTTCCAGAACGTGGATATCAGCATCCCGCCCAAGGAGTATCCCTACGCCCGGCTGCCCCAGCTCGAATTGAACCTGGCCCCCTGGCGCCATGATTCAGGTCTTGAACTCAATTTTCCTAGCCAATACAATTACTTCGACCATGACACCAAGGTTCATGGTGGCCGCGCCACCCTCCAGCCCAGCCTCTCCTGGCCCGTCCGTCGCACCTACGGCCACCTGATCCCGCGTCTGAACTTCTGGGGCGGGGCCTATGGCCTCCAGGATGTAGAGATCGGCGACCCCAGCGACCCCTCCTACGCCATACCCAGTTTCAACCTCGACGGTCAGCTGGTCTTCGAGCGCCAGACGAGTTGGCTGGGCCAGTCTGTCCTGCAGACCCTGGAGCCCCGCGCCTTTTACCTCTACACGCCCTACAAGGATCAGACCGACATCCCGGTCTTCGATACTACGGACATGAGCTTCAGCTATGGCACCCTCTTTCTGCCCAACCGCTTCGCCGGCTACGATCGCGTGGGTGATGCCAACCAACTCACCCTGGGCCTGAGTACCCGTCTCCTGCAGACCAACACGGGGCGAGAACTGCTGCGCGCCAGCCTCGGCAAGCCGGTCTACTTTGAGAACCCCCAGGTCTGGCTCACGGACATCCCCGAGGAGCGTCAGCAGGCCACCGCCCTGGTCGGGGAGGTCGCGGCGCGCCTGATGCGGGATCTCACCGGCCGCACCACCCTGCGATGGGACCCCCAACCGGATGACGAGGAGGATGCGCTGGAAAAGCTCATCGTCGAACTCCGCTACCAATCCCCGGAAAAGCACCTCCTCAACCTCGCCTATCGCTACGATGTCGGCGAGACGGAGGCGACCCGCTACCGGGATCTGGATTTCTCGGCAAGCTGGCCCATCAATCCCCAGTTGAAACTCGTCGGACGCTGGTATTATTCCCTGTATAACGAAAAGGTGAACGAGACCTTCGCCGGCGTGTCCTACGGCAAGTGCTGCTGGAAGGTCAACGTGCTGGGCCGTCACATCAACAATCAGCCGGGCACCGATGGCGAGACCAGCGTCATGCTCCAGTTGGAGCTAGCCGGACTGGCCAAATTCGGCGACAAAATCGACCAATTTCTGGAGCGTGGTATCTATGGCTACACCGAGGAATAAGGGGGGCGTCAGCCTCTGGAGAGCCTGGCGCTGGCCGGCGCTCACGGGCGCGCCCCTGCTCCTGTTGTCCCTTGTCATCGGCCCCCCGCTGGCCCAGGCGGCCAGCCTTGAGGAGTTGGATTCCATCGTCGCCGTGGTCAACAAGGATGTCATCGTGCGGAGCGAACTGGAACGCGAAATCGTCCTGGCCCTGCCGGAAATGCGCGAAAAGGGGGCGGAGATGCCCGCCCGCGCGGAACTGGAGCGCAAGGTCTTGGAGCGCATGATCGAGAAGCGCCTGCAAATGCAGGAGGCCCAGCGGGTCGGCATCAAGGTCGAGGATGGGGCCCTCACCCAGGCCATGGAGGGTATCGCCCAACGTAACAACCTGACGCTCGAGGAATTGCAAACCGCCTTGGGGGCCAGCGGCATCCGCTTCGAGGACTTCCGCGAGGACACCCGCTCCCAGATGATCATGAGCCAGTTGCAGGCGCGGGAGGTCATCAAGAACATCACCGTCACCGAGCCCGAGATCAAGCGCTTCCTCGCCCGCGAGTCGGACAGCCTGATCGAACGGACGGATGTCCGCCTCTCCCACATCCTGGTGGCCGTGCCGGAAACGGCGAGTGGCGAGGAACAGGAACAAGCGCGCAAGAAGGCCCAGGCAATTGTCGCCAAGCTTCGGGCCGGGGCGGATTTTGGCCAGGTGGCCCGCGCCGAATCCCAAGGCCAGCAGACCCAGGAGGGTGGCGACCTCGGCTGGTTCGCCATGGCCGATGTCCCCTCGCTGGCCCAGGAGGTGTCCCGGAGCCTGGCCAAGGGCGAGGTCAGCAACCCCCTGCGCAGCCCCAGCGGCTTCCATATCATCCAGGTCACCGACATCAAGGGCAGCGGCCCCGCAGTCATCAGCCAGACCAAGGCTCGCCACATCCTCATCCGCACCAACGAGGTGGTGTCCGACGACGATGCCCGCATCCGCCTGGAGCAACTGCGCATGCGCCTGGTGGGCGGGGATGACTTCGCTAACCTGGCACGCGCCAACTCGGACGACACCGGATCGGCCCTCAAGGGCGGCGACCTCGGCTGGTTGAGCCCCGGCGACACCGTACCCCAATTCGAGGCCGCCATGAACGATCTCGCCCCTAACCAGATCAGCCAGCCTTTCAAGTCTAGCTTCGGCTGGCACATCGTCCAGGTCAACGAGCGCCGCAGCCAGGACACCACCGAGGAGTTGATGCAGCTCAAGGCCAAGCAGAAGCTGCGTGAACGCAAGGCGGACGAGGCCGTCAAGCAGTGGCTGCGCAAGCTGCGCGACGAGGCCTACATCGAGGATCGTCTCGCCAAGGCGGCGGAACAGGGCTAGCGGCTTGGCGAACGCCACCCTACCCAGGCTCGTCATCACGCCGGGGGAGCCCGCGGGCATAGGACCTGAACTCTGCGCCCAGGTGGCTCAGGCGGACTTTCCCGCCCATTGGGTCGTCATAGCCGATCCCGACCTGCTGCGGGACCGCGCCCAGCGACTGGGATTGGATCTCGAGCTGGTCCGTTACGATCCGGGCGCGCCACGCCTGCCTCAGCGAGCCGGGATGCTTCAGGTGCTACCCCTGGCCCTGCGCCACCCCAGCCAGCCGGGCCTTCTCGATCCCGCCAACGCGCTGTATGTGCTGGACTGCCTGAAGCGTGGATGCGACGGCTGCCTGGCCGGTGAATTCGATGCTCTGGTCACGGGCCCGGTACACAAGGGTGTCATCAATGACGCCGGCTTTCCCTTCAGCGGGCATACGGAATTCCTGGCGGCACGCTGTGGGTCCGATCCGGTGATGATGCTGGCGGCGCCGGGGCTGAGGGTCGCCCTGGCCACCACCCATTTGCCCCTGCGCCAGGTCGCGGATCACATCACCCCGGCGGGACTGGAAGGGGTCATCCGTATCCTGGACCGGGATCTGCGCCAACGCTTCGGCATCGCCCGGCCGCGCCTGCTGGTCTGTGGCCTCAACCCCCACGCCGGCGAGGGTGGCCATCTGGGCCGGGAGGAGATCGAGATCATAGCCCCCCTGCTGGCGCGACTCAGGACCGAGGGTCTGGACCTGATCGGGCCCCTGGCCGCCGATACCGCCTTTGTGCCGGACCATCTGGCCCAGGCCGATGCCGTCCTGGCCATGTACCACGACCAGGGCCTGCCCGTCCTCAAGCATCTGGGATTTGGCAACGCCGTGAACATCACCCTGGGCCTGCCGATCGTGCGGGTCTCTGTCGATCACGGCACGGCCCTCGACCTGGCTGGCACAGGTCGAGCCGACCCGGGCAGCCTGAAGGCCGCGCTCAACACGGCCCTGGAGATGGTTAGCCGGGCCGGATCCCCTACCCAAGCCTAGGCCCAGTTGGCCTGAAAGCCACCGGGTACCGCCCGTCAGCCTACCTTTTTAATCCCGCAAGGGGATCGTCCCACTCGGGTTGCTGATGCCTGCCGAAGTAGGGGTCCTCTTCGGGAAATAGCTCCTCCACCAGCTGCTTGTCCTCGACGGGGACCAAGGGGGGCGGGGTCTCGGCCGCCGGCTTGTTGGCCGTGAAGCAAGTCGCGTAGGGGTTCTGCTGCTCGGTGGTGCTCCCCTCTTCCTGGTCATCGAAGGACAAGGCCCCACCCGCCTGGTATTCCGTGACCCGGGTCTCGAAGAAGTTCTTCTCCTTCTTCAGCTCCATCTGTTCGCTCATCCAGGGAAAGGCGTGATAAGCGTCCTCGAAGGGTTGGGGCAGCCCGACGGAGCCGAGGCGCATGTTGGCGAAGAACTTGGTGGTGGCGACGTGATCCGGAATGGAATAGCCCAGGATGGGACCATCCTTGAAGCAGTAGCTGATATAGCCCTGCTCCAGTTCGATGGCGCGCCGGGTGTCTCGATCGATGTCGGCCAGCAACTCATCGGTGAGGGCCTCCGGGTACTGCGCCATGAATTCCCGGATCAGGGCAACGCCAAAGCCGATATGGTTGGACTCGTCGCGGGCAATATAGCTGAACTGCTCGGCGCCGCCCTTGAAAAAGCCGAGACGGGACAACTGCTGGATGGGACCCAGCAGAGACACCCAGAACCAGACGCCCTCGAAGATTAAAAACCAGAAGACCAGGGAGCGGAGCAGGGCTTGCTTTTCCGCAATTGACATCTCGTGGTATGGCCGGCCTTCGATCTGCCGCTTGATAGTTTGGAGGACGGGTTCGGAGAGCTTCTGGGCCATCTCCACCCGTTCCTTCATGGCAGGCACGGTCTTCCAGGTGTCGTAGATGGATAGGGGTATGCCGAGATTCTCGATGACGTAACGATAGCTGCGGGTATGCAGGCCTTCTTCCCACACCAGCCGCTTGAAAAAGTGGCGGATTTCCGCGGGCTGAAAGACGGACAGGAAGGTCTCCGCCGCGTCATCACCCCGTTCGATATCAAAAGTCGTGAGCTGCGCCATGACGGATTCGAACAGGTGCTTAAACTTCGGATCGACGGCGGGATTCTTGTAGTCCGCTACGTCGGGGGCGACGGCAATCTCTTCCGGGGCCCAATTATTATTCTCTTGCGCCCGCGCCATGGCCCAGGCCCACTCATAGGCAAAGGGCTCAAGCTGATAAGAATCACAGGGACCAAGCAGGGGTTTGGCAGACATAGTTTTCCTGTTAATAAAGAGGTTATCGATATTGAGGCGCAAGGATGTGAGATTCCGAACCCGGGGATCCGAAGGTGACCAACTCCCCAAGCCGGGGATTTAGTTGATATCGCCTCGAGGATTCTGTAATGCAAGCTCTACAACGCTGCGGCAACTTTTCGACAATTTCTGCTTGTGGTTATCAAGGCAATCGATGACTCGGCCTTGGCCAGGCCGTACCTTGGCGCAGAATTTAGCAAAATCGGCCTCGCAGGCCTGATAGGATTCCTCCGGGCTTTGCAGCAGGGTTCGGCAATCGAGCGATAATTCAGTTTTGTCACGAGCGCCGAGGCAGGTCAGGATTTTGTCCTCCGCCCCAAAGGCCTTGGGACAGAATTTAACGATATCGAATTTGCAGGATTTCTGAAGGGAAGGTTGTGTTTGGGAATCCGCAGCTAGAACCGAAAAACCGCTGGCTAACAACAGGCCAGCGATACCCAGAAAATACTTCAGCATCGCTCACTTCCTGACATATAAGGCGTAGATTAGGGGTTAGGCCCATCCATGAAAATCATGGCTTATGCCTACCTATTCAAGTGATATCAGCATAACATCTTACCTGATGCCCGCGCCCCACCGAAATTCACTAACCCCCTTCCCGAGCCCCCCTCATGAGCGAACCCGAGCTGATCACCCCCCCACCCCTGGCACCGGGCCGCCTCGCCACGCGACAGGGGCAAACCGACCCGACGGGCTGGCTGAGGTGGCTACCGGGCCTGTGGAGCCTGCGTCATTACGAACTGGCGTGGCTGCGCCACGACGTCGCGGCCGGTCTGGTACTGACCACCATGCTGGTGCCGGTCGGCATTGCCTACGCGGTGGCCTCGGGTGTGCCCGGCATTTATGGCCTCTACGCCACCATCATTCCCCTGCTCGCCTACGCCCTGTTCGGGCCAAGCCGCTTACTGGTACTGGGGCCGGATTCGTCGCTAGCAGCCTTGATCCTCACCGTCGTTCTCCCCTTGTCCGGCGGTGATCCGCTGCGCGCCATCACCCTGGCCAGCATGATGGCGGTGGTGTCGGGGATCCTGTGCATCCTGGCCGGCGTCGCCCGGCTGGGGTTCGTCACCGAACTGCTCTCCAAACCGATTCGCTACGGTTACATGAACGGCATTGCGCTGACGGTCTTGATCAGCCAACTGCCCAAGCTCTTCGGCTTCTCGGTGTCCGCCGACGAGCCGCTGTACAAGGTCTGGGAGTTCGGGCAGGCCCTGCTGGCCGGCAAGACCAACTTGATCGCCTTGCTGGTCGGCTGCGGCACCCTGGCGCTGATCCTGCTGCTCAAACCCAGAAAGCGCTTGCCGGGGATACTCATCGCCGTGATCGGCGCCACGATCCTCGTCTCGCAGCTCGGCTTGGACCAATACGGCCTCTCGGTCCTCGGTTCCTTGCCCCAAGGCTTACCGGCCTTTGCCATCCCCTGGATCACGGCTGCCGATGTCGTGCCCGTCCTGATGGGAGGTTTGGCCGTGGCTATCGTTTCTTTCGCCGACACCAGCGTTCTGTCGCGGACCTATGCCGAGAAGACCGGCCACCCCGTGGACCCGAACCAGGAGATGGTGGGGTTGGGGGCAGCCAACCTGGCCGCCGGCTTCTTCCAGGGCTTTCCGATCAGCAGCAGTTCCTCACGCACCCCAGTGGCCGAGGCCGCCGGGGCCAAAACCCAATTGACCAGTGTCGTCGGCGCCTTGGCCGTGGCCCTGCTACTATTAGTGGCGCCAGACCTGCTCAAGTACCTGCCGAACACCGCCCTGGCCGCCGTGGTGATTGCCGCGGCGCTGGGTCTGTTCGAGATTGCCGACCTGCGGCGCATTTATCGCATCCAGCGCTGGGAATTCTGGCTGTCGATCGCCTGCTGCGTTGGCGTGGTCGTGCTGGGCGCCATTCCTGGCATTGGCCTGGCGATCCTGCTGGCCGTGATCGAGTTTCTCTGGGATGGCTGGCGCCCTGACTCCGCCGTCCTGGGTCGTGTCAAGGGTATCAATGGGTACCATGATATCTCCCGTTACCCCGATGCCCGCCTGATCCCCGGCCTGGTCTTGTTTCGCTGGGCCGCACCCCTGTTTTTTGCCAATGCCGAGTGGTTCCATCAGCGCGCCCTCGACGCCGTGGCCGCCTCGCCGACCCCGGTGCGGTGGTTGGTGGTGACGGCGGAACCGGTCACCAGTGTGGACGTCACGGCGGCCGACATCCTCGCCAAACTAGACGAGACCTTGCATACGGCCGGCATCGAGTTGTGCTTTGCCGAGATGAAGGACCCCGTTCAGGATAAGTTGAAACGCTTCGGGCTCTTTACCCGACTTGGCTCGGAAGTCTTCTTTCCGACCATCGGCGAAGCCGTAAACACCTATCTGAAGACCTATCCCGACGTTGCGATAGAGTGGGCGCGGAGGAAACGGAATCAAGCTGCTGATTGAGTAAGCGCGAGTCAGACCCTTGATGGGTATGGGCCGTGATTCCTTATAGCGACTGGCGAGTACTAGAAGCAACAGGTTAGCGCACGGGGAGAGGCCGTTGGCAGCCAGGGGGTAGCCAGGCCCACTTCAGTCCGCACAGAGGCATGAGGCACTATGATGCGCCTGCATTGATCGGCCGAACCTGCCGGCCAGGCTAACCAAAGGGTGTCCCCCGCCAGCCTCCCGCTTGGCAAGGGCAACTACATGAACGGAGAGATTTTCATCATGTCCCGCATACCTCGTCTATCCCTCTTGACCAGCGCCCTGGTCATTGCCGCCGGTCTGGCGGGTTGCCCCAACCCGCAGGAGGATGTTCGCCTGAGAGGCTGTGAAAAAACCTCCCAGCCTGTGCCGGCATGTGGGAGGGAATAGAATGGCCCCATCGAAGCGGCAACCGGCGACAGCGAGCGATGACCGACCAGATCCAGGCCAGGCTGTTCGAAGACGACCCCGGATGGGGCGAGGCGCCTGTGCGGGCGGAGGTGCCGTTGGCTGGCGTGGCGCGGGTGCTGCTGCCCAACCGGGTGCAACTGGAGTTGCGTGCCTGCGACCTGGAGTCGCTGTTGCCCGAAGGGCATCGGGCGCGGCTGGTGTGGGCCTGGGTCGAGCGAGCGGACTTAGGCGCCATGTACGCCAGCATCCGCGCGGTGGAAGGTGGCAGCGGGCGTGCCGCCATTGCCCCGGAGATTCTGTTCGCCCTGTGGTTGTACGCAACCCTGGAAGGGGTGGGCAGTGCCCGCGCTCTGGCGCGCCTGACGCAGGAGCACGACGCCTACCGCTGACTCTGCGGCGGGGTGACGGTCGACGACCATACCCTGTCGGATTTCCGCAGCGCCCAGGGCGAGGCGCGGTCACCGTGGTGGTAGCGGACTCGAATTGTTCACAACCTCTGGGAGGGCTGGAGAACTCAACATGAATCGACTGTCCGCCTTCACTGCAGCGCTGTTTGCCCTGTTACTGGCCGGCTGCGAGCCACCCCCTGCCAGCAAACCCCTTGAGTACAGCGC
>JBGAUK010000054.1:0-24112 GCA_044228695.1 Chromatiaceae bacterium | reverse complement strand
CGGTGCGGCCGATGCGATGCACATAGGCGCCGGGGTCCGTGGGGATATCGTAGTTGACCACCAGACTCAGGCGCTCCAGATCCAGACCCCGCGCCGCCACGTCGGTAGCCACCAGAATATCCAGGCGGCCGCGCTTGAGGCGCTCCACCGTGCGCTCGCGCTCGGACTGGGTCATGTCGCCATTGAGAGGCTCGGCGGAGAAGCCGTGGGCGGCCAGTTTTTCCGCCACCTCCAGGGTTTGGATCTTGGTACGCACGAAGATCAGCATGGCGTCGAAGTTTTCCACCTCCAGCACCCGCGTCAGTACGTCCAGCTTGTGAAAGCGGGTCACCAGGCAGTGATACTGATCGATGGTGTCCACCGTCTCGGTGGCCGCCAGCAACCGCACCTCTATCGCATCATGCAGATGGGCATGGGCGACCCGGCGGATGGCGGTGGGCATGGTGGCGGAGAAGAGGGCCACCTGCCGCTCCGGGGGCGTCTGTTCGAAGATCCAGTCGATGTCCTCCGCGAAGCCCATGTCCAGCATCTCGTCGGCCTCGTCCAGGACCAGGGTGCGCAGACCCGCCAGGTCCAGGGTGCCCCGGCGCAGATGGTCCATGACCCGCCCCGGGGTACCGACGATGACATGCACGCCGCGCTCCAGGGCGCGCGCCTGGAGGCCAAAACTCGAGCCGCCATAAAGCGGCAAGACATGAAAGCCGCGCAGGTTACGGGCGTAGGTCTGAAAGGCCTCCGCCACCTGCAGGGCCAGCTCCCGGGTCGGCGTCAGCACCAGCACCTGGGGCTTGGGCCCGGCGTCCAGTTCGACCCGGCTGATGAGCGGCAGGGCGAAGGCCGCCGTCTTGCCCGTGCCGGTCTGGGCCTGGCCCAGGAGGTCGCGCCCCTGGAGCAGGTGCGGGATACACTGGCACTGGATGGGGGTCGGCGTCTCGTAGCCGAGCGACTGGACGGTAGCCAGGACGGCCGGGGCCAGCCCGAGTTGATCGAAACCCTCACACTCGGTTAGGGGTTCCATGGTGGATGGGGATTCCATGGGTGATAAACCTCGGGGACCTGGGATAAAGAAATAAGCCGGTGACACGAACAGCGGCCGGTACCGCCTGGGGCGAGCCGGCACAGCGCGGCAGTCCGAATTCGACCGAGCAAAATAGCACGATCCGGCGAGGGACACACGACTAAATGAGCGCCTCCTCGGCGGGCTCCCGGGACCGGGCGCGGCCTAGATGGAGATGCGAGGACTGACTGGGGTCGCAACCGACGCGACAGAGCGCACCCCAGAGGCCCCTGAACTTGGTGCGATGCGGCGGGGAGCAACCTCGCGGCGGGCCCCCACACCAGGGGGCCCCAGGCGTGATCAGGCCCGTTTGGGCCGAGGGGTCAAAAAGCCGCCATCGGATCGGAATAGCCCCGCCACCCAAGCGGGTGATCCGGCGTCACAGACAGGGACAGGAGTGCCACGGCTTCACAACCGGTTTTGCAGGATGAGGAACCAGGGACGCCGAGTCGTGGCCTGCAGGTGGCCCTGGCCGTCGAGTTCCAGGGTGCTCTTGGACACGGAGTTGCGGACGTTGCCGCCGACGGCCTCCAGGGCCTGGCCCTGCTTTCCCACCACCAGATCGCAATGGAGGTTGGCACCCTTGAGGGCCTCGGGACTGGTGTAGCCATTGTAGGTGGCCGGGCGGGTCAGGCCGCGGGTGGCGCAGATGAGGTCGCCGGGCTCCGGGCTGTAGTCCGCGACCCGCTGGGGGACGAAGTAGCGCCCCGGGTAGTCGGACTGCTCGATGAGGCGCGCGAGATAGACCCAGTGGGCCGTCGCCGGTGGAAACTGACTCTCCGGCACGGCCACCCCCGCCATGAGCCAGCTCAGGAAGGCGGCGGACCAGGGCTCCTGGCAATCCCGGCCGTCCAGCCTGGGTTTTCCCACCGCGTACCAGTAGGCGTTGACCCGGCCGCTGTAGGGGCCAACGTCGTCCTCCCAGGCGCCGACATGAGGGATGCTCTCCTCGCTGCCCTTGATGACCACGGTCTGGCGCCCAAAGAATTCCCACTCCTGGTTCGCGCGGGCGATGAGGTTCTGCTTGAGGCCGGGGTTAGGCGCCGGTGGGGGGCCGATGGGGCGTCCCGCCCAAGTCCGGGGGCCCTCCGCGGGCGGGGGGGCCGTTGCACAGCCGAGGAGGGCGAGACAGAGGAGGAGGCCGGTGAGGAACCGGGAGCTTACCGCCAAGGATGCGGGGGCAGGTCCCGGCAGGGCCAGGGCGGGGAGGTGGATGGGCACGGCAGGCCTCCTGGGCGGGGCTAAGGGGGGTAGGGCTTAAGGTCCGACCGCCAGGCGCGTCGGGGTACGGGGCGCCCGTCGGACTAAGGCCTGACCCAACGGATTCCGGAGGTGCCCCGGGT
This sequence comes from Chromatiaceae bacterium, assembly GCA_044228695.1. GTDB lineage: Bacteria > Pseudomonadota > Gammaproteobacteria > Chromatiales > Chromatiaceae > M0108. Next base: position 21,712 of record JBGAUK010000054.1, on the reverse strand, counting down.
CGGCGGTCATCGCGGCGGCCTGCGGGCCTCGCGGAACCAGGGACGGTACTCCTCCATCCGCTTCTTTTGCTCACCGGGAGCTTGGCGGCGGCAGGTGGCATAGTCCTGGGTCCCGGGGGAGGCCCCCCAGCGCCGCTCCACGCAGTCGTTGGGGTTGTACCCCACCTCGAGCCCGGCGCGGCGGGCATAGAGGTCGGCCAGACTGAGGCGCCAGGTGCTCCCATCGCTGCGCCTATAACCCACGAAGCGTTCCTGGATTCGCCGGGCATGGAGCCGCTCGATGCGGGCGGCGGCCGCGGCGGGACTCTCGCCGCGCAGGACATAGAGTTCCGGATAGCGCCGGATACGCTCCGGCAGCCCTTCGAGGACATTGAGGGCGATCAGCAGGCGCATGTCCCGGGAGGGGGTCGCGTAATCCTCCCAGGGCCCCGTGGTCTCGAAGATGGCAGGGCCGCTGGGCATGGAGATCGGGGTCCCGGGGTGAGCGCGCATATAGGTCTCGCCGTTGTCCACCGAGGTGACCCGGGTCTCGACCTGTTCCATCAGGGCCGCCAGGGTGGCGTCATAGGCGGCCTCTGGGTCCAGCCCCCGGGGGTTAATCAAATGCTCCATGCGGGCGTAGAAGTCCGCCGATGACAGGCTGGCCTGCTCCGCTGAATAGGGTGGGGTGCCATCGCGGCCATCCAGGTCGCCGTTGGCGAGCAGGCGCGGCCCTTGGCTACGGGCGACCAGTGGGCGGTGGGCCTTGAAGCCGGGGCCCGCGCTGGGCGTCTCGGCAAAGAGGAAGGTCCCCTCCCAGAAGCGCTTGCGGCTGACCGAGTTGTCTGGCTGGGCGTCCACCGCGAGCAGCAGGCCGCTGTGTCCGGCGGTCTGGGGGACCCACTTGACCAGGATGAGGGTGTGGCCGTAGGGGTCCGCATAGAGGGTGCCGGGCCAGAGGGCCGCGCGATCGAGGGGGACCGGATAGAAGTCCGTGGCCTCGTCCCCCAGGGCCGTGCGGCCGCTGCCGGAGTGGACCTTGTCCATGAGCCGCCGGCTGACGTCCCGGAAGGTCCCGGCCGGTGCCGGCGGGCCGGCAAAGGCCCGGTCGATGAGGGGGGCCTCGCAGCGGGGCGGGCTATCGCGGTCGCCGCGGCTGCAAGCGCGGTAGGCGATGGGCAGGCCCAGCTTCCAGGCAAAGTAGGCGCGCAGGAAGTATGACAGGTCCGCGCAATCCGGCTCGGCGGGCAGACGCCGGTCCTCGTCCTGACCCAGATAGCCATGGAGAAAGTTGCGCCCGGGGTCGGCTAGCACCGGGGCCAGGGACGGGAAGCTCAGGGACTCGTTGGGTGGCGCATCAAAGAGGCGCTCGATCCAGGCTGCGTACAGGGCCTGAGACGCCAGGTCCCAGTCGCCGCTGCCCCGGTCCCCGGCGCCACCACCGACCCTGACCTCGGCGCAGGCCAGCACCCGGCCACCGCGCGTCGCCTCGATGCGGTAGGGACCCGTCTGAGGTGCGGGGAGCGTCCCCTGGAGATGCCAGGGCGGTCCGCCGCCCCGGGAGGTCCGCAGCCCGGTCCGATGCCCACCGGGGTCCGTGATCTGGACTTGATCGAGGTCGCCGCCGGTGGCCACCGCCAGAATCGTCAGGGGCTCCCCGGGCTCGGGGGAGAGGGGGGCGGTCCAGACCCAGGCAGCGTCCCCCTGCCGGCAGGCGGACGCGGCCAGGGCGGTAGCCGGAGTGAGAAGACTCACCGCCAGCAGGCTGGCGGCCATCAGAGCAGGAAAAAGGCCAGGCACCATCATCAGCAGCCTCTCGAAACGCACCCGAGGTGGCGGAGGAGTTTATACCGAACACCCAGGAGGTTGTTGGTTTTCAGGGTCGGGGGGCTGCGGTAGGGGAGGAGCGCCTCATCAGACATCCTTGATTTCCTGGTCCACGATGGCCGCCACCACCAGGTCGCCCCAGACGTTGATGGCGGTGATGGGATAGTCGAAGAAGCGGTCCACCACCAGGTAGAGGGCCAGGTAGGCCGGGGGTAGGCCGAGCAACTCGAGCATGAAGGCCATCATGGCGATGCCGCCCCCGGGGATGCCGGCGGTGCCGGCGGAGGAGGCCATGGTCAGCAGGACGATGAATGCCGTCTGCCAGGGACTCAAATCGACGCCCGCCAATTGCGACATAAAAATCAGCAGGATGGCCTGGTAGAGGGCGGAGCCGTGCATGTTAAGGGTGGCCCCCAGGGGCAGGGTCAGGCTGGTGACCCGCTCGCTGACCCCGAAGGCCTCCAGGGCACGCTTGGAGACCGGGTAGGTGGCGTTGCTGGAGGCGGTGGACAGGGCGGTGAGCAAGGGTTCCCGGCAGGCCGCCACCAGCGCCAAGGGGGAGCAACCGGTGCGGACGCGATAAAGGGTGGGCATGACCAGGGCGCCGTGCAGGACGGCGGCCAGGACCACGGCCCAGACGAAGGCCCGGAGCTGGAAGGCCCCGGCCCAGTCCATGGTAGCGAGGCTGGCGTAAACCAGCCCGAAAATGCCGAGGGGCGCCAGGGCCAGGACCCCGTTCAGGGTCTGCATCAAAAGAGCGTCCAGGGCCTGGGCCCCGCCAACCAGGGTGGCCCTGTGGTGTTTAGAGATACGTCGGGAGGCGGCGGCGGCCAGCACGGCGACAAAGACGATGTGCAGGACGTTGCCCGCGGCCAGGGAGGCGAAGAGGTTGCTGGGGATGAAGCTGTCGATGAGCCGGTCCAAGCTGAAGCTGGCCGCGGCCGGGGTAGCCGGCGCCAGATTCAGCAGGCCTGCGGGGACGTCACGGGCAAAGATCAGGCCAAGCAGGATCCCGATGAGGGCGGCCACGGCGGAGGTAGCGAAGTAGTAAAGAAAGGTGCGGCCGCCAATGCGCCGGAGATTATCCCCGCTGGCCAGGGAGGCGTAGATGGAGACCAGAATCAGCGGCAGGATAAGGAGCTTGAGGACGGAGATAAAGATCTGCCCGAGCCAGGCGACGTAGGCGCCCCCGGCCGGGAGGACGAGGGCCAGGGCGATGCCCAGCAGGAGCCCGCCGGGGATGGAGTAGAGATGGCGCAGGGGCATGACAGGTCCTGGGGTGCTAGGGGTCGGGCCTTGGCCAGACCGGGGCGGTGGTGGCGCGTCGCGAGGCCGGCGGGGGCTGAAACTCGAGCTACCAGCCCAGGCGACGCCGGTTGCGCTCTACCTCGTCCTGATCGCTGTAATAGGTCTTATGACCGTCCCGGTCGATGTAGCGCTCGTGGCCCTTGCCGGCGATCAGGGCTACCCAGGGCTCATCCGCCGGTCGGCTGGCCAGCAGGTCGCAGAGGCGGGCGATGGCCGCCGGGCGATCTACCATCACCTCTGGGGCCGGGCCTGGTATGCCAGTCAGGATATCGGCGATGATGCGCTCGGGGTCCTCGGTGCGGGGATTGTCCGAGGTCACGATGAGGTGATCGGAGTGACGCGCCACCGCGGCACCCATGAGGGGGCGCTTGCCGTGATCGCGATCCCCACCGCAGCCGAAGAGGGTCGCGACCCTGGCGCCGGGGAAGGCGGCGCGGATGGCGGTCAGGATGGTCTCCAGGGCATCCGGCGTATGGGCAAAGTCGATGACCAGGGTCCGGTTGCCGATGGACTGACACTCGAAGCGCCCGTCCACCGGCTGCAAATCCCGCCAGTAGGGGCGCGCGCCCGGGCCCAGGATGCCGTCCGCCAGGGCCGCGGCCAGGGCATAGTTGGCCCGGTTGTGCGCCAGGGCCAGGAAGGGCTTGGCGGCGATGGCCTCCGGACTCAGGGTGGCCGGGCCCAGAACCTCGATCGGGACCCGTGGTTCGCCGCGCCCGCGCAGGCGGTTGGCCACCTCGGGGCTGGAGCAGAAGAGACGCCCACCCGGCTGGATCAGGTCGAGGATGCGGGCCTTGGCGGCGAAATAAGACGCCTCGTCGCCATGATAGTCCAGATGGTCCTGGGAGAAGTTGGTCCAGCCGGCGTTCTGTAAGGGGATGCCCTGGACGCGCCCCTGGTCCAGGGCATGGCTGCTGATCTCCATGGCCACCACGTCGCACCCGCCCCGTTCGGCGTGCAGCAACCGTCGCAGCTCGATCAGGGGCGGGGAGGTAAAGCCGGTCGCCACGAAGGGTTGACCGTTGCGGGAGACGCCCAGGGTGCCGATGGTCAGGACTCTTAGCCCTTGGGCCGCGAGCATGGACTCCAGGTACTTGACGGAGGTGGTCTTACCGTTGGTGCCGGTGACGCCCAGAAAGCGCGGGGAGCCCGGCTCCAGCGGGTAAACGAGGTCGCAGAAGCGCCGCACCGTCTCGGCCCAGTCCCCGGGCCGGGTGACGTAGATCCCCTTGCCCGGCATGGCCTCGAAGCAGTCGAGCCTCTGGTTGGTCACCAGGACCGCGCAGGGGCTGGCCGCCAGGTAGCGCCGATAGAGGTCCTGGTCGCTCTTGCCGTCCGCGAAGCGCTGGAAGAAGAGGATGGAGCCCGAGTCACAGGCGTCCGCGCGCCACTGGATATTGGTCAGGGTCGCGGGGATCGCCGACGCTCGCCGCCAGGCGAAGTCGAGCCTCTCGAGCAGGTGGGACAGGGGATCAGTGGGCATGGCGGTCCGGTGCGTTGCGCGGGGGGAAATACTATACGTCAGGCACGCCTGGGCATGCTGTACCAACAGGCGCAAAAAAATCCGCTTCGATGCCGTGGCAGGGGGACCCTCACGGACGTGGCTAAAGCCGCGGCGGTCACCGACTTATCACCCGCTAGCAGCTCGCTGGCGGGTGCCATGGCAGCGGCGGTACCGAGATTGAGCACCTGGGAAACAGCTTCGGCATACGCCATAATGCGACCACTTCAGTTATATCCAATTGCCGTCTCGATGCCTACTTCCCTGACCTTAAACAAGATTCACGGCGCCCTCAACCCGTGCTTGCAGATGGCCGCCGCTTTAGACCGGCGGGGCCTGATCGCTGGAATTTAACGCCTCCGCAGGGGAAAAGATCATGACCGGGATCGACAAGCTACCCACCTGGCTAGCACTGGCCCTGGGTTGCGGCTCCCTGACGGCCCAGGCCACGGCCCCCCCCTACCGCAATCCGGGCTTGCCCGTCGAGCAACGGGTCGCCGACCTGCTCGGGCGCATGACCCTGGACGAAAAGCTGGGGCAGATGGTCATGGGAGGGCGCGACTGGGTGACCCCGACCCAGGTCGGCGCGCTCCACTTGGGCACCATGCTGTCTGGCGGCGATAGCCCGCCCCCCGACCCCAACAATCCGGACGGCTGGTCAGCCCAGATCCAGGGCTACCAGGCGGCGGCCCTGGGCACCCGCCTCGGCATCCCCCTCCTCTATGGCATCGACGCGGTCCATGGCTTTGGCGCCCTGCCCGGGGCCACCGTCTTCCCCCACCAGGTGGCACTGGCCGCGGCGGGCGACGAGGACCTGATGCGCCGCATCGGCGCGGCCACGGCCCGCGAACTCGCCGCCGTCGGCCTCTACTGGAACTTCGCGCCGCTGGTGGCGGTGGTCAACGACATCCGCTGGGGACGCGCCTACGAATCCCTGGGTGAGAATACCGATCTGGTCACCCGCCTTGCCCTGGCCTATACCACCGGCTACCAGGTTGGCCTGGCGGACCTGGGGGCGGGACTGCCCCGCCCGCTGCTGACCGCCAAGCATTTTCTGGGTGACGGCGGGGTCGCGGATGGCAGTTCCCATTTCCAACTCAAGGGCGTCTGGTCGCGCCTGGATCGAGGGGACACGCGCGGCGAGGAGACGGCCCTTCTGGCGCGTTTTCTGCCGCCTTTCCAGGCTCAGATCGAGGCCGGGGTAGGCTCCGTCATGGTCTCCTACAGCCGTTGGAACGGGACCCTGATGCATGGCCATGGCGACTTGCTCCAGGGGCTCCTGCGCCAGCAACTCGGCTTCCGTGGCCTGGTGGTCTCCGACTGGGAGGCCCTAGGACATCTCCCGGCCCAAGGCTTCGACCAGCAAGTGGCCATGGCCGTCAACGCCGGCGTGGACGTCCTCATGGAGCCCGCCAGAAGCGCGGAGGTCATCGGCATACTGCGCACCCTCGCCGCCACCAACCAGATCTCCGCTCACCGGATCGATGAGGCCGTCGCCCATGTCCTGCGGGTGAAATTCGCCATGGGCCTCTTCGAACACCCCGGGCCGGTGGCGGCCGCGGGCGAACTGATCGGCAGCCCCCAACATCGCGCCCTGGCCCGGGAAGCGGTCCGCAAGTCTCAGGTCCTGCTCAAGAACCAGGACGCACTACCGCTGCGACGCGGCCAGCATATTCGGGTGGCCGGGGCCCACGCCGACGATCTGGGATTACAGAGTGGGGGCTGGACCCTGACCTGGAGTGGCTTTCAGGGCGACAACACCCGCCTGCCCGGGGGGACCAGCCTCCTCGCCGGTCTGCGTCAGGTTGGCGGCGCCATCACCCGGATCGACTATGCAGCGAACGGTGACTTTACCGGCCCCCCGGCCGACGTGGCCCTCGTCCTGATCGGCGAGCCGCCCTATGCCGAGTGGCTGGGCGACCGGGATGCCCAGGGCCTGCGCCTGTCGTCCCAGGATCAGGCCCTGATCGCCAGGATGCGCCCCCTGGCGCGCAAGCTGGTCCTGGTGCTGGTATCCGGACGGCCGCTCATCCTCGATCAGGCCCTCGCAGCCAGCGACGCCCTGGTCGCCGCCTGGCTGCCGGGTAGCGAGGGCGCCGGCGTCGCCGATACACTGTTCGGCGATGCCCCCTTCACCGGCAAGTTGCCCTATGCCTGGCCGCGTGACGCCAACAGCCTCTTGCCGGCCAGCGCCTCGCCAGCGGAACGCCAACCGGGCCTTCTGTATGAGTTTGGCTACGGTCTGAGTTCACCAAAATCTTGAAGTGACTTTGGGGTTCCCCCCCCGGGGCTATGCGTGAGAGCGTACATCAGTGGCCAGGGAAACGATGTACGGTCGGACGATGACAGGCTTCCCTGTGATGCGCGCCCCAAATTCCGGCCACTCCGCGTCGCAGCCTGCCCCATAGCAGTGAAATCGGCGCGGCTCGCGGAAGGGCGCGGCGCGATTCGCAAGTCACTTCAGCCAGGCTAATTGAACCGACCATCCGACATCCAATGACCTTTGCAATCTGGGCACTTATCATCGGTGGGCTGTTAATCACCATGGCCTTGTCGGGGACGTCGCTCCACCGGCTCCCCCTGAGCACGGCGATGCTCTATCTCGGAGCCGGCTTCGGGCTTGGTCCCGCCGGATTGGCCCTCATGGCACCCGATCCACAGACCTACGCGGATATTCTGGAACGTGTGGCCGAGGTGGCGGTGCTCATCTCGCTATTCGCGGTCGGGCTGAAGCTCGGTCTTCCGCTGTCGGATAAGGGATGGCGTCTGCCGGTACGGCTCGCGACCATTTCGATGACGATTACCGTGGCGCTGATTGCCTTGATCGGCACCCTGGGCCTCGGGCTCTCGCTCGGGGCCGCGGTCCTTCTGGGTGCCATCCTCGCGCCCACCGACCCGGTGCTGGCCTCCGATGTTCAGGTGCTCAAGGCCAATGACCGTGATCGCTTACGCTTCAGCCTCACCGGCGAAGGTGGCTTGAACGATGGCGCCGCCTTTCCATTCGTGATGCTGGGCCTCGGCCTGCTCGGACTGCATGACTTGGGCATGTACGGCTGGCGTTGGTTCGCGGTTGATGTGCTGTGGGGGATTGCCGGCGGCTTGTTAGTCGGCGGGGCCCTGGGTACCCTGCTTGGCAGGCTGGTGGTCTATTTACGTAGCCGCCACCAGGAGTCCGTCGGCCTCGACGAATTCCTGGCGTTGGGCCTGATTGCACTGGCCTACGGGCTTGCCGTGCTCGTCCAGGGGTATGGCTTTCTGGCGGTCTTTGCCGCGGGGTTGGCTCTTCAGCGTGTCAAGGAGCAGCCTGGTAACTTCAATACCTACACTGCCGCGGAGACGAGTCTACCGGTGGGGCCGTCCTATGAGGCGCTTGCCACCGAATCGGAACATGCCAGCGCCTACATGATGAAGAGGGTGCAAGGCTTCAACGAACAACTGGAGCGAATCGCCGAGGTAGCGGTCGTTCTGATGGTCGGCGCGATGCTCTCGTACAGCTACCTTCCCAGCAGCGCCATTTGGTTTGTACCGCTCTTACTCTTGGGGGTACGCCCGCTGTCGGTATGGATGGGATTGCTCGGCGCGCCGGTATCGCGCGATCAGCGCATCCTGATTTCTTGGTTTGGTATCCGCGGCATCGGTTCCATTTACTACCTGATGTACGCGATAAGCCATGGTCTGCCTGATGCGATGGCGAGGGACATCACGGCACTCACTCTCACAATGGTGGCCACCTCCATCGTACTTCACGGCATCTCCGTTACCCCATTGATGAATCTCTATGCACGGCGCAAAGCACACCGCCGGGGTCGCTGACAGTGCGCGTTCGCCCACACGCCTAAACTGGCCTGGAGTTTTACGCTAATCGCCTCCTCGCCACCCCTGCGGAGCCTCGCGGCTTCGGGGTTAAGCCTCATCGGCGGCCATTGACACCTGGCAAAGCATCGCGCCGCGCTGCCGAACTGACCGCTGACCCAGCGGGATCCGGCATGCGGCCACCATCTCTCCCCGTTGGTTTGCTCTGTGCCCTTGCGGAGAAAAGTTGAAGGGGCTTCTGGAGGGGGTGGCCGAAGGCCTGGGGTGATAAGACTAGAGATGATTTAATCCATTAATCCTTAAAGGTTTCCAAGGAATCGCTGATTAATTTCCAATACGTTAGCCCATGCCTAGGGATAATTGGGGTCGCGGGAGGGGGGATGGATGACCCTTTGCGCGTGGGCGCGGCGGGGGACTTTGGCAGGGAGAACTATTCGCTGCCCTCGCTCCCGGTGTAGACGCGCATGATGCGGAAGGGGAGCTCGGCGCCATCCACTCCGCTGTTCAAGGCTGGCGAGCGATGGAGTTGGTTGACGGCGATATAGAGCCAACCCGGCTCCCCGAAGTGGAGGGCGTCCGGCCAGAGGAGTCGTTCATCCGCGACCAGGGTCTCCAGCTTGCCGTCCGAGCTCAGGACGCTGATGGCGTTGTGACTCAGGTCGGTAAAGTAGTGATTGCCAGCGGCATCGGTGGCGGCACCATCCGAGACCGGCTTGGGTCCGGCCTTGAAGATGGCGGCGGCGAGGGTCGCGTCATCCGCCCCCTCACGCAGCAGCCGCGCCGGCACCTGGTACCAGGTCCTGCCGTTCATGGCCCCGAAGTAGAGGGTCTCGCCGTCCGCGGAGAGGGTGATGGGGTTGACGGCGATGCGGGCCGGCTTGGGTTTGCCGTCCGCCCCGGGCAGGCCGATGACCCGGCCCTCGACCACCAGGTCCAGGTCTTCTGCTTGCAGGGCAGGCGAGGCGGTAAAGCGCCGGGAGGTGCGCTGGTCGAGGTCCAGGATCACCAGCGCGGGGGCCTGGCCGCCGCCCGGATCGGCGATATAAACAAAGCCCCGTTTCGCATCCACGGCCAGGTCATTGAGAAAGGCTCCCGAGGGGGCCGTCTCGGGTGGGAAATCATAGCGGAAGATCAGCCGGCCGTCGGCGAGGGCGAAGGCCAGCAGCTTAGGCGGCTGATCGGGCTGGTGGACGGGGTCTCCCAGACCATTGTCGAGCACCCAGAGGCGGTCCTGGCCATCGATACGAATGCCCAGAGCACTGTTCAACACCTCCGGACCCGAGCCGAAGGGCCCGTTCCAGGCCGAGTCCGGCCAGGGCCGGTAGCTATTGGGCCCGGTGAGCTCGATGAGTTGCGCCGCGGCGCGGCGGAATTGGTGAACCGTGGCGAAAACGCGCCCCGATCCGGTGACCGCGAGATTGCCGGGATTGATGGGCAGCTCCGCCACCGCCTCGATGGCGCCGGGGAGCAGTTGCTCCCCGGCCAAGACCGGCAGGGTGACGAGCGAAGGCAGGACCAGCAGGAGGGCGGCAAGGGCGGGACGCATGGCTTTCTCCGATATTAGCGGACGCTGTAAAGGGTCGGGTTGTCAGGCAAGCGGTTCATGCCAAGGCGGTTCGGCGGATAGCGTTCAAACTGCTCATTCAAGCCGCCGGAGCAGTCCTCGCAGATGAGGCGCCTGATCCGGTCTGTCTCGGCATAACCTGGCAGAATCCCAACCCCCGCCCGGGCCTCAAACCAGATGGGATGGGAACTCTGGCTGATATAGGTGCTGGTCACGTCCCACCAATAGCCGGCATAGGTAGTCTCCAGGACGCTCGACCATTCGTAACGGTCAAAGGTCAGATCACCCACCTGGCGTTCCAGTGACTGGAAATACCAGCCATGCTCACGCAGACCATAAAGCGCCGGGCGCGGCACGCCGGGACGATCGAAAAACCCGTCCTGTTGCAAGGCGCGGACGATCCGGCCCAACCCCTGATGCTGGGGATGGGCCCAGGTCTCGTCCGGATTCAGGGTGATGATGATGTCCGGCCGGGCGAGGCTGACGACCTCTCCCAGCCGTTGGACCAGCAGGTTATGGTCCCAGTTGATGACACCGTTATCCCAGCTATCCTCGAAATCCGCGTCTTCCAGCGTGGACAGGAAGAAGACCTCGGAAACGCGATGCCTGGCCATACCAGAGAGGAATTCGCCGCGCCTTTGTTCGGCCAGTTGATAGGGTGTGGCGATTTGGCGCAGACGCGGTCCAGCCGGCGGCTGAATCAGCCAGGCATCTGGGCCGGGCGCTGCCTCGATGAGAATATCTTTATCCCGGTCGGGGTCATAGTCCTGGCGAATGGCTTGTACCACGCTGCCACTCTCGCCATTGGTCACCAGGGCGACGGCGACATACCAGCCGCGTTCCTTGAAACGGCCCAGGTTGAACAAGGTCTCGTCATCGGGATGGGCGGTGATGAGCAACACCCGGGGGGATGAGACATGGCCGTCCGGATCGTTCTGGTCCGCGCAAGACCAGAACAGGGGAGCCAGCAGTAACAGGCCTAGCAGGAGCCAAAGCGTATAAATTTCATGGCGATTTCGCATAGGGTCAATTCCGGGCCAAGTCACTGACTCAGGCCAGGGTCTGGTCGATCCTGTGCTCCGCGGGCCCAAAGGTCAGGGTGGCCAGAGCCCCATTGACCAGCATGAGTTGCGGCGGCAGGTGCCCGATATCCAGATCGTAGAGGATCGGGATATCCAGGTCACCGAGAGCATTGACTAGGGCATCGCGCTGAGTGAAGCCTTCGACGGCCTCCGCGGCCGTGCGCCCGATGAGGATGGCGTTGGCGGCATCGAACCAACCGGCCAGTTTCAGATGGTGGAGGGCGCGACCATACTGGGCGGTATTGAAGTCGCAGTTGTCCAGATACACCAGCAGGCCCTCGGGGGCATAGTCCCGGGCAAAGCCCGGGAGATCGCCATAGGCCGATCCGCACAACATGGCAATTACATCCAGGGTCCCGCCGATGAGGCGGCCCGCCACCTGGCACCGATAATCCGGCTGGTTTTCCTGGTGCAGACATTGCCACCGGACCGGGGCCGTGCGATCAAAGTGCCTGATGTCCGGGGGCAGCTTGTCCCAGTCGCTGTCATGGGGTTGATAGCGGTCGGCGGCGTGCTGGGTGAAGCTCGCGCCCGGCCCCAGGGTAACGACCTGGTGCCAATAGGCCAGGCCCGGAGCCGTGGGATCGATGGGACTCTCCCAAAGATTGGTGCCGGAAAGGGTCGCGATGCCGGTGAGGAGGCTATAGGGCAGCATGAAGGTACTGAGGTCCGAGTAGCCGATGATCCATTTGGGGCGGGCCGCGGACAGAGCGGCGAAATCGAGGTAGGGCAGAATATCGATTAGGAGCTCCCCGCCATTGGGCGGGAAGACCGCCCCGATAGCCGGGTCCAGCAACATGCGCTGGAGTTCCTCGGCGCGCTCGGGCGCCGGGGCGCTCATCAGACTATCGCCCCAGAGGCACTCGCCCTCCTGGTAGCCGTAGCCCAGATCGGCCAGGGTCCCGTAGGCAAACCGCATGCGCGGCCCCAGTTGCGGCTTGACCCCCGCCGAGGGGGAGGTGATGCCCATGATCGCCCCCCGCCGCAGGGGCGCCGGGTAGCGGATCCGCTGGCTCCAGATTTCCCCCGACTGGGCGCCACACCCTGCCAGCCCCGCGAGGCCGACCCCGGTGGCGCCGCCAAGGACGCCGATACCGGCCAGTCGCAGAAATTGCCTTCTATCCGTGGACACCTTTCACCTCGTCAAGACTCGGATTTTGGTTTACCCGGACCGGGTGACGGCGGGCGTGGGACGCCGTGAATACGTCCCTGTAGGCTTGGCGACAGCATCCCTGCGGTCGACACCCCCGCCCACCGCCACCCGGCCCGCCCGCTCGCTGCCGAAGTATGTGGCTGGCGCTGGGTAGACAGCCCAGCTAGGCCCCAGCCCTCTCAATCCCGCCGGCGCGCCATGACCAGGCCCGCGATGATGACCGCCAGGGACACGAACAAGAGGATGAGGGAGGCCAGGGCGTTGATCTGGGGCGAGACGCCCAGGCGGACGCTGGAATAAACAACCATGGGCAGGGTGGTGGAGGCGGGCCCGGCGACGAAACTAGCGATGACCAGGTCGTCCAGGGACAGGGTGAAGGCCAACAGCCAGGCGGACAGCAGGGCCGGGGCGATCAGCGGCAGGGTGATGCGCAGATAAACCACCAGGGGCCGGGCGCCTAGATCCATGGCCGCCTCCTCCAGGGAGCGATCCATCTGCGCCAGGCGCGCCCGGATCACCACGGTGGCATAGGCCATGCTGAAGGTTATATGGGCGATGGCGATGGTGGTGAAGCCGCGCCCGTCGGGCCAGCCGATGCCGTGCTGCATGGCGACGAAGAGGAGCAGAAGGGACAGACCGATGAGGACGTCCGGCATGACCAGGGGTGCCGTGAGCAGGAGTTCGAAACCGCCGCGCCCACGAAAGCGCCCATAGCGGACCAGGGCCATGGCCGCCAGGGTGCCCAGGACCACCGCCAGGGTGGCATTCACCGCCGCGATACGAACGCTCAGCCAGGCGGCGTCCAGAATCTGGGTGTTGCGCAGCAGTTCGCCATACCAGTGGGTCGAGAATCCGCCCCAGACGGTCACCAGGCGCGAGGCGTTGAAGGAATAGATGACCAGCAGCAGCACGGGCACATAGAGGAAGGCGTAGCCGAAGGCCAAGAGGCTGTAGATGGGCCAGCGACGACCCTTCATGACTCACCCTCCAGGCTCGACTGCCAGCGTTGGAGGGCGACGAAGGGCACCACCAGCACGGCGAGCAGTACCAGGGCCAGAGCCGAGGCCAGGGGCCAATCCTTATTGGAGAAGAATTCGGTCCAGAGCATACGCCCGATCATGAGGGAATCGGGCCCGCCCAGGAGGTCCGGGATGACGAATTCGCCCACCGCCGGGATAAGAACCAGCAGGCTGCCGGCCAGGATGCCAGACAGTGACAGCGGCAGGGTCACGCGCATGAAGGCCAGCCAGGGCCGGCAACCCAGATCCGCCGCCGCCTCCAGCAGGGTAAGGTCCAGGCGGCTGAGGGTGGCGTAGAGGGGCAGGACCATGAAGGGCAGGTAGGAATAGACGATGCCGATATAGACTGCCAGGGGCGTATGCAGGATGGTCAGGGGTTCGTCGATCAGCCCCAGGGATATCAAAAAGTTGTTGAGCAGGCCGTTGTTCTTAAGGATGCCGATCCAGGCATAGACCCGAATCAGGAAGGAGGTCCAGAAGGGCAGTATGATCAGCATCAGCAGGGGTATCCGCCAGCGCTCCGGGGCGGTGGCGATGGCATAAGCCATGGGGTAGCCGATGAGCAGACAGAGCAGGGTGCACACCAGCCCCACCCAGAGGGAATTGAGGAAGGCGGCGCGATAGAGGTCATCCGCCCAGGCCAGGGTGTAATTGCCCAGATTGATGCGAATCTGGAACACCGAGTCGTCCACCCATTCCAGGAGGGCCGAATAGGGCGGCTGGGCCACCAGGGGCTCCGCCAGGCTGATCTGGAAAAGGATGACAAAGGGCAGAAAAAAGAAGAACAGCAGCCAGAAATAGGGCAGGCCAATGTTGACCCAGTGCCCGGGCCGCCAGTGCCAGCCACCTAACAGCCGCTGCCGCCAGCCCTCCCCCCCCGGGCCCCTCTGCTGGCTCATGCCGTGGCTCTCCCCGGCATCCGATGGCGACCACCCTGACTAACCATGGCGCTAATCCGTCAGGACCACGCCGCAGACGGGTGACCAGGCCATGGTCACCGCCTGACCCCAGGTCAGGGTCTGTTCGGTGCGGGGGTGGATATTGGCCAGGGTCATGGTCGCGACGCGCTCCGGGGAGACCCGCACATGGAAGATGGAGACATCCCCCAGGTAGGCGATATCCTCGACCTGACCCGTGACGCGATTCTCGCCCGTGCCCTCGCACTCTTGGCACAGACGCATCTTCTCTGGCCGCACGGCGACCGCCACCGGCGTCCCCAGGGCCAGGTGCTGACGGCAGCGGACGCGCATGGTCAGCCCGCCCTCCCCCGCCACCAATACCTCGTCGCCATCGCGGGCGGTCACCTTGCCCTCGAAGAGATTGACCGAGCCGATAAAGCTCGCCACCAGGCGCGAGTTAGGAAATTCATAGATACCCGTCGGGGTATCGATCTGCACGATCTGCCCCGCGTCCATGACCGCGATGCGACTGGACATGGTCATGGCCTCTTCCTGGTCATGGGTCACGGTCACGAAGGTGATGCCGATGCGTTCCTGCAGCTTGACCAACTCGAATTGGGTGTGAACGCGCAGCTTCTTGTCCAGGGCGCCCAGCGGCTCGTCCAGCAAGAGGAGCTTGGGGTGCTTGGCCAGGGAGCGGGCCAGTGCCACCCGCTGGCGCTGGCCGCCGGAGAGTTGGTCCGGCCGGCGCTTGCGCAAGTCGCCGATGTGGAGCAAATCCAGCATCTCGCCGACCCGCTCGGCGCGCTCGGCCCGGGGCATCTTCTCCTGGCGGAGGCCGAATTCGATGTTGGCCTCCACGTTCATGTGGGGGAAGAGGGCGTAGGACTGGAACATCATGTTCACCGGCCGACGATAGGCCGGGATGTCGGTGACATCCACGCCGTCGATCCAGATGCGGCCGCGGGTGGGACTGTCCAGCCCCGCCAGCAGACGCAGCAGGGTTGATTTGCCACAGCCGGACCCCCCCAGGAGCGAAAAAAACTCGCCCTGGTAGATATCCAGGCTGACGTCGTTCAGGGCACGAACCTCGCCAAAGAGACGAGTCACACCCTCGATGCGCACATAGGGCCTGGCCTTAGGGTCCTGCCAGGCCTCCAGGGCACCGGGCCCCCGATCGTCCGGCCTAGACACCGGCTGCCCGCCCGCGCCGGCCCGGATCAGCGATTGGCCTTGAGCCGGGTCCAGATGCGGTTGAGTTCGCGCATCTCCTTATCGCTGGGCTCCTTCAGGGTAATGAACTGGGCGCGGGTCTCCTTGGAGGGGTAGATGCCAGGGTCCTGGCGCACGGCCTCGTCCAGAAACTCCGTCGCCGCCAGGTTGGGGTTGGCGTAGTTGACAAAGTTGGAGGCGTTGGCAATCACCTTGGGGTCCAGGAGATATTCGATAAAGGCCAGACCCTGGGCGGGATTGGGGGCGTCCTTGGGGATGGCCATCACATCCACCCAGAGGACGGCACCTTCCTTGGGCACCAGGTAGGCCACCTTGACGCCATTGCCGGCCTCCTTGGCCTTGTCCCGGGCCTGGAGCACATCGCCGGAATAGCCTTGGGCGATACAGATGTCGCCGTTGGCCAAATCACTGATGACCTGGGAGGTATGAAAATAACGGATATAGGGATGCACGGCCTTGATGAGATCCTGGGCCGCCTTGAGGTCCTTTTTATCCCGGCTGTTGGGATCCTTGCCCAGATAGACCAGGGCGGCGGCAAACACCTCGGTGGGATCATCAAATAGGGTCAGACCGCAGCCAGCGAGCTTCTTGGCCTTTTCCGGGTCAAAGACCAAAGACCAGCTCGCCACCGGCTCCTCGCCCAAGGCCGCCTTGACCTTATCGACGTTGATGCCCAGCCCCGTGGTGCCCCACATATAGGGCACCAGATATTTATTGTCGGGATCTATGTCCTTGAGGGAGGTGTAGATCTCCGGGTCCAGGTTTTTCAGGCCCGGCAGCTTGGACTTGTCCAGGGGCTGATAGATACCGGCCTTGATCTGGCGCGCCGCGAAGGGGCGGGCGGTGGGGAAGACGAGGTCATAGCCGCTGGAACCCGCGAGGAGCTTGGCGTCCAGGATCTCGTTGCTGTCATAGAGGTCCAGCACCGCTCGGGTACCCGTGCGCTCTTGGAAGCCCGACAGGGTGTCCTCCGCGAAATAGTCGTTCCAGTTGTAAATGTGGACGGTTTCGTCCCCCGCGTTCACCGCCAGGGGGGCGAGCAGGGGAATCCAGGCAATCTTCTTGAGGAACTGACGCATGGCGGAGGGTCCTGACATGATCTTAGGGAAAGTACAAGACGCTCCCCCACCGGCAGCGAGGGGAGTGGGAGCGACTTGGGCAGTAAAATTAGGTATCGCCGCTATTTTGCATGGGCGGCGCGGCCTTGTCATCCGCGTCCCCCCTCTTTTCGAACGCGATGGCGGCGGATTTAGCGCCAGGGGGCGGGCCCTGAATTAAAGACTGCCCGCCCTCCTTGCCCATGGGATAAACTGGCGGCGCGCGCCCCCTTGGGCCAGTCCCCACCAAGATTCCCCGGCACGAATTTCAATGGAGGAGAAGATGACCGAACCGAAAATTGCCTCTCCCATGCGCACCTGGCTCTGGCTACTGGCCATCCTGGTCCTTGGCCTAGGCGCGCTCCTGATCTGGCACCAACAATATAGCCAAGAGCAAATTCAGGCCCACAAGGCCACCATCGACGAGCAGGGACAGGCCCTGACGACCGCCCAGACGGCCCACGCCAAGCTCTCGGACCAATTGACCACCGCCACCAGGGACCAGGGAGACCTCCAGGCCCGGATGCAGGCCAAGCAGCAGGAGCATGACGCCACCCTCGCCAAAGTGCGCGACGAGGCCAAGGCGGTCGAGGCCGACCTCCAACAGCGCCTCCAAGGGGCTGGCGACGAGATTGCCGCCCTCAAGGCCGATATCGAGAACCTCCATCAAGCCGCCACCGAGGCCGCCGCCAGCCACGAGGCCCATGCCCAGCAAATCACCGAGGACCTCACGGAAGAGATCATCAAATTCCGGACCCTCCTCGTCGGCAGTGACCCCGATAAGGCGGCCATGGCGGCGAATTGGGAGAAGCGCATCCTGGCCGCCAAGTCGGAAATGCTCCAGGCGCGCCAGGCCCTGGATACCGAGCAGAAAAACCTCATCACCGTGGAGCACGCCCTGTCCCAGGCCCGGCAACTCAACGATGAGCTCAAGCAAAGCCTGGCCCAGGCGGGCCAGCAGGCTGAGGCCACCCAAGCCGCGCTGGAGCAGGAGCGCGAGGCCCTCGCCAAGCTGCGGGATGAGAACGAGGGGCTCAAGCAGAGCCTGAGCGAGGTTGGCCAGAAGACCGAGGCCACCCAGGCCGCCTGGGATCAGGAGCACGAGGCTCTCGCCAAGCTGCGGGATGAAAACGAAGGGCTCAAGCAGGGCCTGAGCGACGCCGGCCAGAAGATCGAGGCCGCCGAGGCTGCCTTGCAACAGGAGCGCGAGGCCTTAGCCACCCTGCAGGATGATCACACGGGGCTCAAACAGAACCTGAGTGACGCCGGCCAGAAGATCGAGGCCGCCGAGACCGCCCTGCACCAGGAGCGCGAGACCCTTGCCAGCCTGCGGGGTGACCATGCGGGCCTGCAAGACAAGCTGCAGGACACTCAGTCGGCCCATGCCGATGCCCAATCCCAGCTTGAGAAGCTGACCCAGACGGCGGCCGACAAGGAGGCCGCCCTGGCCAAGGACCTGGCCGCGCGCCAGGCGGAGATTGTGGCCCTGAATAAGCAACTGGACCAGGTCCGCCAGCAGGCCCAGTCCGATCTGCAAACCGCCCAAGCCCGGGGCGACCAAGCCCTGGAGCAGCGCAAATCCCTATCCCAGCGACTGGGCGCGCTCGGTGGCCGCGTCACCGACCAGGGTACCCTGCTCGCACTGAGCGAGGATGATATCCGCTTCCAGGCCGGCAAGGCCCTGCTGCCCAAGGGTGAGATCCCCCGGCTGGACCGGATCGCCGCCGTCCTGGTGGAGTTTCCGGAGCTGAAGGTCCGCGTCGAGGGCCACACCGACAGCACCGGACGCGACGAGACCAACCTGGTTCTGTCCCAGCAGCGCGCGGAGACGGTGCTGGGAGCCCTGGTCGAACGGGGCGTCGCCGCCGGGCGTCTGACCGCCGCGGGCCTCGGCAAGGCCAAGCCCATCGCCTCCAATGATACGCAGGCCGGCCGGAGCCAAAATCGCCGGGTCGAGATCTACGTCCTCGAGCCCTGACTGACCCCCTGGCTTCACCCCGCGGGGAGCGATTCCCCACCTCTCCGGCCTTGGGAGTCTGTACCCATCGCGAGTCAGGCTTCGGTAGTTGGCGTGAGGGCCGGATGGAGATAGGCGGGGCTGTCGACAGCAGGGATGCTGTCGCCAAGCCTACAGGGAGGTATTAACGGCGTCTCCCGCCCGACGCCCCGGCCCGGGCTAACGAAAACTCTTCTGTGTTGGATATAAACGCCATGCGCGAGATATTGCTCCTCGACAATGGCTCGCGACGCCCCCAGTCCACCCTGGCCCTGCGAGACCTGGCCGCGCGCCTGACCGCACGTCTCCGCCAACCCGTCCAACCCGTCTCTATCGCCCATTCCGACCTCATTAGCGCCAACAAACTCGCTGGGCAACCGGCCACCACCCTGGAGCCCTGGCTGGTTGACCGTCTGCGCCAGGGTATCCAGCGCTTTCTGATCATCCCCCTCTTTTTCGGCCCGAGCGGGGCCCTCACCGAGGCCATTCCGGCCCTGGCGGCCAGGCTGCGCGCGGACCTAGGCCCTCTGGATTTCCGCCTGGCCGCCCCACTCTGCCCCCTGCCCCAGGGCGAGCCACGCCTCACCACCATTCTGATGGACCGCATCGCGACCGCCGCTCGGGAGACCCAATTCCAGCCTCGACGCCTGGTCCTGGTGGATCATGGCTCCCCCCGCCCCGAGGTTAATGCCGCCCGGCGCTGGGTGACGGCGGACCTGCGCTCCCGGCTGATGGCCGGCATCCAGATCGAGGAGGCCGCCATGGAACGTCGCGCCGGTCCCAAATACGACTTCAATGGCGAACTCCTGCTGGAGGTGCTGCGCCGCCTGGCGCGCGCGGACAGCCAGAGCCCGGTCTTCGTCGCCCCCCTGTTTCTGTTCGCCGGCCGTCATGCCGGCCCCGGCGGGGACCTGGACGAGATCGCGGCCGCGGTTAAGGCCGAGTACCCCGAACTGCGCATCGCCCTGACGGGACTGGTGGGTGACCACCCGGCCCTCCTCGACATCCTGGCGTCCCGCTACCGGGAGACCCTGGAGACTGGCGCGTGACCCCAGTCACGGCCGGGCCCCTGCCCATCGCCGGGGTCCTGGATGATCTCAACGCCGCTCTGAAGGCCGGTCATGCCCTGCTCCAGGCCCCCACGGGTTCAGGCAAATCCACCCGCGTCCCCCTGGCTCTCCTCGATCAGGACTGGCTGGCGGGCCGGCGCATCCTCATGCTGGAACCACGCCGCCCCGCCGCTCGCCTCACCGCCGCGCACATGGCGGCCTTGCTCGGCGAGGACCTGGGCGAGACGGTGGGCTATCAGGTCCGCTTCGAGCGCCGGATCGGACCCCGTACCCGCATCGAGGTCCTAACCGAGGGCATCCTGACCCGCCGCCTCCAGTCGGACCCGGCCCTGGCGGGCGTGGGTATCGTCCTCTTCGACGAACTCCACGAGATGAATCTGCCGGCGGCGCTGGGGCTGGCCCTGACCCTGGACGTGGTCGCCAACCTGCGCCCGGATCTGCGCATCCTGGCCATGTCCGCCACCCTGGACGCCGGGCCCCTGGCGGCCTTGCTGGGCGGCGCGCCCCTGATCCAGGCCAGCGGCCGGCCTTATCCGGTCGAGATCCGCTACGCCGAACGGGACCCCGGGCGTGACTGGCTACCGGCCCTCGTCGCCACCATCCGCCAGGCCCTGACCGGCCATGAGGGCGACCTGCTCGTCTTCCTGCCCGGCGCCGGGGAGATCGAACGCCTCCGGGAACGACTCGCGGGTCTGGGCGAGCAGGGAATCGAGATCCTGCCCCTGCATGGCGCCCTGCCCGTGGCGGATCAGGACCAGGTCCTGGGCGGGTCCCGGGACGGCCGGCGGCGCCTGGTGCTGGCCACGGACCTGGCCGAGACCAGCCTCACCATCCCCGGCATTGGCGTGGTGGTAGATTCGGGCCTGACCCGGAAACCACGTTTTGAGCCGGGATCGGGTTTGACCCGGCTGGTGACGGAGGCCATCCCCCTAGCCTCGGCGGATCAGCGCGCCGGGCGCGCCGGGCGGCTCGGCCCCGGCATCTGTTTCCGGCTCTGGACCCGGGCCCAGGAGGCGGGCCGTCCAGAACACCGCGCGCCCGAGATCCTGCAATCCGATCTGGCCCCCCTGGCCCTGGAACTGGCCCTCTGGGGCGTGCGCGATCCGGCGGCACTCCAGTGGCTGCACGCCCCACCGCGCCCGGCCTGGGAGCAGGCGGTAGCCCTGCTCGTCCGTCTGGATGCCCTGGACGCGGGTGGCCACATCACCCAGCTCGGCCGTGCCATGGCGGGCCTGCCCGTCCATCCGCGCCTGGCTGCCCTGCTACGGGGGGCACCCCCCGACCTGGCTGGAGAGGCAGTGGACCTCTGCGCCCTCCTCTCGGAACGCGATCCCTGGATTCGCCGGCCCGGCGAGCCCCGATCGGCGGACCTGGGGGCACGCCTGCTCGCCCTGCAAGCCTTCCGTGACCGCCGGGGCCCCGGCAACATGGACGGTCGCCGGCTCGCCGCCATCGACCGCGCCGCCGCGCAACTGCGCCGCATGGTCAGGGGGTCGGAGGGGCATGAGCAGCGAGCGATTGCCACCAGCGGCGGCCTGCTCGCCCTGGCCTATCCGGATCGGATCGCCCAGCGGCGCCTGGAGCGAGAGGGCCGTTACCTCCTGGCCCAGGGTTCCGGCGCGGCTCTCCCACCGGGCGATCCCCTGGCCAGCCACGCCTATCTGGTGGCCGCTGGCCTGGATGCCGCCGGGCGGGATGGCCGCATCCAGCTTGCCCTGTCCATCACCGAGCCGGAGATCCAGGCCCTATTCGCGGATCGGATTCAACGCGAGCGGGTCCTGACCTGGGATCCGGGCCGGGAGGCCGCCAGCGCCCAGGAGGTCACGCGGCTGGGCGCCATCCACCTGACCACCCAGCCGGCGGCCATCCTGACCACGGACCCGGTCGCCGACCTGCTACTGGCGCGCATCCGGCGCGATCCCGGCCAGGCCCTGAACTGGAGCGACACCGCCCGCCAGTTCCAGGCCCGCGTCCTCATGATGCGCGCCCTGGAACCCGATGCCGGCTGGCCAGATCTGACGCCTCCCCAACTAGAGCGGAGTCTGGAAACCTGGCTCGGCCCCTGGCTGGCCGGCAAGACCCGTCTCGACGAGGTCCAGGCCCTCGACCTGGCCGCCCTCCTCGCCGCCCAACTCGAATGGGAGCAACGCCAGCGCCTGGACCAAGAGGCC